>JAJYNS010000039.1 GCA_021786195.1 Actinomycetes bacterium | reverse complement strand
GCCTCGAGGTAGGCGCCCATCAGGTCCTGGAGCTGGGCTACCGAGCCGGACACCTTCGGCATCGGCCGGTCGACCTGCTGGCCCCGGGCGTCGAGGTAGACGATGACCTGAGCCGACCTCGTGATCTCCTTCGGGTCGCGCCCGACGGCCTCGCAATGCCGGTCGAGGACCTGGGCCTTTGCGGCGAGGTGGTCGGGGGTGCCCCAGGTGTTCCACTCGTCGGCCCACCGGGCAGCGATGCGGAGCGTCACCCGCTCGCCCCCGCCCCCGACGAGCAGGGGCAGGTGGGCCTGCACCGGCTTCGGCTGCAGCGGTGCGTCGACCAGGCGGTAGTAGCGGCCGGTGAAGCTCGTGCGCTCGTCGTCGAGTAGCCGGCGCAGGACCTCGCACGCCTCCTCGAGCCGTCCGAGGCGCCCCTTGACGTCGGGGAGCTCTATGCCGTAGGCACGGTGCTCGTTCTCCTGCCAACCCGCGCCGAGGCCGAGCACCGCCCGGCCCCCGCTCAGGTGGTCGAGGGTCGCCGCGGCCTTGGCGAGCACGGCCGGATGCCGGTAGGTGTTGCCGGCCACGAGCGAGCCCAGCCGGACTCGAGGGATGGTCGTCGCCAGCCCGGCGAGGACCGTGAAGCACTCGAGCACGGGCCCCTCGCCGGAGGTCGTGTTCGGCATGAAGTGGTCGGCGAGCCAGACGCCGTCCCAGCCGGTCTCCGCGGCGTGCGAGGCCGCGTCCTGGAGGTCCGCCCAGGTCTGCGAGCTGCTCGGCCAGAGGCTGAAGCGCACGGGGCGACGGTATCGCGCCGGGCCCCTGGGTCGCCTGCGCCTCAGGTGGGCCGGACGCCGCCCCTCGGGCGTTGGCGAGCTCGGCCTGCACGCCCGTTCGGGGAGTGTGCCGGATCGGCGCCAGGTCGAGATATGGTTGAGACCGCCGAGCGGTTGCGCAGGATCACCGCGCGCGGTGGGAGGCGGCAATGGGGCCGACTGACGTCAACGATCCGTCGTACTACCACAGGGTGGTCGACTGCCAGTGGGCCTGCCCTGCGCACACCAACGTGCCGGAGTACATCCGGCTGATCGCGCAGGGTCGCTACGATGACGCCTACCTGCTCAACCGGGAGTCGAACGTCTTCCCGGGGATCCTCGGTCGGACCTGCGACCGCCCCTGCGAGCCCGCCTGCCGGCGCGCTCGGGTCGACGGCGAGCCGGTGGCGATCTGCCGGCTGAAGCGGGTCACCGCGGACCTGCGAGGGGACATTAGCGACCGCCTTCCACGAAGCCCGAGTGAGAAGAACGGCAAGCGTGTCGCCTGCATCGGGGCTGGACCGGCCTCGCTCGCCGTCGCGAACGACCTGCTGCCGCTCGGGTACTCGGTAACCATCTTCGAGCGGCACGACGCCCCGGGAGGCCTGATGCGGACGAACATCCCGGCCTTCCGGCTCCCCTCCGAGGTGCTCGACGAGGAGTGCCGCGCCATACTCGACATGGGCGCCGACATCCGCTATCGCTCGCCGGTGACGAGCCTCAGGGCACTGCTCGCCGAAGGCTACGACGCGATCTTCGTCGGCAGCGGCGCCCCCAGGGGCAAGGAGCTCGACCTGCCCGGTCGTCACGAGGAGACCGGAGAGACGAGGATCCACATCGGGATCGACTGGCTCGAGTCGATCGCCTTCGGCCATACCGACTCCATTGGCGAGCGGGTCCTCATCATCGGCGTCGGAAACACCGCCATGGACTGCTGCCGGTCGTCACGACGCCTCGGCGGCAAGGACATCAAGGTGATGGCTCGACGGCCCCGAGGCTTCTTCAAGGCCTCGCCCTGGGAGCTCGAGGACGCGGAGGAGGAGGGCGTCGAGATACTGGTCAACCACGCTCCCAAGCGCTTCGTGATCGAAGACGGGAAGCTCAGGGGGATGGAGTTCGACATCCTCGAGTGGGACGAGCGGGCCGAGCACTCGAGGGTCGTCGGCAACCTGGTCATGCCCTGCGACGACGTCATCCTGGCGATCGGGCAGGAGAACGCCTTTCCCTGGATCGAGAGGGACCTCGGTCTCGAGTTCGGGGAGTGGGAGCTCCCGATCGTCGACGAGGTGACGATGGAGTCGACCCTTCCGGGGGTGTTCTTCGGCGGGGACTCGGCCTGGGGGCCGAAGAACATCATCTGGGCGGTCGCCCACGCCCACCAGGCCGCGATCTCCATCCACAACCACTGCCAGGGGATCCCCGTCACCGAGCGGCTGCCGGATGGGATGAACCTCGTCAGCCAGAAGATGGGGATCAGCCAGTGGAGCTACAGCAACGACTTCAACCCGGCCAACCGCCAGCGGATGGACCACGTCGACCTGGCAAGGCGCTTCTCCCGGTTGAACCTCGAGGTGGAGCTGGGCTTCTCCGCCGAGCAGACGGCGCGCGAGGTGGAGCGGTGCCTCAACTGCGACATCCAGACCGTCTTCCGGGCGCGGCTGTGCATCGAGTGCGACGCCTGCATCGACGTCTGTCCCGCCGAGTGCCTGACCATCACCGAGGACGGTGACGAGGCCGACCTCGTGTCCCGCCTCACGGCCAGGCGCTTGAACCCCGATCAGGGCCTGTACGTGTCCGAGCCCCTGCCGCAGACCCGACGAGTTATGGTGAAGGACGAGAACATATGCGTGCACTGCGGTCTGTGCGCGGAGCGCTGCCCCACCGCGGCATGGAACATGGAGCGTTTCGAGCTGCGCATACCGTACGCGGCAGATCACGTGCCGAGCGGTGTCTCGTGAGCTCCTGCGCCCGCCCCGCTTCGAAGAAGGTGACCCCGACATGGTGACCCTCGACCGCGTCGAGCGCGGCGCCGAGCGCGCCCACGACGTCAGGATCAACGACCTGGCCATCAAGCTGGCGAACGTCAACGGGACGGGCTCGGCAAGCGCCAACGGCCTGCTCATGCAGGCCATCTTCCGGATGGGCGTCCCAGTGTCGGGGAAGAACCTCTTCCCCTCCAACATCCAGGGACTTCCCACCTGGTACGAGATCAGGGTCAACGGCGCCGGCCACACCGCTCGGACGACCGAGTACGACCTGATGGTCATGATGAACGCGCAGACCTACGCGGCGGACGTCGCCGAGGTGCGCCCCGGCGGTTACGTGCTCTACGACTCGACCTGGCCGCTGCCCGCGGGCCTGCTCCGTCCGGATGTCAGCTTCCTCGGTGTCCCGATCACGACGATGTGCATCGAGCACTTCGCCGAAGGCCGTGAGCGGGTCCTGATGAAGAACATCTGCTACACGGGGGCCCTGGTGGCCCTCCTGCAGATCGACTTCGAGATCGCGTCGGGCCTGCTGGCTGAGACCTTCCAGCGCAATGCCCGACTCCTCGCCTCGAACCAGCTCGCCCTGAGGAGCGGGTACGAGTACGCGATGGAGCACCTGGACTGCCCCCTGCCGTTCCGGCTGCAGCCCATGGACGAGAACCGTGACAAGATCCTGATCGACGGCAACACCGCGACGGCGCTCGGCTGCCTGTACGCGGGTGCGACGGTGGCCGCCTGGTACCCGATCACCCCGTCGACCTCGGTGATGGACAGCTTCACGACGCTCTGCCGCCGCTACCGGCGCGAGGAGGTTGCCGATCCGGCCGGGAACGGCGGCAAGCGCTACAGGAACAACTACCTGATACTGCAGGCCGAGGACGAGCTGGCCTCGATTGGGATGGTGCTCGGCGCGGGCTGGGTGGGTGCCCGGGCGTTCACCTCGACCTCGGGGCCGGGCCTCTCCTTGATGAACGAGCAGATCGGCCTCGCCTACTACGCAGAGATCCCCGCGGTGATCATCGACGTCCAACGCGCCGGCCCCTCGACCGGCATGCCGACGCGCACCCAGCAGGCCGACATCCTCCTCGCTGCGTACGCCTCGCACGGCGACACCAAGCACCTGCTCCTGTTCCCTGCGGACCCGGCGGAGTGCTTCGAGTTCGCGGTCAGGGCCTTCGACCTCGCGGAGAGGTTCCAGACGCCGGTCCTCGTGCTGTCGGACCTCGACATCGGGATGAACGACTGGGTCGTGCCGAAGCTCACCTGGGACGACGCCTACGTCCCCGACCGCGGCCGCGTCCTCGGGGTCGAGGACCTCGACCGGATCGAGCGGTTCTTCCGCTACGCGGACGAGGACGAGAACTTCGTCACGCCTCGCACGCTCCCCGGCGTCGATCCGAGAGGTGCGTACTTCACCCGGGGGTCCGGTCACGACCGATTCGGCGCCTATACCGAGGAGCCTGCCAAGTACCAGCAGGTCGTCGACCGCCTCCTGCGCAAGCACGCCGCCGCGGCCGAGCACATGCCGCCACCGGTGGTCGAGCGGCGCGAGGGCGCCACCCTCGGGGTCGTCGGGCTGGGCAGTGGCGACCTTGCGGTCCGCGAGGCGCTCGAGCGCCTGTCGGAGTCCGGCGTCCGCGCCGACTACCTGCGGGTCCGCGGGTTCCCGTTCTCGGCCCCGGTCAGGCAGTTCCTCGAGGAGCACGAGCTCTGCTTCGTCGTCGAGCAGAACCGTGACGCCCAGCTGCGGTCGCTGTTGATCCTCGAGGCCGGGGGCTCCCCCGAACGTCTGCGGTCGGTACTCGCCTACGGCGGCTTCCCGCTCAGCGCGACCCAGGTCGTCGAGGGCGTCATGAGCCAGTTGGAGCGCTGACGATGCCGTCCATCACCAAGCCCAAGATCCCGCTTCTCGCGCTCGAGAAGAACGAGCTCGGCCTCACGATCCGAGACTACGACGGCGCGATGTCCACGCTATGCGCCGGTTGCGGTCACGACTCGATCACCGCCGCGATCGTGCGGTCGGTGTTCGAGCTGTCGATACCGCCGCACAGGCTCTGCAAGCTCTCGGGGATCGGCTGCTCCTCCAAGACGCCGACCTACTTCGTCAGCGCGGCGCACGGGTTCAACTCCGTCCACGGCCGCATGGCCGCGATCGCGAGCGGCGCCAACGCCGCCAACCGGGACCTCCACTACATCGGCGTCTCGGGAGACGGCGACTCGCTCTCGATCGGCCTCGGTCACCTGGCCCATGCGATCCGGCGCAACGTCGACATGCTCTACGTGATCGCGGACAACGGCGTCTACGGCCTCACCAAGGGCCAGTTCTCTGCGTCCGCCGACCTCGAGTCGACGACCAAGCGAGGCGAGCCGAACACGACTCCACCGATCGACCCGGTGGTGCTCGCCCTCAGCCTCGGCGCGACGTTCGTGGCGCGAGCCTTCTCGGGCGACAAGCGGCAGCTCGTCCCGATCCTGAAGGCCGGCCTGACGCACCGGGGGTTCGCGCTGGTCGACGTCATCTCGCCCTGCGTGCAGTTCAACGACCACGAAGGCTCGACCAAGAGCTACCTCTACACCCGAGAGCACGAGCTGCGGGCCACCGACTTCGTCCCGCCAGCCGAGGAGATCGTCGCGGACGTCCCCTCCGAGGGCACGGTCAGCGTGACCATGCACAGCGGCAGCGTGATCACGTTCACCTCGCTCCCCGAGGGCTATGACCCGACCGACCGGGCCTCGGTCATCGCCTACCTCGACGAGCGGGCCGCCAGCCATGAGATCGTGACTGGCTTGCTCTACGCCAGCGACGGGACCCCGGACCTGCACGAGCTGAACCAGACCTCGGAGACGCCGCTCGTCTCGATCCCCTTCGAGCGCCTCTGCCCGGGCTCTGCGGCGCTCGAGGAGCTGCAGCAGCGCTTCACCTGAGCCCACCCCCGCCCCGGCGGGCCTTCGGGAGGCAGCAGAGCTTGTACTTCCTCGCGCTGCCGCAGGGGCAGGGGTCGTTGCGGCCCGCCGAGGCGTACCGCCGCCGCACGTCGCGCTCCTCTTCCGCGAGCCGCCGCATGATCGTCCCGACGGGCCGCCCTGCGAGGGCCAGCCTCGCCATCTGGGTGAGGGTCGGGAGAGCGTGGGTGAAGAAGGCGCGGTAGCCGGCGCAGAGGTAGTTGAGGCCGGGCTCGCCGTCCGCGGTCGTGAGGAAACGGTCCTTCGGGCAGCCGCCGTTGCAGAGCGAGAGCACCGGGCAGTCCTTGCACCACCTCGGCAGCAGGTCCTTCTTCGCTCGGCCGAAGGTCACCTGCGCCGCCGAGCCGACCGCCGCGGCGAGCGCCGCGTGCTGCTCGGGCGCAGGATCGAGCAGGTTGCCGAGGCGGTGGGGCAGGTCGACGAAGTGGTCGCAGGCGTAGATGGAGCCGTCGTGCTCGAGCGCGAGGGCGAGCCCGCAGGTCTCGGCCATCACGCAGAGGTCGGCCGGCTTGCCGGTCAGCACGAGGAGCGCCTCGAGGAAGGTCTGGACCGCGATCCGCTCGACGTCGTAGCGCACCCACTCGTCGAAGACCTCGCAGAGGAAGTCGCCGAAGTCCTGAGCGCCGACCGAGCGCGAGCTCACCGAGGTGCCGCCGGTGCGCTCGACGACGGGCAGGAACTGCAACCAGCGGACACCTTCGTCGAGGAAGAAGCGGTAGACGTCGAGCGGCGCCCCGGCGTTGGCCGCGTTCACGGTGCACAGGACGTCGGGCTCGATGCCGTGCGCCCGCAGGCGGCGCAGGCCGCGCATGGCCTTCGCGTGGCTTCCCCGCCGGTGCCGGTCGTGGCGGAAGGCGTCGTGGAGGCCCTCGGGCCCGTCGATGCTGAGGCCGACGGCGAAGTGCTCCTCGGCGAGGAAGGCGCACCAGTCGTCGTCGAGCAGGGTGCCGTTCGTCTGGAGGTTGTTCACGCACTGCCAGCCCTCGGGGAGGTGCCGCTTTTGGAGCTCGACCGCCCGGCGGTAGAAGCCGATGCCCGCGAGAGTGGGCTCGCCGCCGTGCCATACGAACTGGACGACCGGGCCGGGGTGCGCGCCGATGTAGGAGCGGACGTAGGCCTCGAGCACCTCCTCGCTCATGCGGAAGCGCTC
>JAJYNS010000126.1 GCA_021786195.1 Actinomycetes bacterium | reverse complement strand
CCTAGCCCCATCGGGAAGACGGCGGGAGCTCGTCGGGCGGGACGGCCCGCGCTCAGGCGCCGAGCACCTCGTCGAGGCGCTCGGCGAGCTCGTCGACGTGGCGGCGCTCGAACACAAGCGGCGGGCGGATCTTGACGACGCTCGACGCCGGTCCTGTCGTCCCGACGAGGACCCCCGCGGCGGCGAGCCGGTCGACGACCGCACGCGCCCGGCGCGGGTCTGGCGAGCGAGCGTCGGCCTCGCTCGGGATCTCGATCCCGGCGAGCAGGCCGAAGGAGCGCACCGGCCCGACGCGATGCGCTACGGCGAGGGCCTCGAGCCGGGCACGGAGGTAGGCCCCCACCTCTCCCGCGTGGGCGACCAGGTCCTCCGACTCGATCACCTCCAGGACCGCCAAGGCGGCCGCGCAGGCCAGCGTGTTGCCGCCGAAGGTGCTGAAGTACCCGGTCTCGACCATGAACGGGTCGACCTGCTCCGACGAGGCCAGCACCGCCGCGACGGGAAGGCCGTTGCCCATCGCCTTGCCGAGCGTCATCAGGTCGGGCTGCACCCCCGAGGCGGAGATGCTCCAAAGACCGGTCCCGCTTCGCCCGTGGCCGGCCTGCACCTCGTCCGCGACCACGAGCGCCCCGGCGGCTCTCGCCGTGGAGGCGGCCTCTTGCATCCACTCGGTCGCCGGGCCGAGGATGCCGTCGCTCGTGAAGGCCGGGTCGAGGATCAGCGCGGCCGGCTCGTGCCCGGCCTCCTTCAGCCGGGCGAAGGCGGCGGGCAGGTCGGCGGCGGCCGGGCGGGCGTCGCCCTCGCCGAGCGCACCAGGGGGCGGGGCGACGAGCGCGACGTGCGCCGGAGCGAACCCCTCCGGCCACTCCTCCGGCGAGAGGTCGTTCGTCGCGGCGGTGATCCCATGGTAGGCGTGACGGGTCACCACCGCGCCGGCTCGGCCGGTTGCGTGGCACGCGATGCGCCAGGCGAGGTCGACGGCCTCGCTGCCGGAGCTCACGAGGAGGACGCGGTCGAGCTGCCCCGGCGCGCCCGCCAGCAGGCGCTCGGCGAGCTCGACGCTCGCCTCGTGGAGGTAGCGGGTGTTCGTCACGAGGGTGCCCGCCTGCGCAGCGATCGCCGCCGTCACCGCCGGGTGGCAGTGGCCGACGACGGGGACGTTGTTGTACGCGTCGAGATAGCGGCGGCCGGCGGCGTCGAACAGTTCGACCCCCTCCCCGCGCACGAGGTGCAGCGGCTCGGAGTAGGCGTGCCCGAGCGGCCCGAGGACCGATCGCCGCCGGGTCTCGAGCTCGGCGTCGGCCCGGGCGCGATAGGGCAGCGGGGGCGGAAAGGCCCGGGAGCCCTCGAGCGCCGCTCGGGCGAGGCGCGCGGAGACGCCGGGGTAGCCCTCCGCGCTCAGCAGCTCGAGGAGCTCGAGCGCGCCCGTGGGGAACGCCGGGGCGTCTCGATGCCTGGCCCGGCGCCACGTGCCCACGACGACGGCCGTCGCCGCTCGGGCGGCGACGAGGTCGCCGAGCAGGCCGGCCTCGGCGGCCTCGAGCGGCGCCACCGAGCAGTACCCGGCGATCATCGGCGTCGCCATCTCGAGCGAGTCGGCCCGCCCGTCGAGGACGTCGGCGAGCGCGACCGCGAGATCGCAGACGAGCGCGGTGTGGGTCGCGTCGCCGAAGTCGGTGATCCCGACGATCCCGAGGTCATCGTCGACGAGCACGTTCTCGCGGGACATGTCGTTGTGGACGACCTGGGCGCGCAGCCCGGGGAGCACGGTCGCGACCCGGGCCTCGAAACGGGCGATCGCCTCCTCGCACAGCTCCAGCGCCTTGCCCTCGAGCAGCGGGAGCCGATCGCGGAGCCGGCCCGCGTGGCGGATGTCCCACTGGATCGGGTAGCCGGCGGCGGGGTGGAAGTAGCCGCGCATCGCCCGGCCGAGGCGGGCGACGCAGACCCCCCAACCCTGCAGCGCCCTCTCGCCGAGCTCCTCCCTCCCGGCGTGGCGCCCGGGGAGCCAACCGAGCAGCTGCGCCTGGCAGCTCCGGCCGTCGGCTGTGGTCACGGCGGCGCGTGAGCCGCCGGAGACGGTGGGAACAACCTCGGGGACGGCAAGGCCAGGATCGACGGCGCGGACGTGCGCGAGCAGGCCCGTCCGCATGTCGACCACCTCGGGCCCGTCGACCGGGTTGTGCACCTTGAGCACGAAGTGGCCCGCGCCGCCGGCGCGCACCTCCCAGTTGAGGTCCCGCTCGCCGTGCAGCTCGGCGAGGTCGCCCGGGTCCGCCCGCAGCCCCCAGTGGGCTGCGAGAAGCCGGGCGCCCTCCTCGAGTCCGAGGGCGGGACGGGGCTCGTCCAGCGGGTCGCCCATCAGCGACGCTGGAGACGGACGTCGAAGGCGTCACGGGCCGCATCGCCGACGAAGCTGAAGGCGATCACCGTCACGACGATCGCGATCCCCGCGGGGTAGACCTGCCACCAGTACCCGTCGTAGATGTAGGTGAGCCCGCCGCTCAGCATGCCGCCCCAGCTCGTCGACGGCGGCGGGGGCCCGAGGCCAAGATAGCTGAGCGTCGCCAAGAGCAGGATCGCGTTGGCGACCTGCAGGGTCGTCTGGACGATGATCGTGCCGATCACGTTCGGGATGACGTGACGAAGCACGGTCCACCCACCCCTCGCCCCCATCGACCTCGAGGCGTCGACGTACTCACGGACCCGGATCGACAGCGACTCGCCGCGCACGAGCCGCGCCGTCGGGACCCAGGAGACGACCGAGATCACCACGATGAACATCCAGGTCCTCGGCGCGAACATCGACCCCATGAGCAGGACCAGCAGGATCGGAGGGATCGCGTAGATCGAGTCGACGACGCGCATCAGGACCGAGTCGAGCGCGCCACCCGCGAAGCCGGCCGCCGCCCCCCAGGCGGCCCCGACGACGCTCGAGAGCAGCGCCGCGCCGAGGCCGACCTCGAGGGAGACCTGGCCGCCGACCATCAGCCGGCCGAGCACGTCGTAGCCGACGTCGTCGGTCCCGAGCGGGTGGCCGGGACCCGGCGACAGGTTCGCGTCGATCAGGTTCGTGTGCACCTGGTCCGTGTGGTAAAGGTGCGGCCCGACGAAACAGAACAGCACCATCCCGAGGATGACGACGACGCCCACGAGGGCGAGGCGGTTCTCGAGGAAGGCACCCAGCGCGAGGCGCCACAGCCCCCGGCTCGCCCCGCTCGATCCCTCGACGACCAGCCCGTCGGGCTGCGAGCCCGGCCCGACGACGGTCGCGAGCGGGCTAGCCAAGGCGGACCCTCGGATCGACCACCGCGTAGAGGAGGTCCGCGACGAGGCTGCCGACCACCGTCGCCACCGCCGTGACGATCGTGAAGCCCATCATCAGCGGGTAGTCCTGCTTGAGCGCCGCCGTCCAGAACAGCAGGCCCATCCCCGGATAGTTGAACACCGTCTCGGTGACGACGGCCCCCGAGAGCACGACGGGCAGGCTCAGGCCGATCATGCTGATGATCGGGCTGAGCGCGTTCCTGAGCAGGTGCCGGAGCAGGATCCGCGACGGCGGGACGCCCTTGGCACGCGCCGTGCGGACGTAGTCCTGCACGAGGTTCTCGATCGTCGAGGAGCGCATGAACCTGCTGAACATCGCGAAGTTGACGAAGGCCAGCGTCACGACGGGGAGCACGAGGCCCTGGGGCTGGCTGAGGATCGCGCCGACCGAGGAGCCCTGTGGCGCCTCGGACGGCAGGAACGGCCAGGTGATCGCGAAACCGAGGATGAGCAGCATCCCCACCCAGAAGGTCGGCATCGCGTAGCCGACGAAGGAGAACACGGTGACGACGTAGTCTCCCGCCTTGTTCCGCCGGATCGCCTGGTAGATGCCGAGAGGGACCGCCACGACGAGGGCCAGGGCGTAGGCGAGCCCCACGAGAAGGGCGCTCTTCGGGACGTTGCTCGCGAGCAGCGCGGCGACGGTCGCGTTGTAGTGGTAGGAGTAGCCGAGGTTGCCGTGGACGAGCCGCCAAAGGTAGAGCGCGTACTGCACCGGGATCGACCGGTTGTAGTCGTTGACGGCGTTGAAGTGCGCGATCGCGGCAGGCGTCGCCCTCGGGCCGAGGATGGCCCGCGCAGGACCGCCCGGCAGCAGGTGGATCAGGACGAAGACGATCAGCGTCACCCCGACGGTGACGACGACCGCCTGCGCAAGCCTGCGGACGAGGAAGGAGGCCACCCGACTGCGCCCGCTAGGAGGTGTGCCAGTCCTCCGGGAAGATCTGCAGGTAGGGATCGAGCGGCGTGACGCCCGCCAGGTTCGACCGGTACGCGACCACTCGGTAGGGCGGGATCGGAAGGTAGATCTGGAACTGCTCCCTCACCATGTAGTTCTCCCACTGCTCCAGCGCCTTGACCGGGTCGCTGCTCGAGTGGTTGGCCGCTATCAGCTTGTCGTCGTAGGCGTTGCAGAGGCTCAGGTAGTTCGACGCCGCGCCGCAGGCGAAGGTGTTGCCCCCCGTCTCGACGTAGGGAGTCCAGCCGAGAGGCCACTCGCCCATCCACAGCTCCATGTCCCAGGGACAGGTGGTCTTCCCGATGCACTCGGCGGCGTCGCTCGCGAGGCTTGCGTCCGGCACGAGCTTGACGTTCGAGTGGACGCCGACTGCGCTGAAGGAGGAGACGAGGTACTGCAACAGGCGGTACTCGCTGTTCGAGGACTCGGTCCCGATGACGTTGAAGCTGAGCTTCGCGCCCCGGGCGATCCCGGCGCCGCAGTCGCTCGCGCCGGTGCCCGGGCGCTCGCAGGTCGAGGTCCCGTTGGGCACGACGTGCCAGCCGTGGGAGGTGAGCAGGCTCCTCGCCGCCTGGACGTCGTAGGGGTAGGGGTCCTTGCGCTCGGCGGCGCTGACGTACAGGCCGCGGCCGCTCGGGTTCGGCACCGGGCCCGAGGCGTAGCTCGCGAGGCCGCCCCAGATCTTGTCGTTGATCGTCTTCATGTCGATCAGGTGCGTCAACGCCTGGCGGACGTAGAGCTGACCGAGGATCGGCGCAGCCTTGTCGTCCTTCGCGTACTGGAAGATCAGGCCTCCGAAGGCCGACTGGGTCCAGTCGGCGATCTTGTAGCCGCGCGCCTCGAGCGAGGGGATGGCGCGCAGCGAGGAGAGCGGGACGTAGCCGACGTCGATCGTGCCGCTCTCGAGCGCCGAGAACTCCGCCGTCGAGCTGGTGAACGGCAGCTCCGTGAACGTCGAGATCTTCTGCTTCTGCGGCCAGGGGTAGGTCGGGCTCGGCCCGAAGCTGATCTCGCCGGAGGTGGCGTTGTAGGAGGTGATGTGCCAGGGGCCGTCGACCACCTGCCAGAGCGGGTTCGTCGCGAAGGTGGACTTCGACTGGGCCTGTCCCTGGAGGAAGTTGTAGACGGCCCTGGCGCCCTTCGGCGTGAGGTCGTAATTGCCCACCGGTCCCTTGGCGGACGTCTTGTCCCAGGCGTGCTGCGGGATCGGGGTGATCTGGGTCAGCTCGTTGCCGGTCAGCCAGTACGAGCTGTAGTGCTTGTCGAAGACGAGCCGGAACGTGCGCGACGACAGGTAGCTGACGGACTTCACGTTGTCAGGGAAA
Source organism: Actinomycetes bacterium (assembly GCA_021786195.1). Classification (GTDB taxonomy): domain Bacteria; phylum Actinomycetota; class Acidimicrobiia; order Acidimicrobiales; family Bog-793; genus JAKAOD01. Next base: position 28,921 of record JAJYNS010000126.1, on the reverse strand, counting down.
GAGCCCGGCACATAGGGGGCGAAGTTCGTCTTCTCGACGCGCAGCAGGTTCATCCAGAACTCGACGTCCCTTGTCGTGACCGGCCTGCCGTCGGACCAGCGGCGCTTCTTCAGCGTGATGGTGACCACCGAGTCGCCGGCCGCGTCGGTGCTGATGACCGGCGGCAGGGCAAGGCTTATGCCCTCGTTGAAGACCGGCCTGCCGGCGTTTCCCCACCGGTAGATCGGCGGCCACATCAGGTACGAGGCCCAGGGCACGTAGCCGGTGTCCCAGTAGGCGGAGGTGTACATCGGGAAGAAGTACGTCGGCGGCTCGCCGACGAGACCCGCGAAGGTCACCGTGGTGCCGCCGGAGGAACCCCGGCCAGTCGACGCGGTCGCGACCCCCGACGCCCCCGCACCGGCCGCCGCCAGGGCCAGCCCGAGCGCCACGCCCTTCGCCGCAAGCGAACCGCGCCTCATCCCCACCACCTCGAGCCACGCTCTACCCAGTGCACCCTCTTCCCGGTGCACGCTTGCCCCCGGCGCAGCGTCGACGGCGCTCCGGCGATGCACACCGGTCCCTCGCCCCAAACGCTCCGCAGCCCCGCAGCTCTCCCGCCCGCAAGGTCCGCTCAGTATGCACGCAGCCAATCGGGGGCGCAAGCACGCAAGACCTCACCGGGGGCCCCAGCCGGCCCCGGCGTCCGCCTGCTCCCCGCGAGGCATCCTACGATGGAAGCATCCGGGTCGCGATCGTCACAGGAGCGGGCCAGGGGATCGGGAAGGCGACGGCGCTCAGGCTCGCCGCGAGCGGGCTGCACGTCGTGTGCGCCGACCGAGACCCCGACGCCGCGGAGCGCACCGCCTCGCTCGCCCGCGAGCGGGGGCGGGCGGCGACCGCGCGCGCCGCCGACGTCAGCCGGGACGCCGACTGCAGGGAGCTCGCGGAGCTTGCGTCCGGGCTCGGCGAGCTCGCCGTGCTCTGCAACATCGCGGGGATCAGTCCCTTCGCGAGCGGGATCGCCCAAGTGAGCGAGGAGCTCTGGGACAGGGTGCTCGCGGTCAACGTGAAGTCGGTCTTCCTGCTGAGCAGGGCCTGCCTCGCACAGCTCGGCGCCGCGTCCGACGCGGTCATCGTGAACATGGCCTCGGTCCACGCCTTTGCCTCGCTCCCGGAGAGCGCGCCGTACGCCGCCTCGAAAGGGGCGGTGGTCGCCCTCACCCGGCAGATGGCCGTCGACCTCGCGCCCTCGGGGATCCGAGTGGTCGCGGTCGCCCCGGGGGCGGTCGACACTCCCTCGAGCTACACGAGCGCCCTCGGCCTCGGGGCCGACAGCCGCGAGCTCTCCGCGCTGAAGGACCCTCACCACCTGGGTTGGCTCGCCGCGCCAGACGATGTCGCCGAGGTCGTCGCCTGGCTCGTCTCCCCCGGGGCCCGCTTCGTCAACGGGACCGCCCTCGTCGCCGACGGGGGGATGCTCGCCCAGCTGCCCCGCAGCTGAGGCTCGCCCGGGCCCCGAGCCGGTGCGGGGCAAGCCGGCGCCGCTAAGGCGCGGCCCGGCCGCCTGCGGCGGAGGTCCGGTCCTCGCGCCGGGCTCCTAAGCTGCCAGGATGGACCTCGACGGGCTGACCGTCGCGGATCGCCGCCGCCTTCTCCGGCGCCTTTCGCGCGCCCGGCGGTCGGGGAACGGCGCCGATCCCCGCGAGCTCGAAGAGATCGAGGCGGCCATCGAGGCGGCAAGGGCCCGGCGCCGGGCGCGCGCCAGCGCCGTCCCCGAGATCCGCTACCCGGAGGACCTCCCGGTGAGCGCGCACCGAGCCGAGGTCCTCAGTGCGCTTCGCGATCACCAGGTGGTCGTGGTCGCCGGGGAGACGGGATCGGGGAAGACGACCCAGATCCCAAAGATGTGCCTGGAGCTCGGGCGAGGCGTCGACGGGATCATCGGCCACACCCAGCCGCGACGCATCGCCGCGCGCAGCGTCGCCGAGCGGCTCGCCGAGGAGCTCGGCGTCCCGCTCGGCGGGGCGGTCGGCTACGCCGTCCGCTTCGACGACGCCGTCGGAGAGGGCACGCTCGTGAAGGTGATGACCGACGGGATCCTCCTCGCCGAGATACGCCGGGACCGGCTGCTGAGCGCGTACGACACGATCATCGTCGACGAGGCCCACGAGCGGAGCCTCAACATCGACTTCCTGCTCGGGTACCTCGCCGGGCTGCTGCCGAAGCGCCCCGACCTCCAGGTGGTCATCACCTCTGCGACCATCGACACGGCGCGTTTCGCCGGGCGCTTCTCCGCGCCGGTCGTCGAGGTGTCCGGGCGGGCCCACCCCGTCGAGATCCGCTACCGGCCCCCAGGCGAGGAGGAGGACCTGCTGGAGGCGCTGTGCGGCGCGGTCAGGGAGGTCCTCGCCGACGCGCCCGGCGACGTGCTCGTCTTCCTGGCCGGCGAGCGCGACATCCGAGACGCCGGCGAGGCGCTGTCGGTGGCCCTGCCCGACGACGTCGAGATCCTCCCGCTCTACGCACGGCTCTCGGCGGCTGAGCAGCACCGGGTCTTCCGGCCACACGGCGGGCGGCGGGTCGTGCTCGCGACGAACGTGGCCGAGACCTCCCTCACCGTCCCCGCGATCCGCGCCGTCGTCGACACAGGCCTCGCGCGCATCTCCCGCTACAGCCACCGGACCAAGGTCCAGCGCCTGCCCATCGAGCCGATCTCCCAGGCCTCTGCCGACCAGCGGGCCGGCCGCTGCGGGCGTCTCGGGCCGGGGATCTGCGTCCGGCTGTACTCCCAGGAGGACTACTCGAGCCGCCCGAGGTTCCCCGAGCCCGAGATCCTCCGGACCAACCTCGCGTCGGTCGTGCTGCAGATGGCGGTGATCGGGCTCGGTGACCTCGAGCGCTTCCCGTTCCTCGACCCCCCCGATCGGCGCAGCGTCGCCGACGCCAAGGCCCTGCTCGAGGAGCTGGGCGCCCTCGAGCTCCGTGCCGGCCGTGCCCGGCCGACGGCTGTCGGTCGCAGGCTCGCCGACCTCCCGCTCGACCCGCGCCTCGGTCGCGCCGTGATCGAGGCCGAACGCCTCGGCTGCCTGAGAGAGACGACGATCGTCGCCGCGGCCCTGTCCGTCCAGGACCCTCGGGAGCGCCCGAGAGATCGCCAGGAGGAGGCCGACGGCCTGCACCGGCGATTCGCGGTCCCCGAGTCCGACTTCCTCGGCTACCTGCGGCTGTTCGACTACCTCGGCGGCCTCGAATCCCAGCTCTCCCGGAACCAGTTCCGGCGCAGATGCCGTGCGGAGCACCTGAACGTGCTCAGGATCCGAGAGTGGCAGGACGTCGTCGGCCAGATCCGCCAGGGCCTGCGGGCGAGCGGCCTGCACGCGGCACAGGCGCCGGCCACGTCGGAAGCGGTGCATCGCGCGTTGCTGGCGGGGCTGCTCTCCCACGTGGGCATGCTCGACCGGTCGCGGGGCGACTACCGGGGCGCCAGGGGGACGCGCTGGAGGATCTCTCGCCAGTCCGCTCTGGCTCGCCGCTCGCCGGAGTGGGCGGTCGCCGCGAGCCTGGTCGAGACCGGGGGGACCTGGGCCCGGACCGTCGCCCGGATCGAGCCCGGCTGGGTGGAGGAAGCCGGAGCCCACCTGCTGAAGCGCCGCTACTCCGAGCCCTGGTGGGACTCGCAGCGGGGCGAGACGATGACGGAGGAGCATGCGACCCTCTACGGCCTTCCCGTCGTCGCCGGACGACCTGTCCGGCTCGCCGCGCTCGACCCCTCCGCCGCCCGGCGCGAGTTCATCGAGCGAGCGCTCGTCGGGGGCGACTGGCAGGGCGCCATCCCGGTGCTGGAGCGCACGCTCGCCCGGATCGACCGGGTGCGGGCGCTCGAGGCCCGAGCCCGCCGCCACCTGCTCGCACCGGACGCCGAGGCGCTGACCGCCTTCTTCGACGAGCGCCTCCCGAAAGAGGTGACCGGCGGCCGCGACTTCGAGCGCTGGTGGCGCCGAGTGGGACCGGGACGGCCGGACCTGCTCGACGTCCCCTACCGCCTCCTTCTGGCGCCGGGTGCCCGGTCGCTCGACCTCTCCTGCTTCCCCGAGACCTGGCACTCGGGCGGGATCGACCTGCCCCTCCGCTACCGCTGGGAGCCGGGGACGAGGGACGACGGCGTGACGGCGCTCATCCCGATCGCCGCGCTCAACCGGGTGCCGGACGAGGGTTTCGACTGGCTCGTGCCGGGTGCTCGCGCCGAGCTCGTCGAGACGCTCGTCCGCCAGCTGCCCAAGCCCTTGCGGCGCGTCCTCGGCCCGGCCTCCGAAGTCGCTCGCCGGGTGCTCACCTCGAGCGGCCCTGCGGACGGCCCGCTCCCTGCGACCCTCGCCGCGATCCTGAGCCGGCTCGCCGGCGAGCGGGTGGGACCCGAGCGCTTCGACCTGACCGCCCTGCCTCCTCACCTGAGGATGGGCTTCGAGGTGCTCGGGGAGGAAGGCGAGCCACTTCGGTGGGGACGCGACCTCGGCTTGCTGCGCAAGGAGCTTCGCGCCGAGATCCGGCGCAGGATCGCTCGGGCCGCGCCGGAGCTCGAGCGTCATGGCCTGACCGGCTGGTCGATCGGCGACCTGCCGAAGGTGGTCGAGAGGGACGGACTGCTCGCCTACCCGTCGCTGGTCGACGAAGGCGGGTCGGTCGGGGTCGCGCTGCTCGAGTCGGCCGAAGCACAGCAAGAAAGCATGCGTCTCGCCACGAGACGGCTCCTCCGGCTGAAGGTCCCGGTCCGCTCGCACCGGGTCCTCGCGCTCGCTGGGCCGGCTGCCAGGCGCGAGATGCGGCGCCCCGGGAGGGCCTCGGCAGAGCTGCTCGAGGACTGCACGGTCGCGGCCCTCGACGAGATCGTCGCCGACCGAGGCGGGCCGGCCTACGACGAGGCCGGCTTCGACGAGCTGGTGGCGGCGGCGGGCGACTTGCTCGAGCGTCGCGTCGCGGAGCTCGCGGGGCTCGCCGCCGAGGCGCTCGACTGCGCACGACGCGTCGCGCAGCAGGCCGACCGGCTCGAGCGAGGCGACCCCGCCGGTGTGCTCGCCGACGCGCTCGCCGACGTCCGGGGCCAGGTCCGCGCGCTCGTCCGCCCGGGTTTCGTCGCTCGGCACGGCCCGGCTCGCGCAGCCCAGCTCCCCCGCTATCTCGAGGCGACGCTCCACCGCCTGGCGCGCCTCCCCGCCGACCTGCGCCGCGACGGCGAGCGGGCAGAGACGATCCGGCGTGTCCAAGCCAGCTACGAGCGGGTCGCCGCTGCGGGCTCCTGGAGCTCGTCGGGCGCCGAGCTCGCCGGGATCCGCTGGATGATCGAGGAGCTGCGGGTCTCGCTCTGGGCGCAGCGGCTCGGGACCGCCGTGCCGGTCAGCGAGGAGAGGATCCTGCGGGCGCTCGAACGACTCTCGGCTCTCGACACGCCGAGAAGCCCGCCGGGGCCCCCGACGAGAGCCGCCGCCGGCAGGTCGCGCCCGTGACTGGCACCCGGGGGGGCTCGAAGATGCCGCTCGGTGCGAGCCCTGCCGGATCGGAGACGGGCGGGCGAAGGCCGGCTAGCCGGTCGTGCGTGCCTTGAGGGCGCGGTAGCGGCGGATCAACGAGTTAGTGGAGGAGTCGTGGGCGAGCTCGGGCTCGGCCTCGCTCGACAGCTCGGGCAGGATCGCCTTGGCGAGCACCTTGCCCAGCTCGACTCCCCACTGGTCGAAGGAGTCGATGCCCCAGATGCACCCCTGGGTGAAGACGCTGTGCTCGTAGAGCGACACGAGGGCGCCCAGGGTCCGAGGATCGAGGACCTCGGCGAGCAGCACGTTTGTCGGCCGGTTGCCCTCCATGACCCGGTGCGGGACCAGTGCCTCCGGGGTGCCCTCGGCCCGGACCTCCTCCGCCGTCCTGCCGAAGGCAAGCGCCTGTGCCTGCGCGAAGACGTTCGAGGAGAGGATGTCGTGATGGTCCCCGAGCGGGTTCAGCGGCCTCGCGAAGCCGATGAGGTCGACGGGCACGAGCCTCGTCCCCTGGTGGATCAGCTGGTAGAAGCTGTGCTGGCCGTTGGTGCCGGGCTCGCCCCAGAAGACGGCCCCCGTCGGGTAGTCGACCGGGCTCCCGTCGAGGGTGACGTGCTTGCCGTTGGACTCCATCGTGAGCTGCTGCAGGTAGGCAGGGAATCGCTTGAGGTACTGCTCGTAGGGCATCACGCCGTAGGTCTCGGCCCCGAAGAAGTCTGCGTACCACACGGCGAGCAACCCCAGGATCACCGGGAGGTTGACCTCGAGCGGGGTCGAGAGGAAGTGCTCGTCCATCTCGTGGAACCCCGAGAGCAGCTCGTCGAAGCGCTCCCTGCCGAGCGCGATCATCGTCGACAGCCCGATGGCCGAGTCCATCGAGTACCGGCCGCCGACCCAGTCCCAGAAGCCGAACATGTTCTCTGTGTCGATGCCGAACTCGGCGACGGCCCTTGCGTTCGTGGACACCGCGACGAAGTGCCTGGCGACGGCGGCCTCGTCACCCAGGCGGGACGTGAGCCACGCCCTGGCGGAGGTGGCGTTGGTGATCGTCTCGAGCGTCGTGAAGGTCTTCGAGGAGACGATGAACAGCGTCTCCTCCGCCGAGAGGTCCGAGGTCGCCTCCACCAGGTCAGTGGAGTCGACGTTCGAGACGAACCGGAAGGTCATGTCGCGCTTGGCGTAATGGCGGAGCGCCTCGTATGCCATCACCGGGCCGAGGTCGGACCCTCCGATACCGATGTTGACCACGTTGCGGATCGCCTTGCCCGTGTGGCCTCGCCACTCGCCTGAGCGGACACGCTCGGCGAAGGCACCCATCCGGTCGAGCACGCCGTGGACCTCCCCGACGACGTCGGTCCCCTCGACGACAAGCGACATGCCGGCCGGCATTCGCAGCGCGACGTGCAGCACCGAGCGGTCCTCCGAGACGTTTATCCGGTCGCCCCGGAACATCGCGTCGCGCCGGCCTTCGACGTCGCAGGCGCGTGCGAGCGCGACGAGCAGGCGCATCGTCTCGTCGTTGACACGGTTCTTGGAGTAGTCGAGGTAGATCCCGGCGGCCTCGGCCACGAGGCGCTCGCCACGTCCGGGGTCCTCGGCGAAGAGATCCCGGAGGTGGCGCCCGGAGATCTCGCCGTGGTGTCGTTCGAGCGCGCGCCACTCCGGGCGGGCGCGCAGGGCGCTGTCGGCCATCGCGGGCCACACTACCGGCCCGGCGGATTGACTGCGCTGCGTGCCCCGCACTCAAATGGCCTCGGCGTATCTTCGAACGCCCCGGGCCCTGCGACCGGTGGCGCTCGAGACGGCGAGGAGGGGTGCGATGGCGACGGACAGGCCCATGCAGCTCGGGATGGTCGGCCTCGGCCGGATGGGCGCCAACCTCGTGCGCCGCCTGATGCGCGACGGGCACGAGTGCGCCGTGTTCGACGTGAACCCCGACGCAGTCGCGGCGCTCGAGTCGGAGGGCGCGGTGCCGGCGCGCTCGCTCGAGGACCTCGTTGCCAGGCTGCGCCGTCCCCGGGCCGTCTGGCTGATGCTGCCCGCAGCGCTCGTCGAGCAGACCCTGGAGGAGCTCGTCGGCGCGCTCGACGAGGACGACGTCGTGGTCGACGGGGGCAACTCCTTCTATCGTGACGACATCCGGCGTTCCAGGCAGCTCGAGGGCCGCCGCATCCACTACGTCGACTGCGGCACGAGCGGCGGGGTATGGGGCCTCGAGCGCGGCTACTGCCTGATGATCGGCGGCGAGGTCGAGCCGGTCAAGCGCCTCGACCCGATCTTCGCGAGCATCTCCCCCGGAAAGGCGAGCGCCGAGCCGACGCCCGGCCGAGGCGACAAGCCGGGTACGGCGCCCGACGGCTACCTGCACTGCGGCCCTTCAGGAGCCGGCCACTTCGTGAAGATGGTCCACAACGGGATCGAGTACGGGATGATGGCCGCCATCGCGGAGGGGCTCGACATCATCCGGCACGCGGGTGCCGGAAAGCAGGCACCGGCCGAGACGGATGCCGAGACCACGCCGCTTCGAGATCCGGAGGCTTACTCGTACTCGATCGACGTCGCCGAGGTGGCCGAGGTCTGGCGGCGCGGATCGGTCGTGGGCTCGTGGCTCGTCGACCTGACAGCATCGGCCCTTGCACGCTCGCCGGATCTCGAGGAGTTCGCGGGCCGGGTGTCGGACTCGGGCGAGGGCCGCTGGACGGTCGAGGCGGCCGTCGACACCGGCGTCCCCGCACCGGTGATCACCGCGGCCCTCTACGAGCGCTTCGCCTCGAGGGATGGCGGGGAGTTCGCCGCGAAGGTCCTCTCCGCGATGCGCTCCGAGTTCGGCGGCCACGCCGAGAAGCCCGCCTGAGCCGGACCAGGTCCCGATCAGGCGAGGCGCGTCCGGCCGTCGACGCGGCGCAACAGGCGTTCCCCGGCCGGCAGCTCGTCTCGAACCTCCGGCGGCAGCAGCGCCTCGGGCACGTCCTGGTAGGCGACCGGGCGGAGCCACCGGCGGATAGCGCTCGCGCCGACCGAGCTGTGGAGCGGGTCGGTCGTCGCCGGGTAGGGACCCCCGTGGTGCATCGCCCAGGAGACGGCGACGCCGGTCGGGTAGCCGTTCCAGACGATGCGACCGACCTTTCGAGTGAGCCGCTCCAGGAGGTCGGCGGCGAGCGACGCGTCCTCGCCCCCGAGCCCGTCCGGCCCGGTCCGCACCTCGGCGTGAACGGCAGCGGCGAGCGCCGGACCGAGGCGGTCGACGAGCTGCAAGAGCTGCTCGCCCGACGCGTATCGCACCAGGACCAGCACCGGACCGAAGCACTCCTCGAGCACTGTGCCCTCCAGCGCACCGGGGCCCACCTCGAGCAGGAGCGGCGTGCTCCACCAGCCCTCGGAGGAGTCCGGCGGCCGGCCCTCGGCGAGCGGTCGCGACGATGCGACCTGCCGCAGGCGGCCGCTTCCGTCGAGGAAGCCGTTGGCGACTCGGGCGCTCAGCATCGCCTGGGAGGGCTTCGAGGCGACCTCGGCGGCGAGCGCGGCGACGAGGGCGTCGCCCGCCGGACCGGCCGGGACGAGGGCGAGCCCGGGCTTGGTGCAGAACTGGCCGGCGCCGAGCGTGAAGGATCCCGAGAGCCCCGCGGCGATCTCCTCCGGGCGCTGCGCCGCCGCGCCCGGGCAGACGATCAGGGCGTTGAGCGCGCCGAGCTCGCCGTAGAAGGGGATCGGCGACGGGCGGGTCGCGGCCAGCTCGTGCAGGAGCCGGCCGCCGGCGAGAGAGCCGGTGAACCCGACGCCGGCGATGCTCGGGTCCAGCACGAGCCGGCGCCCCGCTTCGACCCCGAGCACCACCGCCACGGCGTGCTCCCCCGCCCCAGACCGTGCGGCACCCTCGGCGAGCGCCTCGGCGCACAGCAGGGAGGTCCTCGGGTGCGCCTCGTGGCCCTTCACCACGACCGGGCACCCCGCAGCGAGCGCGGAGGCCGTGTCCCCGCCGGGGACGGAGAAGGCGAAGGGGAAGTTGGACGCACCGAACACGGCCACCGGCCCGAGCGGCCGGAGCAGCCGGCGGAGGTCGGGCCTCGGACCCATCGGGCTCGGGCCGGCGTGGTCGATCGTCGCCTCGAGATAGGCCCCGTCCTCGAGCACCTCGGCGAAGAACCTGAGCTGGAAGGTCGTGCGCGTCAGCTCGCCCTCGAGGCGGGCACCACCGAGCGCCGTCTCGAGGTCCGCGAGCGCGACGGCCTCTTGGCGGCGAGCCTCGAGGGCGTCGGCCATCGCCTGGAGCATCCGAGCGCGCCCGTGCCGCCCGAGGGCCTCCAGCCCCGCCGCGGCCTGCGCCGCCTCCCGGCAGCGCGCCGCCACCTCCTCGGGCGAGGTCTCCTCGAGCTCCTCCCCTGCCGGCGCACCGGTTCGAGGGTTCATGCTGGTGATCATGGCCCCAGTCTGCACCGCCCGCCTCCTGCCCGCAGGGGCAGGCCTGCGCCGAGGCCCCAGCAGGACCGTAGGGCCGTCGATGCCCCTTCGGGCGAGGTGCCGGCGGTCTTGCCCGGCCTCATCGGCTACGTGCGAGCCAGCCCGCCACCTCGGCGGCGACGCGGTCGATGGTGCGCGGGTCGTCGTAGTAGTCGTACTCTCCGGTACCCTCCTCGAACCGGACCTCGACCGGCGCGTTGGCCATCGTCTCCACATGGCGACGCGCCGCGGCCGCGCCGGGCGCGAGCTCGCCGTGCACGACGAGCACGGGCACTCGGATCGCCGCCGCGGCGGACAGCGACTCGAACGCGAGGTAGCAGAGGTCACCCATGACCGCGTACCGGTTCTCCCACAGCCCCCGACCACCACGCCTCGAGTACCACTCCCATGGTGCGAGACCGGGGAGGGCCACGTCGAGCCGGGAGGCGTCGGTGATCGGGCGGTACTCCACCTCGCCGGTGTCCTCGAAACGGCGCTTCGCGGCCCGGGCCCGTGCCAGTCGCTCCTCGACCAGGCGCATCTGGTCGACGGCGCCCGTCCCGGTCGGGGGGTGGTCGCCGGCGACCCGCTCGAGGTCGCTCTCCGGATCCCGGAAGCGCGCCGCGACTGCCACGACCGCACCGATCCGGCGATCCGCGACGGCCGCCTGGACGAGCTCCGCGGCCCCCTCACCGATCCCGAGCGCCGCCAAGGCCGCCGCGTCCACCTCGGGCCTGGAGACGAGGAAGTCGATCGCGGCTCGCACGTCGGCGATCCGCCGGTGCGGCTCGACCAGCTGGCGTGGCTCCCCCGCGCTCTCGCCATGGTGGGCGCAGTCGAAGGACAGGGCGACGTAGCCCTCGTCCGCGAGCCGCGTCGCGTACTGGTCCGGGGCGTGCTCCTTCACGTAGCCGAACGGCCCGAGGAGCACCACGGACGGGGCCGGTTCGGCGAGGCGCCGGGGAATGTAGAGGCTGCCGGTGAGCTCGAGCCGGGTGCTCGGGAACGCAACCTGCTCGAGCACATAGTTGCCATGGCGGGACGCCGTCGCCATCCCCAGCTGATCCGAGGGCGTCGAGGCCCCGGCTGCCTCGACGGGGCCCCGGCCGGGGGCCTCGGGGCACGCCTCAGCTCCGGGCACCCGCCCACCTCCCGGCGTCGGCCGTGCTCAGCCGGCCCACGAACTCCGGGATGACCGCCGGGCTCGACCGGGCGGTGCCGATCTCGATCGCCTGGAGGAGCAGCCCGACGCTGCGACGACCGAGCTCCTCGAAGTCCTGCCGGATCGTCGTGAGCGGCGGGTCGAAGTAGGCCGCCTCGGGGATGTCGTCGAAGCCGACCACGCTCACGTCCTCCGGCACACGCCGGCCGGCCTGCTTCATCGCGAGGATCACTCCCAGCGCCATCTGGTCGTTCGAGACGAACACCGCCGAGACCTTGCGCTGCTTCGCGAGCTCGACCCCGGCGCGCCAGCCCGAGGCCGCGCTCCAGTCGCCCCGCAGCACGCGGGGCTCGATGGCCCCGGCGTCTGCCAGCGCCGACTGCCAGCCTCGCAGGCGTCCACGCGCGTCGTCCCAGTCCTCGGGCCCCGCCACATGCCAGACCGTCTCGTGACCACGGAACAACAGGTGCCGGGTCGCACGCCGGCCTCCGGCCTCCTGGTCGGCCGCCGCCGTCGGCAGGCCGCTGTGCGGGGAGCCGCCGGCGACGACCATCGGCACGCCGACCGTCTGCTCCCGTAGCTCCTGGAGGGCCGATGCTCGGGGAGTCACGACGACGAGGCCCTCGACCGACTGGGCGACGAGGCAGTCGGCCGCCTCGCGGATCGATCGCTCGTCGACGACCTTCACCGTCGCGATGCTCACGAAATAGCCCGCCTCCCTCGCGGCGTGCTCCACGCCGCGCACGCAGGCCGCCTGGCCGTAGAAAGTCGTGTCGAAGGCGACGACGCCGATCGTCTCCGAGCGGCGGGTGGCAAGCGCCCGGGCCGCGGAGTTGCGCCGGTAGTCGAGCACCTCGATCGCCTCGAGCACCCGCGCTCGTGTCTCGGGGCGCACAGAGGGATGGCCGTTCAGCACCCGGGAGACGGTCATCGCCGACACTCCCGCGAGCCGCGCCACGTCCGCCATCACCGGCACCGGCCGATCGCCGGCACCGGCCGACGTCGGACCTGCCGGCGGACCCCCGGGGTCCTGTCCCGACTGACCTTCCTCCACCGCGCCCCTCCGCCCGCACCGCCTCGCCAGGCGGAGCCCCGTGATTGCGCTATCACGGTACCAGCGGAGTGAACACGGTCCTCGCAGGCACCGCCGGGGCGGAGCCCGCAGCACGCCGAGCGACGGGCGCGCAGTCCTGGGTGCCACTTGCTGACGGCGACAGCGAGGTGCGCGGGCGTCCCGTGGTGCGCTCACGGCAGCTCATCCCCGACCGCAGGCGGAGCGCCGGCGCCTGGCCCGAGGTGCCGGAGCCTCTCGGCACGCCGCCGCACCGCGCCGAGCACGTCCGACCCGCCCCGCCGCTCGAGCCCGATCTTGAACACGAGGCAGACGATGAGGAGGATGCCCGTGACCATCGTCGCCGAGAGGGAGCTGTCCCCGGCCACGAGCATGCCCTCGGTGAGGAACCCGAGGACGAACGTGGCGATGATGACCCCCGAGATGCGGCCGCGTCCGCCGAAGATGTCCACTCCGCCGAGCACGACGACGGTGATCGCCGGGAGGAGCAGCGAGTCGCCGATGTCGTTTCGCGCCGCGTTGTACAGGCCGGAGACGAGGATGCCCGAGATGCCCGCCATGAAGGCGCTTGCGACGAAGGCGCCGACGACGGTCCGGTCGACTCGGATACCCGACCAGCGGGCCGCGGGCCGGTTGTAGCCGATCAGGGCCAGCGAACGTCCCATGCGGGTACGGCCGATGGCGATCGCGACCCCTGCGGCGAGCACGGCGAAGACGATGAGCTGGTCGGGCACCGGGCCGACGGTGCCCGTGCCCGCGATCGAGACGAACGACCCGGGGAAGCCGTAGGGCGGCGACCCGCCGCCGAGCGCCGTGGCGACCGCCCCGAGGATGAACTGCGACGCGAGCGTGACGAGGAGGGAGTCCACCTTGAACACCGTGATGATCAGGCCGTTCAGCAACCCGATCGCTCCAGAGATGGCGAGGGCGACGAGGACTGCCACCCAGATCTCCATGCCCTGGCGCCACAGGACGGCCATCGTTATCCCCGACAGGCTCGACATCGTCCCCGCGGAGAGATCGATCTCACCTGCGAGGATGACCGCTGCCTCGCCCAGCGCGATGACCCCGACGTCGAGGAACTGCTCCGTCAGGCTGAGCAGTCCCGAGCCGCCGCCGAAGAAGCCGGAGACGGCGATCGAGAAGTAGAGGATCTCGACGCCGAGCACGACGGCGAGCGCCATCACCCAGATACGGTCCCTTCGCCGCTCCGAGCTCGTGGCGGTCCTCGACCTCCGCTGTGCCGGCGGGGCGGACAAGAGCGCCGCCATCAGTGCCGCCTCCCGACCCGGCGCGGCCCTCCGGATCCGAGGTTCCCGCTGTGCCGGTCGGTCACCATCGCGAGCAGGATGAGCCCACCGACACCGGCCGGCTCCCAGATCGGCGGGATACGGGCGAAGACCATCGCGGTCAGCGCGATCGAGAGGAAGATCGCGCCGAGCACGCTGCCGATCACGCCTCCTCTTCCTCCAGTGAGCGTGGTGCCGCCGATGAGCGTCGCTGCGATAGAGGTCAGCTCGACGTTGCTGTCGGTGCCGGTCGTCGAATCCGCCGAGCCGGTGTGGCAGAGGTAGATCAGGCCCGCGATGCCCGCGAGGAAGCCGCAGAGGACGTAGGTGAGGAAGATGATCCGCTGGACGGGGATGCCGGAGCGGTGCGCCGCGTCGGCGTCGTTTCCGACCGCGTAGATCGAGCGACCGAGATTGGTCTGGCGGAGGAACAGCCACACGACAAGAGCCAGCCCGACGGCCGCGAGCAGCGCCCAGGGGACACCCGGCACGAGGTCGGAGTTCCCGAACGTGTCGTAGAAGTTCGGGATGTTCACGACCTCCTGCCCGTTGGCGATGATGAACTGCAGGCCGCCGTAGACGCTCAGCGTCGCGAGCGTTGTGATGATCGGGGGAATGCGCGCCCAGCTCACCAGGATCCCGTTGCCGACCCCGAGGACGATCCCGACCCCCATGACGATCACCAGCGCCACAGCCAGCGGGAGGCCGTGGTTCTGTGCGGGGAACCCCACCACGATCGCGGCGATGCCGAGGATCGGCGCGACCGACAGGTCGATGCCCTTGCCGAGGATCACGAGCGTCTGCCCGATGGCGAGCGTGGCCGTCACCGAGGAGTCGGCGAGCATGAACGAGACGTTGCTCGAGGACACGAAATCGGGGTGAAGCACCGCGCTCACGGCGACGACCACGGCCATCGCGAGCAGCAGCTGCAACTCGCGCAGCCGCACGAGCCGAGCCCAGAGCGCCCGCGTGGGCAGGAACGTCCGGCGACTTGTCAGGCTCCCCGCCACCGCGCTCACGAGCTGCTCCCTCCGACGACGAGCTCGCCAAGGCGCGCCGCGGTGATCTCCTCGCCGCGAAGCTCGCCCACGATGGCCCCCTCGTAGACGACGAGCACACGGTCGCAGGTGAGGCAGAGCTCCTCGAGCTCCGACGAGATGATCAGGCACGCCAGCCCCGACGCCGCAAGGTCCGAGATGATGTCGTAGATGTCGTCCTTGGCGCCGATGTCCACGCCGCGCGTGGGCTCGTCGAGGATGGCGACCCGCGGCTCGGCGAGCAGCCAGCGGGAGAACATCGCGCGCTGCTGGTTCCCCCCCGAAAGCGTTGCGATCGCGACCTCGAGCGACTGCATCCGCACCGAGGTCCGTGCCGCGGAGGCAGCCGCCAGCTCCTGCTCCTCGCGTTGGCGGATGAGCCCCCAGCGCCTCGGGAGCCTTGGGATCGTGCCGGCCGTCACGTTCCTCGTGATCTCGACCTCCGAGAAGATCCCGTGTCGTGCTCGGTCCTCGGGAAGGTAGACGAGGCCGGCCTCGATACAGGCACGAGGCGACCTGCGCTCGAGGACCCTCCCGTCGATCGCGACCCTCCCCGAGTCGGCCGCTCGCAGGCCGAAGATGGCCTCGGCGATCTCGGTGCGCCCGCTCCCGACGAGGCCTGCCACCCCGACGACCTCGTGGCTCTCGAGCGCGAAGCTCACGTCGCGGAAGATGGGCTCCGACGTGAGCGACTCGACGCGCAGCACCTCGCGCCGCTCGGTGACGTCCGAGGTTCGCCGGACTCGCGTGCGCACGCCGATCTCTCGGCCGATCATCGCGGACACGAGCCCGTCACGGGTCGCCTCGCCGCGGCGCAGGGAGGCGACGAGCCGCCCGTCACGCAGTACTTCGACGCGGTCGCTCACCTCGAGGACCTCGTCCAGGCGGTGGCTGATGAACCCGATCGCGAGCCCGGCGTCGCGCAGCTGACGCATCAGGCCGAAGAGGATCTCCGTCTCGTGGGTGGTGAGCGGCGACGTCGGCTCGTCGAAGAGGATCACCCTGCAGCGGTGGACGAGGGCCCGGGCGCACTCGAGGAGCTGCTGCTGGGCGATGCTCATCTCACGCGCCGGCGTGGCCGGGTCGATCTGCAGCCCGACCCGCTCGAAGTACGTGGCTGCCTCCCTGTGGACCTGCCTCCAGTTCACGAGGAGCCTGACCCGACGTCGTGGAAGGATCCCGACGTAGAGGTTCTCGGCCGCGGACAGGTGGGCCATCAGCTTCGGCTCCTGCGGCACGAGATAGATGCCGAGCCCGAGCGCCGAGCGCGGCGTCAGGTCGCCTAGCGTCTCGCCGCCCAGCTCGAGGCGGCCGGAGTCGGGCGTGTACAGCCCGCTCAGGATCTTGAACAGCGTGGACTTTCCGGCGCCGTTCTCTCCTACCAGCGTGTGGACCTCGTGCGGCTCCAGGGTCACCGACACGTCGTCGAGCACGATGGCGCCGTTGAAGGACTTGGTGACCGAGCGCGCCTCGTAGCGGGCCGGCGCGCCCCATCCCGACACCGCCGGCGACCCGGCCTCCGGGCGCCCTCCCTGACCCGTGCCGCCCGGCGCGGAGGGCACCCGGCCCGTCCCGGCCTCGCCGGGGACGCGCTCGCCGAGCTCTGCGAGCTCGACCCGCTCTTCGGTGCCGCCAGGAGAGCGGACGCGTCTCGCGCGAGCGCGGCCCACCGGCACCCCGTGGCCCAGCCCCCGAGTCTGCGCAGCGGCGCCCAGACGGTCCGGGCTCACCTCCGGCCAACCCCCTGACCGCCAAGGGCCCTGCTCATCGGCTCCATCGTTCCTTCGTGGTGCGTCATTTTCCACCCGACCTGGCGAGAAGACGCCGGGACGGCGCCGTGCGGGGCCGGCGTCCGGCTTTGCCGGCCGCCAGCCCCGCGGAGGCGTCGAGGTCCCTCGATCAGAAGTCGTACTGCTTGTAGTTCGCCTTCGTGAACTCGAGGGGCTTGGAGAAGATGATCGTGTTCCGGGTCGCACCCGTCACCGGGTTCGCCTTGGCGGCGATCGTGAACGTGCCGAGCGGGCCGGCGGTGAACGTCCCGCCTGCGTGCAGCTTGTTCTCGTAGGCGAGCTTCGCCACGTACATGATCAGCTTGCCCTGGTTCACTTCGTTCCAGAGGAAGAGCGCCTGCAGCGATCCGTTCGCGAAGTACTTCTGGTTCGGCAATGGGTCGCCGATCCCGAACACGCCGATCTTGCCCGCGTCACCGAGATCCTGCACCGCCTGCGCGGTGCCCACGACCGCGGCGCCGTCGATGGGCAGGATCGCCTTCACGCTCGGGTACGAGTGGATGATGTCCTCCGCCTGCGTGAGGGACGTGGCCTGGTTCGACTGGCCGTAGCCGATGGTCACGATCTTCAAGTGGGGGAACTTCGTCTTGATATAGGACTTCATCGCGCCGATCCACGCGAGCTGGATCGTCGCGTCGGGCGTCGAGGACATGATCGCGATCTGCGCGTTCGGGCCGGTGAACTTCTCCGTGGCGTTGATCACGCCCTGGGCGATCGTGTTGTACGCCGTGTCCTGGATGAAGAAGTCTCGAGCAGCCGGGATGACGTCGGAGTCGAAGGAGATCACCTTGATCCCCGCCTTCATCGCCTTCTCGAGCACCGGCGCCGGCACCGTCGGGTCGTCCGCGGACAGCGTGATGACGTTGTAGTGCTGGAGGATCAGGCTGTTGAAGATCTGCACCTGCCCTTCCGCGGACGCCGTCGCCGGCGCCGTGTACTTCAGCGCGATGCCGAGGGAAGGAGCCACCTCCTCGGCACCTTTCACGTTCGCCTCGAACACCGGCAGACCGAGCAGCTTCGGAACGATCGCCACCTTGATCTTCGCCGGCGCCCTGCTGGTGGTCGCCGAGGCGCCGCTTGCTGCGGCGACCATCGAGGCGGCAAGGCCTCCCGTCGCGAGCAGGGCGGTGAGCCGCACGAGCGCCCCCCGCCGCATGAACCGTCCGGACATCTGTCTGTCCCCCTTTGTGCTGGTCTTGGTCTTGGGTCCCATCGAGCGGCCGCCGCTGCCGGCGGCCCGGATTTATAGGTCGCGCACCAGCGGTGCGAGCTCTCGGCCCTCCTTCCCGAGTTGTCCGCTTCTTGTCCGCTTCCTCCGGCGCACCCCCCTGTCACCTCCTCGCGGCGCACGCTGTGAGCGTTATCACACCGGCATGACCTGGAGTTGTTAGCGCTATCACTACGGGCGACGCCACCAGGCGTCAGGTTAGATGCGTGGCGAGAACGATAACCGCATCGCAGCGAAAGCGTCAAGAACCTGCTTGGCGACTTCGCCCGTCCGGCACGTGCTTCCGGGCCCGAGCCTCACCCGCCACTCCACGACCCGGGGCCCGGCACTCGCGAGCATGTGAGCGGTCGCAGGCCCCCGCCTGACTTCCGAGGCGCTCCGGAGGAAGGGAACAGAGCAAGAAGATCGACAGGCCGGCGACGGTCCGCGCCACCGAGCTCCAGTTCAGGCGAGGAGCTGCAGCGCGGGAGCCGGGCGGTCGAAGACGCGCCCGGAGAAGATCCGGCAACGTAGCGCGCGAAAGATGCCTGTCGCGCCAGAGCCCTCGGCTGCAGCCTCCCGCTCGGACATGCACCTCGGGCACCGAGCCTCGCGCCCGACTCGGGCCGTCCCCTGACTTTACAGTGCGCGGGCCTCGTGGTAGCAAAAGTGCATTCCCCGACGCACAGCCCCACTGAGGCGCGCCTGCGCCCCCGCCACCTGCCCCGCCGGGACCTCTCGAGCGGCGTCCACCCACGGCCGAGGCCACCCGGACCGTTCTCGGCCTGAGGCGCAAGGAAGCAGGTGAGCCGTGCCTCCGGCCGGCCCTGAGCGAGGCGGGCCAGACGGGCACGGACCTGCCGGCAGGGCGACGGCGCGTCCCTCCCCGGCAGAGCTGCGTGACCGTCGCCGGCGGGCCCGGCTAGTGGGCCGAGCCCGGCTCGTGGCCATCTCCGCTGCCGTCCTCGCCGCCATCGTCCTGCCGCTCGAGCTCGGATCCTCCAGCGGCCCGCCAGCGAGGCATACGCGCCCGTCCCCGTCCTCGCGCTCGACCGGCCGCGCCGCGGGGCGTCACGCCGCGGCAGGACTTCCGTTCCCCTCCCCGCCGGGACGGGGGCTGCACCCGGGTCCGAACCTCGCGCCGGGATCGAACCCGGCCGCCCTCCCCGGCGACGTGCTGATCGCCGACGAGGGCAACAACCGCCTCCTCGTGGTCAGTCCTTCAGGGAAGATCGTCTGGCAGTTCCCACGCCCGGGCGACCTGCCGCCCGGGATGACCTTCCTCGAGCCGGACGACGCGTTCTTCACGCCGAACGGCCGGGACATCATCGCGACCGAGGAGAACGACCAGGTCGTCTCGCTCATCAGCGTCCGCCGGCACAAGATCCTCTGGCGCTACGGGCACCCCGGCCTTCCCGGCTCGGGCCCGAACGAGCTCGACAATCCCGACGACGCGATGATGCTCCCGAACGGCGACGTCCTCATCGCCGACATCAAGAACTGCAGCCTCCTCCTCGTGCGCAGTGGCGCGCACGTGCCGGCCGAGCGCCTCGGGATCCAGGACACCTACTGCTACCACCAGCCCCCTCTGCGCTTCGGCAGCCCGAACGGCGCCTTCCCGCTCACGAACGGCGACTACCTTGTCTCCGAGATCAACGGCGACTGGGCCGACGAGATGACCCTCCAGGGCAAGGTGCTGTGGTCGACCCACCCTCCGGGCGTCGCCTACCCCTCGGACACCAACGAGGTGTCCCCGGGCCGCTACATGACCGTCGACTACTCCAACCCCGGCCAGATCGTCGAGTTCAACAAGCAGGGTCGGCTGCTGTGGCGCTACGGCCCGACGAGCGGGCCCGGGAAGCTGACGACCCCGTCGCTGTGCGAGCCGATCCCGACCAACGGCGACATCCTGTGCAACGACGACGGCAACGACCGGGTGATCGTGGTCGACCCGAGGACCGACAAGATCGTCTGGCAGTACGGGCACGACGGGACGCCCGGAAGCGCGCCCGGATACCTGTCAGGGCCCGACGGCGTCGACCTCGTGCCGCCGTACTCGCTGCTCGTCCGGCACGGCCCGACCATGGGCCTGCCGACCTTCCGGTGCGCCTCGGGCCTTCCGAGTGGCGCCTGCACCGTCTTTCCGGCTCGCTGAACGGCTGGGGCGGGCGCCATTGCCCGAGACGACGTGCCGGCTCCTCCCGCTGCCGGGACTGGCGGCCCCGGTCGGAACAGGCCGCGGACGTGAAGAGTCCTCAGCGCGGGGAAGGGCCAGCGCGGTGACGTCGGGCGAGGAGACCCCGCTCGGCAGCCCCAAGGCTCGCTGGATGAGCCTGGCTGCGCCCAGGTGCTCCCTCCCGATCAGGGAGACGACGGTCCCGTCAGCACCGGCCCTCCCGGTCCGCCCCGACCGGTGGACGTAGTCGGTCGCGTCAGCGGGGGGGTCGAAGTGGACGACGAGCGGCACCGCGTCGACGTGAATGCCGCGAGCAGCGACGTCGGTGGCGACGAGCACGTCGAGACGGCCGGCACGGAACTCGCCCAGAGCGTGCTCGCGCTGGACCTGGCTGCGGTTGCCATGGATCGCCGCCGACGCGAGTCCCGAGCGGGCGAGGCGGTCCGAAAGGCGGTCGGCGCCGCGCTTGGTGCGGCAGAAGACCATGGCCGGGCCGCCGGCGGTCACGGCGTCGGCGGTGACGGCGACCCTGTCGTGGGCTTCCACGCGCCAGAAATGGTGGGCAACGTCGCCACGATCGCCGGCCTCCGACCCTACGTCGTGGCGCACCGGGCTCCTTTGGTAGTCGCGGATCACCTTCTCCACCGGCCCGGCCAACGTGGCCGAGAACAGCAGCGTCTGGCGCGAGGGGCTGGTGGCATCCAGGAGACGGCGCACCGCAGGCAGGAAGCCCATGTCAGCCATCCGGTCGGCCTCGTCCAGGACGACCACCTCCACGTCCGCCAGCTCGACCGAGCCGCGCTCGACCAGGTCCGTGAGCCTCCCGGGACACCCGACGAGAAGGTCGACCCCCGCTCGCAAGGCGACCTCCTGCTTTGCGTAGCCGACGCCGCCGTAGATCGCGGCTACCCGCGACCCGACGACCGCAGCCAGGGGGGCGAGGGCGTCTTCGATCTGGGCTGCGAGCTCACGCGTCGGTACCAGGACGAGCGCCGACGGGCGCCGGGCAACCAGCCGGCTGCCAGGGGGAAGCGCCGACAGCCGCGACAGGATCGCGAGCCCGAACGCGAGGGTCTTGCCGGAGCCGGTGGGCGCCCTACCGCACACGTCCCGCCCGGCGAGGCAGTCGGGCAAGGCGGCAGCCTGGATCGGGAAGGCGGTGGTGATCCCCCTCGCCTCCAGCGCGGCGGACAGCGCCGGGGGCACGCCGAGCTCCGAGAACCGGGCGGGCGCGAGAGAAGCGGACGGTGCGTGCATGAGGCTCCAGTCGGTCCAAGGCAACAGGGCCGACCAGCTGCCACGTCTCGTAGGCCCGGCGGGCGCCGTTGCGCCCGCCGCCGCGGGCGGGCGCCCGCGACATCGAACCGAGCATAGCGGAGGACCGATCGGGCGGGCGGAGGGGCCTGTGAGAGTAGCGTGGGTGGCGCGCTCGTCGACCGTGCTCCCGGGACCGTCGGCGATGGCAGGGGGTAGCGCGTCGCGGCGAGCTCCCCCCCTTGCTCAAGTCCGCCGGCTATCCAGAGAAGAGGGCGAGTGCCGAACAAGCCTGCACCGGCGCCCGGGGACGATCTCGTCCGGCTGTACCTGCGCGACATCGGCCGCCACCGACTGCTGACCAGGGAGGACGAGGTTCGCCTGGCGCAGGCGGTCGAGGCGGGACGCGACGCTCGTGCCGAGCTGGCGGCAGGCGGGAGGCTTGGCCCGACCCGAGCGCTCGAGCTCCGCCGGACCGCACGGGCGGGCGACGACGCAGCGGCGGCCTTCGTCAACACCAACCTTCGCCTGGTCGTGGCGATCGCCAAGAGGTACCAGGCGTCGGATCTCCCGCTGCTCGATCTTGTCCAGGAGGGCAACCTCGGGCTGATGCACGCGGTCGAGAAGTTCGACTGGCGCAAGGGCTTCAAGTTCTCCACCTACGCCACCTGGTGGATCCGCCAGGCGATCACCCGGGGGATCGCCAACGGCAGCCGCACGATACGCCTCCCGGTGAACGCGGGTGAGCTGCTCGGCAGGGTGATCAGCGCCCGCACGCGCCTCGAAGGCCAGCTCGGCCGACGCCCGAGCGTGAACGAGCTGGCCGGAGATCTCGGCATCGGCGCGGACAGGATCGTCGAGATCCTCCGCCACGCGGCCGCGCCTGCCTCGCTCTCGGAGCCGTTGCACCACGACGGCGACGGCGAGCTCGGTGACCTCGTGGAAGATCCCGGCGCGGTGTCGCCGTTCGAGGCGGCCGCGGCCAGCCTTCTCCCGGGCGTCGTGGCCACCATGCTCGCCGGCCTCTCCGACCGGGAGCGAGAGATCATCCGGTTGCGCTTCGGCCTCGACTGTGGCGAGGCCCGCACCCTCGAGGAGGTCGGCGCCCGCTTCGACCTGACCCGTGAGCGGATCCGCCAGATCGAGGCGAGGGCGATGTCCAAGCTGCGCCACCCGACGGCAGATCAGAAGCTGCACGAGCTGCTGAGCAGCTGAGGCGGACCGGGCGTCGGCGAGCAGGCCCTCCCGGTCGGACGAGCCCGTAGCCTGCTGACGCCGGGACGCTCGCCGACCGTGGCCCCGGCGAGCATCGAGCGCCCAGGGCGTGCATGGCGAAGACCGTGATGCTGGTACGCTGCCTTCATCGCCGCCTGCCAACCGGCGTGGCCTGTTCGAGATCTCCCCGAGTCGGCCCGATTCGAACGGAGCTCGTCATCTTCAAGTGCCGGGCCGAGGCCCTCCGGGGCCTGCCCTCTCCCACAGGACCCGCCAAGCCTGCCACCGCGGCCGCCCGCCCCTCGGCGCCGCGGCGCGCCCTCATCCACAGAGACGCGCGATGACGAACTCCGTCGGCAAGCGCCAGCGGGAGCGCCAGAAGCTCGAGCAGGCTCAGGCGAAGGCAGAACGAAGGGCCGCACGCCGAGCCGCGGGCGCCGAGCCGCCCGTGGGAGGATCCCATCGAAGCGAGGCCGAGCTCATCGAGGACCTGGCGGCGCTGCACCGGGTCCTCGAGGCCGGCGAGGTGTCACCCGAGGAGTTCGAGGAGCGGCGGAGCCATATCCAGGCGCAGCTCGAGCGGCTCGCGTGACGATCCGACGGAGGACGAGCCGAGATCGAGTCCGGCCCGGGCGCCGTCATGCCTAGGCGCACCCACGTCACGATGCCTCACCGGCATGCCTCGGCGGCGCCGCCCGAGCGGGCGAGGGGTGTGAGGCGGAGGCGGCTGCCGACCCAGGAGGTGGACGCCCAAGTCCTGGCGCTCCGTGAAAGCGGAAGCTCCTACTCCGCGATCGCCCGCCAGCTTGAGCTCGGGCGCGCGGTCGACGCCCACCGAAGCTTCGTCCGAGCCCTCGGCGCGCACGACGGCGCAGAGCGCCAGCGGCTCGTCGGCAACGAGGAAGCTCGCCTCGATCGGCTCGAGCAACGGATCCGCGACAGAGACGCTGCGGAGCCCGAGAAGGTCACTCGCCGCGTGCGGGGAGTCGACAAGCTCAGAGAGGCCATCAGGCCATGACCTCCGGCGGATCCGGGCCTTTCTGCGCCCTGTGCGGCGAGCACGCGACGGAGACGGTGGAGCCACCGCGCCGGACCCTGGCCCGCGGGCTTGACCCGAGCGACCAGTCCTACTCGGTGACTGTCATCCTGCCCGACATCGCGCTCTGTGCCGAGCACGCCCTGGAACTTCGCCAGGGGGAACGGCATGTCGGATGGTGCGACGACCCGCGCTGCCGGACCTACGGAGAGCTGGGAGGGCCCTCGGGCTGCGGCAGCCCCTACGAGAAGTTGGGCCCGAGCAGGCGGACCTGAACGCTCGCTCCCGGACCGGTCGCGACCGCCAAGACGCCGGCGAGCTACCGGGCGGCTCTAACTCGAGCCGCAGGTGGCGGAGCCGGCGAGCCGCCGAGCTCCCTCGCATCCCACCGGGTGGCGGCCGGCTCATGCCCGGCGGGCGCTGGGCCGCACCGCCACGACCTCTCCGTGGACGTCGCACGCCGCGGCGACGGTGTTGACCACGGTCCCGAACCTGCGGAGGTTCTTGTGGACGAGCTCGACGCGTCGGTCGGGCTCGTCGGTGGTGATGCGCAGGTCGTAGGCAACCTCGACGAACCTCGGCGGGTGGTCCTGCCGGCGGGCCGTCACCTCGACCTCGGCGTGCTCGAAGGAGAAGCCGAGCAGCTCGCGGGTGCGTGCCAGGTTCTTCAGCAGGCAGGCGGCGAAGGCCGCTGCGAGCAGCTCCGCGGGCCCGGGAAGGCCGCCCGGGTCCTCGCCCCAGCTCGCGTCGAAGGCGACGGTCCCGCTGCCGACCGCGGCTTCGGCCCTGCCGGGCGCCGTCGTCCTCGCCCGCGCCTGGTAGGTCGTCGGCGGGATCGCGCTCACCGCGGCGTCCTCTCGGCCCGGCCGTGCGACCTCCGGTCCCCAGCGCACCTCCGCTCCGGTCCGTCGCGCACCACGCTCATTGCAGGCTGCGGCTGCCGCGCAAACGGGCTCGTCGCTCCGGTCATCTCGTCCTGGGTAGCGCGCACCGTGCCCCACTCTCGCGCCCGCAGAGCCGGGCGCGAAGGGCCGGAGGACCTATCTGCTCCGAGATGTGACCAGTGGCCCTGTCCCCGGAGGAGGGCGCGCTGCACGCTGGGCGGTGCTGACGGCAATCGACGATAGGCGATGGAGGACTGACAGAGCGCACCGAAGAGCGACGCCTGCCACCCGCTTCCCGGAGGCCCCGCACGGCAGCGCGGCGAGGCGCTATGGGCGCCTGCCGGCCCGTTCTTTCTGCCCGCCCGGGTTCCGGGCCGCGACAGCACGGGCGAGAGAGCGCGCACTACCGACCAGGAAAGGACGAGGACATGCCGGATGTGAAGTTCGCCAAGCCCTGGCACGGGGTTCCCCGCGAGGAGATCGACTGGCACCCCCAAGTCGACGAGGATGCGTGCATCGGCTGTGGCACCTGCGTGACCGGCTGCAGCCGCAAGGTCTACCGCTTCGACTTCGACCGCAAGAAGGCCGTGGTGACCGACCCGCTGAACTGCATGGTCGCTTGCATGACCTGTGCAAACACCTGCCCGGCGAACGCCATCAGCTACCCCCGGTCCGCACGATCTTGGAGCTCTCAGACCGGGTGGAGGTCCACCACGCCGTCGAGGACGAGCTGCTGGCGCGCCGGGACGAGCTCGGGATCGCCTCGGTGCTCCCCCATCCCGACCACCTCGCCGAGATGGTGGTGCGCCGGATCGACGAGATCGGCGCCGGCACCCGGATCCTGACCCTGGCGCCGCGCAGCGAGGCCGACCGCTTGCGCCAGCACGCGCCGGGACAGTACCTCGAGGTATGGATCCCCAACGCGGCGTGGTTGAGCCGGGCGTACTCGATCGGCAACTCGCCGCGAGCCGACGACTCCATCGAGCTGCAGATCCGCAAGGTCGAAGGCGGGAGGCTCTCCACCTGGGCCTTCGGCCGGGTCGCCGTCGGCGACGTCGTCACCGTTCGGGGCCCGCTCGGGAACTTCACGATCCGATCCCCCGAGGGGCGCCCGATCGTCTTCGTCGCGAGGGGAACGGGGTTCGCGCCGATCAAGGCGCTCCTCGAGCAGCAGGTCGAGCTGTTCCCGACCCGTGAGATGGTCCTTTTCTGGGGCGCGACCTCCTCGGAGGACTTCTACGAGCTGGACCACCTCGGCGAGCTGGTCGCCCGCGCTCCCGGCTTGTCGGCGACCCTCGTCGCCCGACGCTTCCTCCCGGGCTTCGAGGCGCCCGCGGGCGTGGCAACGGCGCTCGGGCGGGTGTCCGACGCCGTCGCCGGCAGCGGGCTCGACCTCGCCGGCTTCGACGCCTACGTCGCCGGACCGCGGCTCACGGTCGCCGACTGCATCACGGCCCTGTCAGGGCGGGGGGTCGACCGGGAGCGGATATTCGCCGACTCGTACGGCACCTGAGCGCCTGCCGCGGGGCCCCACCCTGTCTCCCCGCGAACAGCGCGGAGGGCGATCGGCCCGCCGTGCTCGGGCGCTGCGAGCTCCCGGCGCTCCTCGTGCGAGAGGGCCGAGAGGTGGACCGCGACCTTGCCGCCACCGGAGGCGCTTCAGGCAGGGATGGCCCGGCCCGACCAGGCGGCGAGCCCGTCGACCTGGGGACCCGCTCTGCGACGTGGGAGCCGGCCGGACGACGGATGCTCAGGCCACGGCCGCGACCGGGGTGGCGAGGAGGCGGGACAGCGCCTCGACGCCGGTCGGCGCCTCGGCCAGCATGGGAACGAGCGCCAGACGCGACGCGTAGCGGGCGCTGATCTCCGCGAGGCGCCCGGTCTCGGCGGCAGCACGCGAGGCGAGCAGCGGGTCCGTGGTGGCCGAGGCGGCAAGGCTCTGGTTGGCGACCCAGGCGAACGGCTCGATCCCGGCCCTTCGCAGGTCGTCCTGCAAGGCGGCCGCCTCGTGGATCGGGGTGGCCTCGGGCACGGTGACGACGATCACGGAGGTGAACCCGGGATCGGTCAGGCGGTCGAGCAACGCCTCGACCTCGGGGGGCACCGCGCCGCCCTGGCGACCGACCTCTCGGTGGTAGGCGCGGGCGGCGTCGAGGAGCAGCAGCGTGTGGCCGGTGGGCGCGGTGTCGAGCACGACGAAGCGCTCCGCCGCCCCCGCCACCGCGCGCGCGAACGCCCTGAACACGGCGATCTCGGCCGTGCAGGGCGAGCGCAGGTCCTCCACGAGCACGGCACGGCCGGCTTCGTCGAGACCGGCCCCCGCACCTGAGAGCACCTCGGCGACATAGGCGGCCGTTTCCCGCTCCGGGTCGATCCGGCTCACCGCAATGGCACCTGACCCGCCCGCGCCGGTCGCGAGGACGGCGTCGAGGTGGGCGGCCGGGTCGGTGGTGGTCAGCTCCACCGCGTGCCCGCCAAGGGCGAGCTCCACGGCGACGGCCGCTGCCAGCGTGGTCTTGCCGACCCCGCCCTTGCCCATCGTCAGGACGAGCCCGCGCCCTCGCTCGGCCAGCTCCCCGACGAGGGCACGCAGGGAGGTGGTCTCCGGCAGCGCCTCGACGTGCGCCTCGGCCGGCGGCGTCATGCCCGTGAGCAACGCCCGCAGCGCCGGAGGGCCGACCGGGCTGAAGCCCACGAGCGGCACCTCGTCACGGGGCAGGTCCACGAGCTCGTCGGGCAGCGCCTCGAGCGCTGCCGCCGCCCGGGAGGCGAGCGCCGCCGCCAACGGGTCGTCGGAGGCCGACGGGGGGAGCACCCCGTTGATGACGAGCCGCTGGTTGCGGATACCAAGGGCGCCGAGCTCGGCCCCGGCACGCGCCGCCTCGCCGAGCGCCAATGGATCGGGGCGCGACACGAGCACGAGCACCGTGCGCCCGGCGTCGGCCAAGGTGGCCACGGCCGCCCGATAGCGGTCGTGCTGGCTCGTGAGGCCCGACAGCGGCCCGATGCACGAGGTCCCGAGGGTGTTGGTGTCGATGAACTCGCTCCATGCGCCCGGCAGCGACAGCAGGCGCAGCGTGTGGCCCGTCGGGGCGGTGTCGAAGACGACGTGGTCGTAGGCGGCAGTGGCGGTGGGGTCTGCCAACAGTGCGGTGAACTCGTCGAACGCGGCGATCTCCACCGTGCAGGCCCCCGACAGCTGCTCCTCGACGCTGGCGACCGCCGACTCGGGCAGCACGCCGCGATAGGGGCCGACCACGCGCTCCCGGTATGCCGCGGCGGCCGCCAGCGGGTCGATGTTGAGCGCGTGGAGCCCCGCCACGCCCGGCACCGGCTCGGGCGAGGAGCCGAGCGGCACCCCGAGCACCTCGTCGAGGTTCGACGCCGGGTCGGTCGAGACGAGCAACACCTGCCGGCCGGCATCTGCTAGGCCCAGCGCGACCGCTGACGCCGTCGAGGTCTTTCCCACCCCGCCCTTGCCGGTGAAGAACACGAAGCGGGGCGCGCTCGCCAGCAGGTGGCCGAGCGTCCCTCCGGTGGCCGCAGCGGCCGGTGCGTCGTCGGGCCGAGCCGAGCCGCCGGGGCGCACGGCCCGCCCTTCCGCTTCAGCCACAGCAGCCGGACGCCGGCTCTGCGGCGGCGGTGACCCCCACGAGCGAAACCTCGACGTCCTCCGAGGCTCCGCCGCAGCACCCGCCCGCCGGCTCGGCGGCCTGGCGCGCGACACCCGACGCCGGCTCGGCGGCCTCGCCAGGGGCGACACCACGTAGGACGGAAGCCTCGGTCCCGAGCAGCTTGGCGGCGAGCTCCAGGATCGAGCGCGCCGGGGTGTCCTTCACCGCCTGTGCCACCCGCACGGCCTCGGCCATCGTGGCAGCCGCCACGCCGAGGCGGCGGGCCTGGTCGTAGTGGTACTTGAAGCACGGCTCGCAGTTGGCGCCGACCGCCGCACCGATCGCCACCAGCTCGGCCACGGCCAAGTCGAGGCCGCCTCTCAGGCCGTCACCCATTGCCCAGGCCGTGAGCTCGGCCCGAGACGGGTAGCGACCCGACGAGCGCAGCGCGCCGTCCACCACCACCGCCGGCAACGCCTTCTCGCCGTGCTCGGCGAGCAGCCCACGGACGAGGTCGCTGTCCGCGAAGGCCTTCGGCTCCTGGGAGAGGTTGTGCCGCTCGACCAAGACGCCCTGCTCGGCGAGCCAACCGAGGTCCGCCGCGAACGTGGCGAGCGCCGGGTCGACGCTCGGACCGCACACCCCTGTCGAGCAGCACATCGGGGGATCGAACACCTCTACCGTCGCCATCGGACCTCCTCCAGCTGATCGCCAATCGTCGATTGGCGATCACAATACCAGCCGGGAGGGCCGCCCGACAACGTCTGGCGTGCGGTCAGCGACCGGCGAAGCCGGCACGGCCCCGCTCAGAGCGAGGCCAGTGCCCCTTCGAGGGCGGCCAGCGCCGCCCGGTTCAAGCAGTAGGAGGTGCGCGGCCCTTCGATCTCGCCTGCGACCAGCCCTGCCTCCCGCAGGATCCTGAGATGCTCTGAGATCGTCGACTGCGCCAGCGGAAGCTCGGCGACCAGGTCCCCCGTCACGCAGGTCCGGCGCTCGGCCAGGAGCCGGACGATCCTCACGCGCGTCGGATGCCCGAGCGCCTTGGTCATCGCGGCGAGCGTCTCGTCGTCGACGGGGCCCGCGACGACCGCCGATCCCTCGTCAGGGACGCAGCAGGTCGTGGCCGGCTGCATCGGGGCCTTCGCCCTCCTGACCACGGTGGTGACCGTCCCAGCCATGTCCTCGACATGCTACCGGCGCTCGGCACCCCCGCCCGACCCGCGAGCCGGGGCGCACCGTGG
>JAJYNS010000001.1 GCA_021786195.1 Actinomycetes bacterium | reverse complement strand
GTTCGAGCTCGGCAGGTTGCCGTAGCTGATCGTCCCGCTGAGCGCCTTGCCCGTCCCCGCCGGCCGGGCGGCGCCCGCCGTGGCGGCCGAGGCCCCGACGGCGAGCGTGCTCCCGGCGAGGAGCGCGACCGCCCCGGCCAGCCAGGACCTGCGCTTGTTCACCTTGTGCATATGAGCTGGCTCCTCACGCTCCGGGTGGCCGGACGCGTCGAGCGCGCACGCGCCAAGCCAGACCTCTCAAACGGCAGACGCGAAGCGAGACTGTAGCCCGGTCGTCTCCGCGAGGCCCCGGCGGCAGCCAGCCGGACGGCCAGGGCGCGAAGGCTCGAGACGCTCTCGAAGGTCGAGTCGCTCGACCCGCTTCCCATCGACGAGCAGGTGGCGCATGCCTGGCTCGCCGCGGGCGGCGAGCGCGCCGGCTTCCCGCAGGGCCGGTATGACATGAATAATCATGGTTATGCACGTTACTTCGACAGGACTGGAACCGCTTCCCCTACAGCCGAGCGCCGCCCCGCTCGATCCGTGCTCCAGGGCGGTCGCCGGAGCCGGACAGGTCGACAAGCCGGCCGGCTCGGTGCGTGGGAGCGCTCGTGGCGACGCAACACAACGCCAGATCCCTGTTGTGGTGCCTGGGACGCAATACCTTACGGACGTGCAGGCTCGCCGGTTCCGGGGGAGTCGGCGATGAGGGCCGGCCAGGCCAGGCCGGGCCTCGAGAGCCTGGCGCTGCGCTGGGCTGACGCCCAAGCCGTCCGGAAGCTCGCGGCGAACACCGTCAAGGCGCGTTGGCAGGACCTCGCCGCGCTCGCCGAGCTGCTCGTGCCTGTGGACGACGCCGAGCGCGACCAGGCGCTCGAGCGTGCCGGGGAGCTCGTCGAGGGCCGGAGCGACGCCGAGCTCGTCGACCGGCAGATCGTGCTGCGCAGCCTGTCGGCGCTCGCCGGCGTGTCCGTCGAGCTGCTCTCCGACGAGGACGCCCTGTCAGCCGCCTTCGGGCGCTTCGCCACTGGGCGGGCCGCGACGACGGTACGCAGGGCCCTGTCGACCTGGCGAAGCTTCTGCTCCTGGCTCGTTCGCCAGGGCGTGCTCGCGTCCAACCCGATCGAGCGCATCGACGGCCCCCGCCGGCCGGACTGGCAGCCGCACGCCCTTTCGCTGGCCGACCTCGAGCGGCTCAGCGCCGCGGTCGACGGCCGGCTGCCCTCGAGGGCGCGTTCCTCGTGGCCTGCGCGCGACCGGGCGGTCTTCGCGCTCCTCGTCATGGGGGGGCTCCGGGCGAGCGAGCTCGTCGGCCTGAGGATCGCCGACCTGCGGGGTCTGGACGCCGATCCCCCGGTGCTCGCCGTCCTCGGCAAGGGCGGCAGGCCGAGGTCCGTCCCCCTGCCGGGCGAGGCGGTCGGGGCGCTGCGGGCCTACCTCGAGGAGCGCTCGGCGAGGATGGGAAGAGACGGGCACGGCGAGCAACTGTTCGTGCGGAGCGACGGTCGCCGTCTCACTCGCTCGGCGCTCGACTGGCTGGTGCGGCGGTGGGCCGCCGAGGCGGCGGTCCACCTCCCCCACGGGGCCGCTGCCCACGCGCTCCGGCACTCCTACGCGACGCTCCTGTTGCAGGGAGGGGCGAACGTCGTCGAGGTGCAGGAGCTCCTCGGCCACCGCAGCCTCGCCACGACCCAGGTCTACGTGCGGGCGGCCGGGCTGACCGCTGCCGAGGCGGCACGAGCGAACCCCGCGAGGCGGCTCCTCGGGGGGCGCTGAGCGTGGCAGGCGGCGTGGCGCGCGAAGCGAGTCCTCCGATGAGCCCTCGCCAGGGACCGGCCGTGCGCCAAGGGCCGGGAGCGTCTTGCGGCTCGCATTGTCGATGCCCCGAGCCCGTCGCCGACGAGCGGACTTTCGGCCCTGTCGCCCGGGACCTGCCGACGCCCAGACTTGGGTACCCCTGCGGTCCTGGAACCCGCCAGGCCGCCGAGGGGAGGCGGGCAGGAGGAGCCGCCACGAGAGGCGTCGACGATCGGACGACCGCCGCGCTCGCGGGGCAGGCGACCGCTAGCTGCTCGCCGGAAAGGCGAGTTGACGGCGATGTCCGACACCAAGACCAAGAAGACGATGGTCGTGTTCAGCGGCGAGATGGACAAGGTCCTCGCTGCCTTCGTCATCGCCAACGCGGCCGCCGCGATGGGCGACGACGTCACGATGTTCTTCACCTTCTGGGGGCTCAACGCGCTCCGCCGGCCGGAGAAGGTGAAGGTCAGTGGGAAGAGCACGCTCGAGAAGCTGTTCGGGCTGATGATGCCGCGAGGGCCGGCGAGCTTGCAGCTGTCCCGCATGAACTTCGCGGGAGCCGGATCGTGGCTGATGAAGCGCGCCATGGCCGCCCACAAGGTCGCGACCGTCGAGGAGATGATCGGCATCGCCAAGGAGCAGGGCGTGAGGCTCGTCGCGTGCACGATGACGATGGACGTGATGGGGCTGCGGCGCGAGGAGCTCGTCGACGGGGTGGAGCTCGCGGGAGCCGCCGGCTACCTGGCCGACGCGGACGAGGCGAACGTCAACCTGTTCATCTGACCGGCCGCCCGGACCTGACGTAAGCGCGCGCTTTCCGCTTTTTGCCTCGCAAAGCTGTTCGCGCGCGAAGCTGTGCCGAACGCTGCGCGCTCGCCTGGACGCCGGCGCGCCCGGTGCCGCTCGTCGCCGGGTGCCGACCGGAGCGCAGGTGCCCGCTGTGTCGGCCACGGCTTTGGGAAGGAGCACGATGCCTTTCGACCCCGACAAGGTCCTCGCCGAGATGACCCTCGAGGAGAAGTCCTCGCTCACCGCCGGCCTGGACCTTTGGCGAACGGTCCCTCTCCCCCGCCTCGGCGTGCCCTCGCTCGTGCTGTCCGACGGCCCGGCCGGGGCGCGGGGGGCGACGGTCGACCACGAGAGCGTGACGCCCTCCGTCTGCATCCCCTGCGGCTCCGCGCTCGGGGCGACCTGGGACCGGGACCTCGTCAAGAAGGCGAGCGCGGTCGTCGCCCGCCAGGCGAAGGACAAAGGGGCGGACGTCCTCCTCGCGCCGACGCTGAACCTGCACCGGCACCCGTTGTGGGGAAGGAGCTTCGAGGCCTTCTCGGAGGACCCCCTGCTCGCTGCGGAGCTCGGCGTGGCCTACGTGCGAGGCGTGCAGGGCGAGGGCCTGGCGGCGACGGCGAAGCACCTCGTCGCGAACGAGGTCGAGCACGAGCGGCTCACGTGCTCGTCGGAGGTCGACGAGCGGACGCTTCGCGAGCTCTACCTGCTGCCTTTCGAGCACGCCGTGCGCAGAGGCGGAGTCCGCTGCGTGATGACGAGCTACAACCGGCTCAACGGGCGCCACGCCAGCGATCGGTCGGAGCTCCTCGAGGGCCTGCTCCGCCGCGAATGGGGCTTCGAGGGTCTCGTCATGAGCGACTGGTGGGCCCTGTGCGACACCGTCGCCTCGGGCCGGGCCGGGCTCGACCTGGAGATGCCCGGCCCGGCCCGGTCCTTCGGCTCGGCGCTCGCCGAGGCCGTCAAGGACGGCAGGGTGGCCGAGGAGGACCTCGACGCCAAGGTCCGGCGGCTGCTCCAGCTGATCGAGGCGCTCGGGCGCGGCGGGGACCTCGGCCCGGCAGGCATGCCGGCAGCTCCCGGCGAGGAGGAGGCCAAGCCTGCTGAGGGTGGGGCCAGGCTCGAGGCGAGCCCTGCCGCCGAGGGGCCGGCCGGCGAGCACCCCGTCGACCGGGCCGAGGACCGCGCCTTTCTCCGCCGCGCGGCCGCCGACTCGCTGGTGCTGCTCGCCAACGACGGCGTGCTTCCCCTCGATGCGGCCTCGCTCTCCCGCGTCGCCCTGCTCGGCCCTCGCGCCGAGCACCCCGGGGTCATGGGCGGCGGCTCGGCGAAGGTCCGTCTGCACTACCGCCAGTCGCTCGCGGACGAGCTGAGTCGGCGCCTCGGCACAGGTGTCGAGGTGACCCTCGAGCCCGCGGCCGACCGGGCGGGGATCGACCGGGCCGTCGCCGCCGCGCGCGCCGCCGACGTCGCGGTCCTCGTGGTCGGCACCGACGAACAGGTCGAGTCGGAGGGCTACGACCGGGACTCGATGGACCTCCCGGGCCTCCAGGACGAGCTCGTCGAGCGGGTCGCGGCCGAGGCCCGTCGCTCGGTCGTCGTCGTCGCCTCCGGCGCGCCGGTGACGATGGGCTGGGCCGGCCGGGTGGACGCGCTCCTGCAGAGCTTCTTCGGGGGCCAGGAGGCGCCTGGCGCGATCGTCGACGTCCTCCTGGGCGACTCGGAGCCCGGCGGGAGGCTGCCGACGACGCTCCCCCGCCGGCTCGAGCACTCCCCCGCCTTCGCGAGCTTCTACGGGGGGGCGAGCCGGGTGCACTACGGCGAGGGCCTGCTCGTCGGCTACCGCTGGTACGAGGCCAGGCGGCTCCCGGTCGCGTTCCCCTTCGGCCACGGCCTGTCCTACACGAGCTTCGAGATCGGCGAGCCGAAGGTCAGCCCCGGCAGGCTCCCCCGCGGCGGGCGCCTGCGTGTCGAGGTGCCGGTGGAGAACACCGGAGGACGTCGAGGCGCCGAGGTCGTCCAGTGCTATGTCGCACCTCCAACCGGCGGGCGGGCGGTGCCGGGGTTCGCCTACCGGCCGCCGAAGGAGCTGCGCGCCTTCGAGAAGGTCTGGCTCGAGCCCGGCGAGACGGCCGTGGTCGTCCTCGAGCTCACCGAGCGCGCCTTCGCGACCTTCGAGCCGGAGGACAAGGACTGGCCCTCGCTCTCGGCGAGGCTGCGGGAGCCCTACCCGGGCACTCGGGCCGGCGCGCACCGGGCCCGCGCCGGCTGGTACGTCGAGCCGGGCCGCTACGAGCTGTGCGTCGGGCGGTCCTCGGTCGACATCGCCCATCGAGTGGCCGTCGAGGTCGAAGGCGGCCACGAGCCGCTCGACCCGGGGGCGCCGCTCGCCTGAGCGGCGGGACGCCGCGCCCGGGCCTAGCGCGCCTCGATCTCCGAGGTGGCCACCGTCCGGTGCTCGAGGAGCGACCGGCGGGCGGCGAGCGCGATCACGAGGGCGGCCCGGCCGTCCCCGCCCGTAGTGGGCGGCTCGGCGCCCGAGCGCAGGGACTCGGCGAAGGCGTCCCACTGCCGGGCGTAGGAGGTGGCGTAGCGCTCGAGGAAGAAGTACGGGAGCGGGGCCAGGCGGGTGCCGGCGGCGTCCCGCCTGAGCGCGCTGTGCTCGTGAGGGTTCTCCGAGGCGGCGAGCCCCCGCTCGCCGAGCACCTCGACGCGCTGGTCGTAGCCGTAGACGGCGCGTCTCGAGTTGTCTATGGCGGTGATGCATCCGTCCGCATGGCGGAGCGTGACGATCGCCGTGTCGACGTCGCCGACCTCGGCGAGCTCCGGCACGATCCTCACGGCACCGACTGCGGTGACCTCCGAGACCTCGCTCCCGGTGACGAATCGGGCCATGTCGAAGTCGTGGATCATCATGTCGAGGAAGATGCCGCCAGATGCCAGGGCGTAGGAGGCGGGGGGCGGCTCGGGGTCGCGGCTCGTGATGCGCACGAGGTGCGGCGAGCCGACCTCGCCGTCTGCAACGGCGGCGCGCACCGCGGCGTGGGCCGGGTCGAAGCGACGGTTGAAGCCCACCATCAGCGAGACGCCGGCAGACCGGACGGCGTCGAGCGCGCGGTCGACGCCGGGAAGGTCGTGGGCGATGGGTTTCTCGCAGAAGACCGCCTTGCCCGCTCTTGCCGCCTCGACGACGAGCGCCACGTGGGTGTCGGTCGAGGAGCAGACCGCCACCGCGTCGACCTCGTCGTCCGAGAGCAGCTCCTCCGGCGACGCCGCCCGCGCGCCGAGGGGGACGGCGACCTTGGCCGCGAGGCCGGCGACGAGGTCGGCGACGCCGACGAGGCGGGTGCCGGGCACCCGTCGGGCGACGAGCTCGGCGTGCAGCCGGCCGATCCTGCCGGCGCCGAGCACGGCGATACCGATAGGCCGGGGGGGCCCAGGCGCGTTCACCGGATCCGTCCGGTACCCGGCGCCAGGCGCGCGAGGTAGTCGATGCTCACCCTCACCTCGGCCGCGGGGTCCGCCGAGGCGGCCTCGGCCTCCGGGATCGTCGTGTCCTGCTCCAGGACGTACCAGCCGGCGTAGCCGGCCGACTCGAGGCCCCGGACGACGCCGCCGACGTCGACCGAGCCGCGCCCGAGCGCCCGGAACAGACCGGCCTGCGTGGCGTCGAGCAGGCTGCGCTCGTGGGAGATCACCTCGGGCGCGAGGGAGAGGTCCACGTCTTTCAGGTGGACCAGGCCGACGCGCGCCGAGTGCTCGGCGGCGAAGGCGACCGGGTCCGCCCCGCCGATCGCGAAGTGGCCGGTGTCGAGGCAGAAGCGCACCTCGCTGCGCTCGACGAGCCGCTCTATGTGCGCCGCCCGCTCGATGAGGGTGCCGACGTGCGCGTGGAGCACCTGGACGAGCCCGTGGTCGGCACAGACGCCCTCGACCTCTAAGAGCCCGTGCTCGAGCTCCTCCCACCCCCGCTCGTCGAGCTCGAAGGGGGTCGACCATCCGGCGTCCACGACAGCCGCGGTCACGAAGTAGCTGCCGCCCGCACCGGCGATGAGGCGCGCCGCCCGCTCGGCCGCCGAGAGCGCCCCGGCGCGGCTCGCGGGGTCGTGAAGGACGAGGGGCACGAACCCGCCGACGGCGCTCAACCGGTGGCGGGCGAGGACGGCGGCGATCGCCTCCGGCTCGTCACCGAGGTAGCCGAGGGCGCCGAGCTCGCTCGCTCGCAGCCCGAGGTCTCGCATCTCTTTGAGGACCCGCTCTCTTGGGAGCATGGTCCCCCATCCGGGCACCTCGCACACGCCCCAGGAGATCGGCGCCCCGGCCAGACGGTCGAGCACCCCCCCGGCTGGCGCAGTCGTCATCTCGTGCTCCTTCCCTTGGGTGTCCTGACAGTTGCCGTCGATGCCGCGGCCGGCGGCAAGACGGCGGGCGCTGCCGGCTTTCCCCCTCCCCCCGCCCCGATCAACCGGCGACCGCCGCTACCCGCACGGGGCGGCCCAGGCGGCAGGACTCGCCGGCCGCTCGGGCGAGGTCGAACGCGGCGAGCCCGTCCGCACCCGCCGCCCTCGGCGGCGAACCGTCGAGGATCGAGCGCGCGAAGCCCTCGAGCTCGGCGGCGTAGGCGACCGGGTAGCGCTCCTCGAAGGTCTCGACGAGGGGGTGGCTCGCCGCGCCGGGCTCGCGCCACTCGTAGCCGTGACGCCAGGGGTTGACGACGCGCACCGTCGCCCGGCTGCCGAGCAGCTCCAGCGAGCACTCGTAGCCGTAGCCGGCGCAGCGCGAGTTGTCGATCACGCCGAGCGCACCGGAGGCGAAGCGGAGCACGACGATCGCGTTGTCGAAGTCCCCGAGCTCGCCGAAGGCGGGGTCTGACAGGGACGCGCCGTAGGCGGCGACCTCATCGACCTCCCCCACCAGCCAGCGCGCCGCGTCGAGGTCGTGGATGGACATGTCGAGGAAGAACCCGCCCGATCCGGACAGGAACTCCGGCCTCGGCGGGGTCATGTCGCGAAGCGAGGCGCGGAAGAGGTAGACGTCGCCGAGCTCGCCGGAGCGGACGCGTTCGGCAGCCGCGACGAAGTCCGGGTCGAAACGGCGGTGGAAGCCCACCTGGAGCACGACGCCGGCGCCGGCGGCCGCCTCGATCGCTGCCACGGTCGCCTCCCGCTCGAGCGAGATCGGCTTCTCGGTGAAGACGTGCCTGCCCGCGCGAGCGGCCGCGATCGCGAGCGGCGCGTGGGAGGCGGTCGGCGTGGCGAGGACGACCCCGTCGAGCCCCGGGCACCCGAGGAGGTCCTCCACGCTTCTGAAGTGCTCGACTCCGAGCTCGTCCGCGAGCCGTCGGGCGAGGTCGGCGCGTTCGTCTACGACGCCCACGAGCTCCGCAGACGGGCAGCGCTCGGCCAGGGAGGCCGCGTGGACCCGGCCCATGCGGCCGAGGCCGACGAGCCCGATGCGCGCGCGGCGGCGTGGCGAGGCGCTCACTCCTGCATGAGGGCGCGTAGCGTGCCGGTGTCGAGCGAGCTTCGCTCGATGCCGAGCTCGCTCAGCTTGCCCTCGAGGATGTACTCGGCGAGCTCCTTCTCGCTCTGACCGGTGTTGGCGACGTCGGCCACCTTCCTGCCATGCCAGAACACGACGAAGCGGTCGGCGATGTCCCTGACCTGCACGAGGTTGTGCATCACGCAGAGCACGGCGAGGCCGCGGACCTTCGCCATCCGGATGAACTCGAAGACGGTCTCGGTCTCCTTGATCGACAGCGCCGAGGTCGGCTCGTCGAGGATCAGCATCCGCTTCTGGAACGCGACGGCCCGCCCGATGCTGATCGCCTGCCGCTCACCGCCCGAGAGCCGGCTCACCTCCTGGCCGACCGCCCTCAGGTTGCCGAGGCCGATCTCGACGAGCATCTTCCGGGTCTCCCGTTCCATCCTCGTGAGGTCGAGGAACGGGCCTCTTCTCAGCTCGGCGCCGAGGAAGAAGTTACGGGCGATGCTCATCGAATCGACCAGGCCGAGGTCTTGATGGACCGTCTCGATCCCCGCCTGCCGGGCGTCCTTGGCCGAGCGGAGCCGGGCCTCCCGGCCCTCGATGAGGAGCGTGCCGCCGTCGGGCTGGTAGACGCCGGAGGCGATCTTGACGAAGGTCGACTTCCCCGATCCGTTGTCGCCGATGAGCGCGACGATCTCGCCTGGCCGGAAGGCGACGTCGACCTCCTCCAGGGCGACGACGCTGCCGAAGCGCTTGCCGACCCGGCGGGCCTCGAACCACGGCGAGGGTTGCACGAGCGCGGCCCCGGCGACCCCTTCCGTGGAGGATCCCCCGGTCATTGCTCCGCACCTCTCGTGAGACGCCCGATGCGCACGTGCAAGGCCACGGCAGCGATCACGATGACCCCGACGACCGACTCGTACCAGTAGGGCGAGACGCCACTCAAGATCAGGCCGTTGTCCAGCATCTGGAGGACCACGGTGCCGATCATCGCGCCGAGGATCGAGCCGCGGCCGCCCGTGAGCGCGCACCCGCCGACCACCGAGGCGGCGATCGCCTCGAGCTGGTAGGTGCTGCCGAAGGAAGCGGACATCGAGTCGAGGTGACCCAGCTGGACCGCGCCGGCGAAGGCGGCGAGGACCCCGCAGATGACGAAGGCGATGACCCGAGTCCTCACGACGGGGACGCCGGTCTCTCGCGCGGCGAAGCGCTTGCCGCCGACTGCAAAGAGCCAGTTGCCGGTCACCGTGCGGTGGAGCAGGAGGCCGATGACGAGGCCGGCGCCCAGCCACCAGAAGATCTCGGCCCGTATCTGGCCCGAGACCGAGCCGCCGAGCGCGGTGAGCACGCCCGGTGGGTTGAGGATCGTCACGGTCTGGCCTCCGGTCACGAGCAGCGTCACCCCGCTCCAGAGGAAGAAGGTGCCGAGCGTGGTGATGAACGACGGGATGTCGAGCATCACCGTGACCAGCCCGTTGAGCAGGCCGACACCGATCCCGATCCCGATGTCGGCGCCGAGTGCCTCGAGCGGCGGGTAGCCGTCGTGGATCATGAGCGCCATGACCAGGGCGGCGAAGGCGAAATTGGCGCCGACCGACAGGTCGAACTCGCCGCTCACCATGAGCAGGGACACGCCGACGGTCACGATGCCGAGCTCCGCGGTCGCGGAGCCGATCGCGGCCCAGTTCTGCACGCTGTCGAAGGTTCCGTGGGACAGGAGCGAGAACAGGACGAAGAGGATGATGGCGACGAGGGCGATCCCGAGCTCGCGCTGGCGCAGCAGGCGCGTCAAGGCGGACGAGGCCGCCAGCTGCCAGCCGCCCGCCACGGGCTGCGAGCCGCCGGGGGGAGCCGGGCTCGTGTCGCCCCGAGAGCTCACGGTCGCGGCCGCCGCCGGTGTCGGGGCCATCGGGTCACCTCCTTTGCAGCCGCGCCGGCGGCTCCTCGGCGGAGCCGCCGGCGTCGCCGGTCGAACGCTTCGGCAGCCACGGCCGCCGCACGGGCCTCAGAAGCCGGTGTGGTTCACGAACCTGCCCAGCTCCTTCACGTTGCTCGAGGTGAGGAAGGCGGGGCCGGTGGGGATGTTCACCGGGGCTGCGCCCTCGGTCTTGTCGAGGAACAGCTCGACGATGCTGAGATAACCCTGCAGATAGGGCTGCTGGTCGACGGTGAAGGTGACGGTGCCCCTCTCGATGTAGGCGAGGGTCGTCGAGTCCAGGTCGAAGGCGCCGATCCGTATGTGCAGCGAGTCCGCCGTGAGGGCCTGCACGGCCTCGTCGGTCCCCGTCGTGCCGAGGGTGAGGATCGCGTCGACCCCCTTGTGGCTCGTGAGGTAGGCGCCGACGATCGACGCGCCCGAGGAGACGTCGTCGGAGGTCGCGATCACCGTCGGGGTGATCCCGCTCGGCCGGAAGCCTGCCCGGATGCCGTTGAGCCGCTGGGTGAGCGAGATGTTCGTCGGCTCGTGGTCGATGACGATGACCTTCGCGCCCGACTTCAGGTGGAACTCGCTGACCGCCTCGTGAGCGGCGCCGACGCCCGCCGAGTAGTTGGACTGGCCGACGTAGGCGAGATAGGGGTTGGCGGCGTTCGGAAGGCCGTTCGCCGTCGGGGCGGAGTTGAAGACGACGACGGGGATGTGGTCGGCCGCCGCCGTCTTGAGCGCCGAGCTGAACGCCGTCGGGTCCGTCACGGTCGTCGCGATCCCGGCGGGGTGGGCGGCGATGGCGGTCTCGAGCAGGTTGACCTCCGCGGCCGTGCTCCCGCACTCGGCCTGGGTGATGTGGAGGATGTCGACGTGGATGCCGAGGCGCTTCGCGGCATCCGCGGCGCCGTTCCACACGGGCGGCCAGAACGTGTCGGTCGGGCAGCCATGAGAGACGAAGTAGTACGTGCCCGACGCGCTCCTCGGTGCGGTCCGGGAGGCGCTCGCCCCGCCGGCGAGACTGAGCGCCGTGAGCGATCCCGCCGTGACGAGCGCGACCGGGACGGCGGCGAGCCTCGCGATCCTCGCCGCGCGTGGCCGGCTTTGGCCGAACAGCTTCATGGAATCCCCCTCCTCTTGCCGTGGCAGGGCGCTGCGCCCGGAACGGGCGCCCCTGATGGGCGGCACCTGGCGATGCCTGGTCACGGATTAACACAGTGGGAAGCGCCTGTCAAGAATGTGTCCTTACATTTGGACATCATGTCTGCATGTCGGTATCCTGGACTGCCGCAGCGTCGTGCGAGGTGTGAGGTACCGTCGAGTTGTGCGCCTTCCCCAAACGGTGAGCCCGGGTCCCGCGGCGCCTGGCCCGAGGCGCTCGATCGCCCCTCGGGCCCTCGACCGGGCGAGCCCCGTGCCGCTGTACTTCCAGATCGCCGAGGCGATCGAGCGCGCGATCGACTCCGGCGAGCTCGCCCCGGGCGAGCGCCTCGACAACGAGATCGAGCTCTCCGAGCGGCTCGGGGTCAGCCGACCGACGGTGCGCCAGGCGATCCAGCGCCTCGTCCAGCAAGGCCTGCTCGTGCGCCGACGGGGCGTCGGGACCGTGGTCGTGAGCCACCGCATCCGGCGCCCCGTCGGGCTGACGAGCCTCTACGACGACCTCGCCGCGACCGGTCGGAACCCGACGACCGCCGTGCTCTCGTTGCGGACGGCGCCTGCCGGGCAGGAGGTCGCCTCGGCGCTGTCGCTCGCGCCGGGGAGCGAGGTCGTGATGATCGAGCGGGTGAGGTCCGCGGACGGCGTGCCGCTCGCCGTGATGACCAACTACCTGCCCGAAGCGCTGCTCGCCGAGCCGCTGTCGGCCGAGCTGCTCGAGGACCACGGTCTCTACGAGGTGCTCCGGGCCCGGGGGATCCAGCTCCACCTCGCGCACCAGGTGATCGCGGCTCGGCGCGCGACGTCGCGCGAGGCGCGCCTGCTCGGGGCGCCACGGGGGGTGACCGTGCTCACGATGGCGAGGACCGCCTACGACTCCAACGGCGGTGCCGTCGAGTTCGGCCGCCACGCATACCTCGGGAGCGACTACTCCTACGAGATGACCCTCGTCCTGCAATGACCGAGGTCTGGTCCCACCGTGGCCGGGTGGCCGGGCGGCCGGGTATCACCGAGAACACCCCGGAGGCGTTCGCGTCGGCGGCCGCCGCCGGCGTCGAGGGAGTCGAGCTGGACACCTGGCGCACCCTCGACGGCGCCTGGGTCGTCCACCACGACCGGAGCACCGCCCGCGGCGACCTCGACCGGCTCCAGGCCGCGGACGTACCGGAGGTCCCCGACCTCGAGGCGGTGCTCGGGGCGTGCGAGGTGACGACGGTGAACGTCGAGCTGAAGGTGGCCGAGGAGGCGACGGCTGCCGAGGCCGCGAACCTCGGGCGCGGGCTCGGTCGCTGGCTCACCTGCTGGTCCTCGTCTCGGGCGCAGGAGGGAGGCGGGGCGAGCCCGAGGCTCGTCGTCTCTTCGTTCTCCGAGGCCGCGCTTGCCGCGGCGCGAGCAGCCGGCCGGCCCGGTGCCGGCGGCGCCGCGTATGCGACCGGCCTGCTCCTGACCGCGCCCCCCGGACCGGAGCACCTTCGCGAGCTGGCGGCCTCGGGCGACTGGGCGGTGCACGTGCTCCACGAGGCGCTCGACGAGCGGGCGGTCCGAGCCTGCCACGACCTCGGGCTCGCCGTCGTTGCCTGGACGGTCGACGAGGAGGCCGACGCGTCGCGCCTCATCGGCGCGGGTGTGGACGTGCTCATCACCGACGACCCCGAACGGATCCTCGCGGTCCGCGACGCGCGGCGTCCGGACGGGCGCTGATCCTCCTACGCCTCTCGGGCGCAGGTCTCTCAGGCCGGACTTTCCTCGCACCCGAGCGCCTCGAGCACAGCGTTGCGGGCGCCCGGGGCGACGGCGACGAGCGCCGCCCCACCCGGCACGATCGGCGCGATCTCGGCACCGGCGAGGAGCACCTGCTCGAGGTCCGCGGCGGCGAGGATCGTCGCACCGGCTTCCCGGGCGAAGAGCACGGCCGCGGCGACGTCGATGGCGTGCGCCGAGCCGAGCACGGCCGCCTGCGCCCGGCCTGCGCCGACGCTCGCGATCGAGAGTGCCGAGGATCCCATGATCCGAGTGACGCAGCCCCGGCGGGCGAGCGCCTGCCCGAGGGCGACGAGGCCGCCCCACACCTCGGTACCCACGAGCTCGGTGCAGACGATGCCGCCGAGCAGGCCCTCCTCGCCGGAGCAGGTCGCGGGGCCGCTCCCGGTCCGCGCCCCGAGGCCGCGCGTCGCCGAGAGCACCTCGCCGCGGGCCAGGTCCGCGACGACGCCGGCGGCGAGCCCGGCCTCGTCGGCGACGGCGAGGCTGAAGGAGCACCACGGCAGGCCGTGGACGTAGTTGGTCGTGCCGTCGATCGGGTCGCAGTACCACACAGCGGCGCCGGCGCGGCGTGCCGGCGCCGCGCCGAGCTCCTCGCCGACGACCCCGTGGTCGGGGAAGCGGGCGGCGAGCTCAGCGCGCACGTGCCGTTCGATCTCTACGTCGGTCGAGCTCGCCCAGTCGGCCCCGTGGCTCTTCGTCCAGACGCTCGCCGGCCCCCCCGTCGCCGAGGCGACGATGTCGAGGGCGTCGCGCGCGAGGGCGAGCGCCGCCTCGGCGCAGGTCTGCAGCTCTTCAGGCGAGAGCGTCACGGCGCCGCGGGCGACGGCCTGCCGGCGTCCCCTGGGCGCTCGCCCCCGGCGTCGCCCCCGTCGCCCCGGCCCGCGCCGACGGCGGTCGGGACGGCGCGGCGCAGCTCGAGGAACGCCGCGACGTCGTTGGTGACGATCGCGTCGACACCGAGCGACAGGCAGGCGACCATGTCCCGGGGGTCGTCGACCGTCCACACCGAGACCCAGCGTCCGGCGGCGTGCTCGCCGGCGACGACGCCGGCGGTCGCGAGGCGCCAGTAGGGGTTGAAGGCCTCGATGCGAAGCTCGGAGAGGAGCTGCGCGCCCGGGGGCGCGGCAAGGTCCCAGGTGAGCCCGATCCGGGCCCTCCCGTCGAGCCGGCGCACCCGCCGGAGCGACTCGAGCGCGCCGACGAACAGGCAGCGCGCCGACGCGCCGGCGTGGTCGACGTCGCGGAGCACGCCTTCGACGGCGTCCGGGTCGGGGAGGTCGACCATCAGCGGCACCTCGACCTCGGCGAGCACCTCGGGGAGCTGCGGGACGCGCGCCGTCGGGTCGCCGAGGGCGGCGACCTCGCGCCAGGTGAGCGCCGCGACCGGCCGGTCGAGGCCCCAGAGCCGGGACAGGGTCGGGTCGTGGACGACCGCGACCCTGCCGTCAGCGGTGGCGCGGCAGTCGATCTCGACCATGTCGGCGCCGAGCTCGACCGCCGAGCGGAACGAGGGGATCGTGTTCTCGCAGAAGCGAAGCGGGTCGCCGCGATGCGCGATGGCGAGCGTCATGGAAGCCCAGCCTGAGCGTCCGCCTCGGCGCACCCGCTCACGGCGTCGCCACCGCGGCTCGGGCGTCGACTCGGACCCGGTCCTGCCCGCAGACCTCGTGCGCCAGGCGTCCCTCGTGGTAGAGCAGGGCGCGGGCGATCGAGACCTCGAGGTGATCGCCGAGCGGGGCGTCCGCCGCGACAAAGGCGCGAAGGCGCGTGTCCTCGAGCCCGTCGAGCCCGAGGACGAGCTCGCGGTAGTGGCCGTGGGGGATCTGCTTAAGGACGCGGGCCGTCGCTCGGCTCCGCCCACCCGGGCGGGCCGGCTTGACGAGGACGTCCTCGGGGCGGACGCCGATCGTCCAGCCCTCGGCCGCGCCGCCGCCCATGGCGGCGGCGACCGGGATGGGCGCGGCGAAGGGCACCTGCACCGCCTGGCCGAGCCGGACGCCGTCGGAGCCGACGGCGCCCTCGAACATGCTCATCGCCCCGATGAAGCCCGCCACGAATGTCGTCGCAGGGCGCCGGTAGAGGGCCGCAGGCTCGTCGAACTGCTCGATCCTGCCGCCGGACATCACCGCGACCCGGTCCGAGATCGCCAGCGCCTCGTCCTGGTCGTGGGTCACGAAGACCGTGGCGATGCCGAGTCGTTGCTGGATCTCCCGGATCTCCTCGCGGACCCCGACTCTCAGCTTCGCGTCGAGGTTGGACAGCGGCTCGTCGAGCAGGAGCAGGCTCGGCTCGAGCACAAGGGCCCGGGCGAGCGCCACCCGCTGCTGCTCACCGCCGGAGAGCTGCGCAGGACGCCGGGCGCCTTTGTCGGAGAGGTTGACCAGGGCAAGCATGGCCTCGACGCGCCGCTCGATCTCCGGCTTGGGCAGCCTGCGGAGCTTGAGGCCGTAGGCGACGTTCTTGAACACGCTCATGTGCGGCCAGAGCGCGTAGCTCTGGAAGACCATCGCCGTCGGCCGCCGCTCGGGAGGCACGCCCGAGACGTCGACCCCGTCGATCGAAATCGAGCCGCCGTCGGGCGGGATGAAGCCGCCGATCATCCTGAGCGTCGTCGTTTTACCGCAGCCCGAGGGGCCGAGCAGGCAGACGAGCTCGCCCGGCTCGACGCGCAGCGAGAGGTCCTCGACAACCAGCCGGCCGCCGAGTGTCTTGGAGAGATGCTCGATCACGAGCCCCGGCACTGCCCGGTCACCTTATCTCGAAGCCCTTGGCGAGTGATCCCCCGAGCACGTGCCTTCGCACGAGGAGCATGAGGACCACAGAGGGGATCGACAGCAGCACCGCGAAGACTGCGGCGGCCTGGGGGGGATAGTCGCTCACGAGCGAGTACATCTGCACCGGCATCGTCACGTACCTGGGCACGCCGACGAGGAAGGTGCCCTGGGCCTCATCGAGTGAGGCG
Source organism: Actinomycetes bacterium (assembly GCA_021786195.1). Lineage (GTDB taxonomy): Bacteria > Actinomycetota > Acidimicrobiia > Acidimicrobiales > Bog-793 > JAKAOD01. Next base: position 18,992 of record JAJYNS010000001.1, on the reverse strand, counting down.
AGGAAGGAGAGCACGAGGGCGACGAGTATGCCGGGGGCGGCGAGCGGCAGGGTCACGGTGAGGAAGACCCTGACCCGGCCGGCGCCGACGTCTCGTGCGGCGTCCTCGAGGGCGCGAGGGACCGACGCGAAGGCGGCCGCCGGTATCCAGGTCATGAACACGATCGTCCCGAGGAGCTGGATCAGCACGACCCCGAAGAACGTGCCCATCAGGTGCAGGGCGTAGAACAGCCCGGCGATGGTGATGTAGAGCCCGATCTTCGGGAAGGCGTTGGCCGCGAACAGCACGACGAGCATCGTCCTGCGTCCTGGGACGGGGAAGCGTGCCAGCGCGTAGGCGGCGGGGAGGCAGACGACGGCGGAGACCGCCATCACGACGGGTGCGAAGGTGAAGCTCAGCCCAACGGAGCGGACGAGCTGGGGGTAGTCGAAGACCTGGCGCCACCACGAGAGGGACCAGCGTTGGGGCAAGAGCGCGGGATAGTGCCAGATCCCCGCGAACGCCCAGAGCATGAGCCAGAGGATCGGGCCGAAGATGAAGATTACGAGCACGCAGACCCCGACGACGAGGGCGACGCGGCCGAGCCCGTAGCCCCCCGTCGGCCGTCGCGCTTGCCGCGGCCTTCCCCCGGGCGGCGCCTCCAGGCGCGACGTGGCGGTTCGCTCCGCCGTCGTCGTCACGAGGTCGCCGTGTCCCGGTTCGACCGGTACGTCGCCCACAGGTAGGGCAACGCGACGACGATCGCGAGCCCGAAGATGACCATCGACATCACCTCGGCCTGCTGAGGCTGGTTGAAGGACTGGAAGGTCTCGGTGGCGAGCGGGCCGAGCAGGTTCGGCGACGTCGGCCCGACGAGATAGGGCACGGTGAAGCTGCCGAGGATGGAGATCCCCGTGAAGCAGGTGGCGATGATCGTCGGCAGCAGGTTCATCGGCAGAAGGATCGACCAGGCCGCCTGCAGGGTCGAGGCGCCGGCGTCTCGCGCCGCCTCGAAGACCGAGTCGGGGACGGCCTGCAGCCCCGAGGAGATCATGAGGACCGCGAAGGGCAGGCTCACCCACACCTCGGCGAGGACCACTCCGCCCAGGGTGAAGCCGAGGGCCGGGAAGCCGGAGAGGCCGACGGCGTGCGCGATCGTCTTCATGAACCCGCCGTAGCTCCAGAACTGAAGGATCGCGTACGAGCCGATCACGACGGGGATGAACAGCGGCACGACGGCGAGGGAGGTGAGGATCCCCGCGACCCGACGGCCCGACAGGCGCGCGAAGAGCGCGATCGTCCATGCGAGCAAGAGGACGATGCCGACCGAGGCCGCGGTCACCCACACGGTGGCCACGAGGTCGGCCCGGAAGTTCGGCTCGTCGAACACCTCTCGATAGGCGCCGAAGGTGAGCAGCCTGTCGCCGGCCGAGACCTGGTGGAGGGCGATCGAGGAGACGGCCGCGTTCGGCCCGCCGAGGTGGCCGAGCGTGTAGATCACCGTGACCGCGATCGGCACGCCGATGAAGAGGGCGACGAGCGCGACGGGCGGCGACGCGGCGAGCAGGTACCCGCCGCGTCGCAGCGCCGCCTTCATCGCAGGAGGGCCGCCGGGCTCAGCCGACGACGCTCGTCCACTTGCTGTTCATGTCGGCGCCCGTGTTGGCCGAGTAGGGCAGCTCGGGGGAGGTGCTGTAGTCGGCGAAGAGCTGGGCGGTCTTCGCGGGCAGGTACTTGAACTCGATCGCCGGCGTCCCGTGCATCGCCCGGACGATCGCGACCTGCTGGTCGGGCTGGAGCGCCCAGTTGATGAACTGGTACGCGAGCTCCTTCTTCGCCTGGGGGATGTTCTTCGGCACCCCGAGGTAGTCCGGGCCGCCTTCCAGCGGCGGGGTGATCTCGGTCAGCTTGATCACGCTCGGGAGCTCTCCGTCGTCGAGCGCCGTCGTCCCCTGGTCGGACCAGACGGTGCCCATCTCGATCGCGCCGGAGGCGAGGAGCGTGATCACTCCGGTGTTGCTGTTCGGGTACTGCTGCTGGAAGACGTCGGGAGTGAGGGACTTGAGCACCTCGAGGCCCTTGGCCCAGTACTTCTCGGCGGAGGGCGAGTACCCGAGCTGCATCTTCAGGTTCTCCGCAGCCGGGGTGTACTTGCTGAGCACCGCCTCGACGAACGCCGCGCCGGATCCGCCGTCGGAGGGGTTGCAGTAGCTGAACTCGCCGGGATGCGCGTGGATCCAGGAGATCAGGTCGTTCAGCGTCTTCGGCGGGTTCTTCACGGCTTGGGAGTTGTAGGCGAGCAGCACCTCCGAGCCGCGAAGCGGGATCGCGTCGCCGTCGACGACCTTGAAGGCGCTCGGGTCGACCTCGGACGCCGCGGGGATCTCCGAGGTCGTGATCGGCGTCAGCAGTCCGGCCGGCGCCGCCTCGGCGGGCACCGCGCCGTCGAGCAGGTCGAACGAGGAGCTCTTGCCCGCCTTGGCAGAGGCGGCGAGCTCGTCGTAGACGTCGGTGTTCTCGGCGGAGTTGGTGGTGAAGACGAGGTTGATGCGGTCCTCGGGGAACTTCTTCTCATAGCGCGGGATGAGGACCTTCTGCCACAGGTTCTCGACGTTGACGTCGCCCTGGGAGAAGACTGTGATCGACCCGGCCGGCGGGCCGGCCTTCGTCGACCCGGACGCGATACCCGCCGGTCCGGCGGCGATAGCCGCGAGCGAGCCCGCGGCGAGCACGCCGGCGAGCACCCGCGCCGGTCGTCGTGCTCCTGTGGCGCAGAGTCCGGTCCTGAAGCTCATCTGATCACTCCCATGGGTCGTGGGCGCCGGAGGGCCGGCGTCGCATGGCGTTCGGTGCCGAGGGTATCGGGTGCGGGTGAACGGGAGCCGACCACAAGGTGAACCGCCGGCCTTCCCCGCGGTCCACGGCGCCGGGCGGTAGGGCTCGTCCTCGTCGCTGCATGCTGACCCCCGCGCTAGGCGCCAGTCGTCGCGCCGGGCTGCGACCCAGGGCCGGCGCGATCCCCGCGTACCCTCCGCCTACGCTACCCCCGTGGTGCTCGGGGGTCAAGATGCTGTCTTTACATATATACATCCTGTCCGGTACTTGCTAGGCTCGACCGGGTGGGCGACGTCTTCGACCTCCTGACGATGGGCCGGGTCGGCGTCGACCTCTACCCGCTGGAGGTCGGCGTCCACCTCGAGGACGTGACTCGCTTCGGCAAGTTCCTCGGTGGCAGCGCGACCAACGTCGCCGTCGCGGCCGCCCGCCACGGTCGGCGATCGGCTGTGATCACCCGCACGGGAGAGGATCCCTTCGGGCGCTTCGTCCACTCGGCGCTGCGAGAGCTCGGCGTGGACGACCGTTACGTCGCGTCGGTCGCTGCGCTCCCCACCCCCGTCACCTTCTGCGAGATATTCCCGCCCGACAGCTTCCCGCTCTGGTTCTACCGCTACCCCAAGGCGCCGGACCTCGAGATCGAGCCCGAGGAGCTGGACCTCGAGGCCATCGGCGCCGCCCGCATCTTCTGGTCCACGGTGACCGGGCTCTCGCAGGAGCCCAGCCGCTCGGCCCACCACGCGGCCTGGGAGGCTCGGGGGCGACGGCCGATCACCGTGCTCGACCTCGACTACCGGCCGATGTTCTGGGAGAGCGAGACGGCGGCGCGGGCCGAGGTGCGCCGTGCGCTCCCCGAGGTCACCGCGGCAGTGGGCAACATCGAGGAGGTGGAGGTCGCGGTCGGCGTGGCCGAGCCGCTCGACGCCGCCCGGGCGCTGCTCGACCTCGGTCTCGAGCTCGCCGTGGTCAAGCGCGGCCCGAAGGGCGTGCTCGCCGCGACCCGTGAGGAGGTCGTCGACCTCCCGCCCTGCGAGATCGAGGTGCTCAACGGGCTCGGCGCCGGCGACGGCTTCGGCGGCGCGCTCTGCCATGCGCTGCTGTCGGGCTGGGACCTCGAGCGCTCGGTGCGCTTTGCCAACGCCGAGGGTGCGATCGTCGCCTCGCGCCTCGAGTGCTCGACGGCGATGCCCCGGACCGAAGAGGTCGAGGAGCTGATGGAAAGCGGCGGTGATGGCTGAGCTCGACCTGGAGCGGGTCGGCGAGATCCGGGCCCGCAGCCCTCAGGCGATCCTCGACGCGGCGAGCCGGAGGAGGCGTCGGCCCCTTCTGGACGAGAGCGGCCGGCTGATGCTCATCGCCGCCGACCACCCCGGGCGGGGCGCGCTCGGCGCCGGGCGGCGGGAGCTCGCCATGGCGGACCGCCGAGACCTGCTTCGGCGACTCGTGACCGCGCTCGGCCGCCCGGGCGTCGACGGCCTGCTCGCGACCGCCGACGTCGCCGAGGACCTCCTGCTCCTCGGAGCCCTCGAGGGCAAGGTGGTCGTCGGGTCCATGAACCGGGGCGGGCTCAAGGGCGCGAGCTTCGAGCTCGACGACCGCTTCACGGGTTTCGACGTGCCGACGATCGACAAGATGGGCTTCGAGGGGGGCAAGATGCTCTGCCGGATCGACCTCGCCGACGCGGGAAGCGCCGCGACGCTCGAGGCCTGCGGGCGGGCCGTTGGCGCCCTCGCCGAGCGTCGCCTGATGGCGATGATCGAGCCGTTCCTCGCGCGCCGCGTCGACGGGCGGGTCGCGAACGACCTGTCCCCCGACGCCGTCGTGACCTCGGTGGCGATCTCCTCCGCCCTCGGCCCGACCAGCGCCTACACCTGGCTGAAGCTCCCCGTCGTGGCGGACATGGAGCGGGTCATGGCGACGACGACCTTGCCGGTGCTTCTCCTCGGTGGCGACCCTGTCGAGGCGCCCGAGGAGACCTACGGCCAGTGGGAGCGGGCCCTCGCGCTACCCGGAGTACGCGGCCTCGTCGTCGGCCGCTCGCTGCTCTACCCGCCCGGCGACGACGTCGAGGCGGCGGTCGACGCCGCGGCGCGCCTCGTGCGGCCCGGCGCGACGGCGTGGGCATGAGCGGCGAGGCCGGCGGCGCCGCGCGTGCCGAGGCCCTCCGGTACCACCGCCGCCGTAACAGCCTCGCCCAAGCGCCGTTCGCCCTGTCCCTCTCCCCCGCCGAGGCCGGATGGGCATGGTCGTCGCTGCGGGTCCTCGAGCTGCCCTCCGGCGGCGGTGCCGAGCTCGAGACAGGGCAGGACGAGCTGCTGGTCCTCCCCCTCGCAGGGTCCTGCCAGGTGAGCTGCGCGCACGGGAGCTTCGACCTCGGCGGCAGGTCGAGCCCCTTCGCCGGGGTGAGCGACGCCTGCTACCTCCCCCCGGGGACCCGGGCGCTCCTGCAGTCCTCCGCGGGCGGCCGGTTCGCCCTCCCCGGGGCCCGGGCCAGCGGCCGGCATCCCGCACGCTACATCTCGCCCGGCGAGGTCCCCGTGGAGCTTCGAGGAGCCGGGCCCTCCTCGCGCTGGATCGCCAAGCCCTGCTTCCCGGACACCTTTCCCGCCGAGCGCCTGATCGTCTGCGAGGTCGTGACGCCGGGGGGCAACTGGTCCTCGTACCCACCGCACAAGCACGACGAGGCCCGAGACGACGAGAGCGAGCTCGAGGAGATCTACTACTTCGAGGTGGCCCGCTCGGCCTCGTCGTCGCCGGATGGCCAGGGTTCCAAGGCCGGGAGCCGCCCGGTCGCGTACCAGCGCGTCTACGGCACGCCGGAGCGACCGATCGACGTCCTGGTCGAGGTCGGCACCGGTGACGTGGTCCTCGTCCCGCACGGCTGGCACGGCCCGTCGATGGCACCGCCCGGCTACGACCTGTACTACCTGAACGTCATGGCAGGTCCCGGTCGCCGGGCCTGGCTCGCCCGGGACGACCCGGCGCACGCCTGGGTCCGCGACAGCTGGGCCGGTCAGGCTGTCGACCCCCGCCTCGGGGCGAACGGGCTCGTGGTCGAGGCGGACGGGGCCGGCGCGCGCCGCCCCGGCCTCGCGGTCCAGTCGCAAGGAGGCGGCAATGCGGACTGAACGGCTGACCGTCGCGCAGGCGGCCTTGCGGTTCCTCGCGAGCCAGTGGAGCGAGCGCGACGGGCAGGAGCAGCGCCTGTTCGAGGGGTGCTTCGGGATCTTCGGGCACGGCAACGTCTCCGGCATCGGCCAGGCGCTGCTCGAGCTCGAGCTGGAGCGCCCGGGAACCCTCGTCTACCGCCAGGCTCGCAACGAGCAGGCCATGGTGCACACGGCCGCGGCCTTCGCGAAGGCGCGCAACCGGCTCTCGACGCTCGCCTGCGCCACCTCGATCGGCCCTGGCGCGACGAACATGGTGACCGGAGCGGCGCTCGCGACGATCAACCGGCTCCCCGTCCTCCTCCTGCCCTCGGACTACTTCGCGACCCGTGCCGCCGGACCGGTCCTGCAGCAGCTCGAGCACCCCGTCTCACCGGACGTCTCGGTCAACGACGCCTTCCGGCCCGTCTCGCGCTTCTTCGACCGGGTGAGCCGCCCCGAGCAGCTTGCCGACGCGCTCCTCGGCGCGGCCCGGGTCCTCACGGACCCGGCCGAGACCGGTGCCGCCACGATCGCCCTGCCCCAGGACGTGCAGGCAGAGGCGCACGAGTTCCCTGCCGAGCTATTCGAGCGGCGCGTCTGGCACATCGCCCGGCCCGTCCCCGACGAGCGCTCGCTCCGCCGTGCCGCCGAGGCGATCCGCTCGGCGAGGCGGCCGCTCGTCGTCGCTGGCGGGGGCGTGATCTACTCCGACGCGACCTCAGCCCTCGCCGCGCTGGTCGAGGCGACGGGCATCCCGGTTGGCGAGACCCAGGCGGGCAAAGGCTCCCTCCCCTACGGGCACGCCCAGGCGGTCGGGGCGGTCGGCGCGACGGGGACTGCGGCGGCGAACGCCCTCGCCGGAGCGGCCGATGTCGTCGTCGGCGTGGGGACCCGCTGGACGGACTTCACGACTGCGTCTCGGACGCTGTTTCGAGCCGACGGCGTGCGGTTCGTCAGCTGCAACGTTGCTGCGCTCGACGCCGCGAAGCACGCTGGCGTGGCCGTCCTCGGCGACGCCCGCGCGACCCTCGAGCGTCTCGCCGCGCTCCTCTCTGGCTGGCGGGTGGACCCGGAGTACGAGGAGGAGGTCGCCCGCCACCGGGCGGCATGGGACGAGGTCGTCGAGCGCGCCGTCGCCCCCACCGGCGGGCCGCTCCTCACTCAGTCCGAGGTCGTCGGCGCCGTCAACGCCGCCTGCGGCGAGACCGGGGTCGTCGTCGCCGCGGCCGGCTCGCTGCCTGGCGACCTGCACCGGCTCTTTCGGCCGTCGGGACCGAAGAGCTACCACGTGGAGTACGGCTACTCCTGCATGGGCTACGAGATCGCCGGCGGCCTCGGCGTCAAGCTCGCAGCGCCGGAGCGCGACGTCTACGTCCTCGTCGGCGACGGCTCGTACCTGATGATGGCCCAAGAGCTCGTCACCGCGGTGCAAGAGCAGGTCAAGATCGTCGTCGTGCTGGTCGACAACCACGGCTTCGCGTCGATAGGCAGCCTGTCGGAGTCGGTCGGCTCGCAGCGGTACGGCACCTCCTACCGCTATCGCAGCGAGGCGTCCGGCCGGCTCGACGGGGCGGTGCTGCCCGTCGACCTCGCCGCCAACGCCGCGAGCCTCGGGGCGCGGGTCTACCGTGCCGGCTCGGCCGCCGAGCTCGAGGTGGCCCTGGAGGCGGCGCGAGGAGACCGTGGGCCTGTCGTCATCTGCGTCGAGACGGACCCGCTCGTGCCGGGTCCGTCGAGCGAGGCCTGGTGGGACGTGCCCGTCGCCGAGGTGGCCTCGCTCGGTTCGACGAGGGATGCCCGCAAGCCCTATGAAGAAGGCAAGGCCCGGCAGCGGCCGTACCTGTGACCCCGGCCCAGCCGGGAAGAGTCCGGCGGCCGGAGGCGGGCAGGAACCCGAGGAGTGAGGGCTGAGGCGTGAGGACGATCGAGCACTGGATCGGCGGCAAACCCAGCGCGGGGAGAGGGGCTCGGCGAGGCCCGGTGTGGAACCCGGCGACCGGCCAGCAGCAGGCGGAGGTGTGCTTCGCCGAGCCGGAGGACCTCGACGCCGCCGTCGCCGCAGCGTCGGCGGCCTTCGAGCAGTGGTCGCAGACCTCGCTCTCGGCGAGGACGAAGGTTCTCTTCGCCTTCCGCGACCTGCTCGACCGCCATCTCGAGGAGCTCGCGGGGATCGTCTGCGACGAGCACGGCAAGGTGATCTCGGACGCACGGGGAGAGGTCCAACGCGGCCTCGAGGTGGTCGAGTTCGCCTGCGGGATCCCCCAGCTGCTGAAGGGCGAGTACTCAGACCAGGTCTCGACCGGCGTCGACGTCTTCTCCTACCGCCAGCCGCTCGGCGTCGTCGCCGGCATCACGCCCTTCAACTTCCCGGCGATGGTCCCGATGTGGATGTACCCGATCGCGATCGCCTGCGGCAACACCTTCGTCCTCAAGCCGAGCGAGCGCGACCCCTCAGCCTCGGCACGAGTCGCCGAGCTCTGGGCGGAGGCCGGGCTGCCCGACGGGGTGTTCAACGTTGTCAACGGCGACAAGGTGGCGGTCGACGCGGTGCTCGACCATCCCGGCATCGCCGCGGTCTCCTTCGTCGGCTCGACGCCGATCGCCCGCTACGTCCACGATCGGGCGAGCGCGGCCGGCAAGCGGGTCCAGGCGCTCGGCGGCGCGAAGAACCACGCCGTCGTGCTGCCCGACGCCGACTTGGACTTCGCCTCCGACCATCTCGTCGCGGCGGCGTTCGGGTCCGCAGGCGAGCGTTGCATGGCGGTCTCCGCCGCCGTCGCCGTCGGCACCGCCGCGGAGGACCTCCTCGGCCTCGTCGTCGACAAGGCCTCGGCGGTGCGGGTCGGCCCGGGACGCGACGAGTCGAGCGAGATGGGCCCGGTCGTGACCCGCGAGGCGAAGGCTCGTATCGCCGGCATCATCGAGCGCGCGCCGGCCGAGGGGGCACGCCTCGCCCTCGACGGCCGTGGGCTCGTCGTGAAGGGGCACGAGGACGGCTTCTTCGTCGGGCCGACGGTCGTCGACGACGTTCGGACCGATATGGAGGTCTACCGAGAGGAGATCTTCGGCCCGGTGCTCTCGGTGCTGCGGGCCGGCTCGGCCGACGAGGCGGTGGCGCTCGTGAACCGGAACCCCTACGGCAACGGCACCGCGGTGTTCACCTCCTCGGGGGAGGCGGCCCGCCGGTTCCACCGCGGGGTACGCGTCGGGATGATCGGGGTCAACGTGCCCATCCCTGTCCCGATGGCCTACTACTCCTTCGGAGGCTGGAAGGACTCCCTCTTCGGCGAGCGGAGGGTCCACGGTCCGGAGGGCGTGGCCTTCTACACGAGGGCGAAGGTCGTCACCGCCCGCTGGCCGGCACCACGGGCCGAGACGGGCGCCTCCTACCACTTCCCGACGGCGACCTGAGGGCAGCGCCCCGGGGCCCGGCCTCGCCGCGACTCCAGACCCGGCGACGCCGGGTCCTGCTCGGCGATGGCGAGGCTCCGGGTGTCGGGGTTCGGGAGGGCGCAAGAGCCGAAGGTCCCTATCGCGCGCTCTTGAGCGATGCTAACTTCCGCGCTCGGCGATACGTAGATCCGGTACCTGTACGTGGTCGCCTGGGTCCCGGGGAGTGAATGGCGAACCCACACCGCCTCTAGCAGCAAGGCAGCGGCCCGAGGGGCCGCCGGAGGAGGACGCGCCATCGGGGCGGAGCAGCGCGGTGGGTTCGGTCAAAAAACGCCATCGGGCGGCTCAATGACGTCGTAGCGCGACGCGCCCTCCTGACGACGAAGGAGGAGCGAGCAACATGCGCCTGTTGACAGTCCCGAAGATCGTCGGGGCAGCAGCACTCCTTACTGCGCTCGGGGGTGGCGCCGCGTACGCGTTCACCGCCAACAACGACGTCGGTCCCACCTACGCCGGCGAGGGCCACGGCCCGGTGTACGGCTACACAGCGTCGAACATCCACTACACGCTGGCGCAGGTACTGCCGAACAGCTCGATCACCGGCGGGTACGACGTCGACGCGCACTCCGACGTGAGCGGAGTGAGCTTCGACCTGAACGAGCCCGCGACGAGCGTCGGCTATGTCCTCTACGACAGCTCGGGCAACACCATCGGCGGCGGGAACTGCTGGCCGACCAACGGTAGCGACACGTCCTTCAGCTGCTCGGCGTACGGCGGGAGCAGCTCGACGAACGGCTACGCGCTCGTCTCCCAGGTCGCGTCGCTCGGCGTGATCGCGGCTCAGTAGAAGCCAGGAAGGAAGGCGTCATCCGGCAGGAGGGCCGCGGGACGCGGCTCTCCTGGCCGAGACGGCGAGACGTCGGTTGCAGCGGACCTGGACGTGGCGCGCGGCCTGTGCCGGAGCGATGTCCCTTGTCGGCATCGCCGTGCTGTGGTCGGACCTCGCGCCGGCGCCCCTCGGCGGTGACGCGATCTACGTCGTCACGTCCGGGATCAGCATGGAGCCACGCTTCCACTCCGGCGACCTCGCGATCCTGCGCACTGGGGGCACCTACGAGATTGGCGAGATCGCCGGCTACCGGTCCCCGAAGATCGGGATCGTGCTGCACCGCATCGTCGGCGAGGAGAGAGGCCACTTCCTGATGAAGGGTGACAACAACGACTACGTGGACGCGTTCAGGCCCACCGCGTCGGACATGGTCGGGCGGCTTTGGCTGCACCTGCCGAAGGTGGGCGAGGTGCTCGACTCCCCCGCCACCCGGCGCCTTGCCGTGCTCGTCGGCCCCGCCGTGGTCCTCGGCGCGTTCGCCGTCCCCCTCTCCCGCCGGCGGCACCGCCGAGCCGCGGACAGCGGCGGCCAGACGCGCCAGGCAGCAGGCGGGCGGCACCCACCCGTGCACCGTGGCTCCGGCGGCCGAGGCAGGCTCGCCGCCTCCGTTCTCGGAACGCCGGGCCAGCTCGCCGCCTCGGCCGCGATCCTCGTCGCGCTCGGCGGCCTCGCGCTCGGCGGATTCGCTTTCTCCCGCAGCACCAGGGCCACGACGGTGGAACAGATCTCCTACCGCCAGAGCGGGAGCTGGACCTACCGCGCCCCGGCCAGGGGCGACGTCTACGCGGGGGGCGTGGCCGTGACCGGCGAGCCCATCTTCTCCAAGGTGGCCCCGATCGTCGACCTGCGCTTCGCCTATCGCTTCTTGTCGCCGTCGCCGGCCAAGCTCACCGGTCAAGGTCAGCTCGAGGCGGTGCTCGACAGCTCCGACGGCTGGGCACGTACAGTCACGATCGGGCCCGTCGTCAGCTTCGCCGGGGAGCACGCCCTGCTGAGCGGCGTGGTCGACCTCCCCCGACTCGAGCGTCTCGTCGACAGCGTCCAGGTGCAGGTCGGCCAGAGCGTCGCGACGAGCAGCTACGGCCTTTCGATCGAGCCTCAGGTCCGGCTGGCCGGGGAGCTCGGGGACAGGACGCCGTTCAGGGCGGGCTTCGACCCGGCCCTCGTGCTGACGCTGAGCTCTGGCGAGGCGCAGCCAGATTTCGGCCAGGGCGGCGCGGCCGGGAGCCTCGCCGCGCTCCTGAGACCGGCGGCATCCGGATCGGTGGGCGTCCCGACGACGACGGGCTCGACGCTCTCGCTCTTCGGCCAGCATCCGAGCGTGCAGCTGTGCCGCGAGGTGGCAGCCGCGGCAGTGCTCGGCTCGCTCGCCGCGCTCTTGGTGCTGGCGCTCCTGCTCTGGAGGGCGTCGCACGCCGAGGAGCAGTACCGCATCGCGGCCCGGTACGGGTCGCTCCTGGTCGCGGTCAGCCAAGTGCCCGCCCTCGGTGCGGACAAGACGGTGCGGGTCGAGGGCATCGAGGAGCTTGCGAGGCTTGCGGAGCACGAAGGGCGAATGATCCTCCACTGCAAGGGCCAAGAGGGACATGACTACTTCGTACGTGACAGCGTGGCGACCTACCTCTACTCGACGAACGCCCGTGCCCACGGTGAGGGGGCGTCGCCCGATCGGTTGCGCGCCCCCGCGTCGGCGGACTTCGTCTCGGGGTCTCCGGGAGGCGGAGAGGTGACGCAGGAGGTCGCCGGGAACGGCGCGGCGGTGCGGCCTTCGAGAGACGGCGCGGCGTCGTGAGCCGGCGTCGTTGGTTCGTCGCACTGGCGTCGCTGTCCCTGCCGGCCTTCCTGGCGCAGCTGGCTGTTGCCCACAGCTCCGGGGTCGCCGTTCCGGTGACCTACGCGGGTCTGACGCAGGTCCTGGCACGGGCGACCGAGACGGCCACGCCGCCGACGCCGTCAGCTCCGACGCAGCTCCAAGCGCTTGCGCCGGCGGACGGCGGAGGCGGCGTGCGCCTCAGCGCGACGCTGACCTCCCTCGGCCTGCCCGTCAGCGACGAGGTCCTGCGCTTCCTCTCGGTCGAGGCCGGGCAACCTACTGCCACCCTGCTCTGCGTCGCCGAAACCGGTGCCGACGGCGAGGCGAGCTGCGTGCCGGCCGGCGACACCGAGCCCGTCGGTGCTGCAGGCTACCGAGTCGAGTTCGCCGGCGATGCCCGCTTCGCCCCTTCGGCCGCCGCCTGGGAAGGCGCCGCCGCCGGGTCCATCCCGGCGACGAGCACGTCGACCACGACCCTCGCGGTCGCATCGTCAACCTCGGCCCCTCCCCCACCGGGAATGCCCAGCAGCTCTGCAGGCTGACACGGGCGGACCTCGCTTGGCAGCTCTGGGGCGGGTTGCTCCCGTCGCTCGGGCTCGCCGGCAGCTGTGACGGCGATGGTGTCACGCGTCACCACGCCGGCTGGTACTGCCACCTCGGGCCGCTGGAGGCGGTGCCGGCGCGTGCGCGCTCGCGATGATCGGCGAGTCGGGAGGCGTGCCGGCATCGAACGTCGAACGGCCTCGCGTCTGCCTAAGGTCCGCCGAGGAGCCGCGAATCGAGTGTGCCGTCTCTCCCTTCGTCGGGATCCCGGCCCTGAGACGCGAGGGCCAACCGCCCTGAGGGCTTCATCCGGCTCGTCCGGGCAGCCATGCGGCCCAAGCCCCGAGTTGCGATCCGTCGCCGGAGCAGCCCGCTCAGCGCAGTGGCGCGATCACTCGTCGTGATGTTCCCACCGACTGTAATGGCATGACTGCTATACGTACTTGAGAGACAGCCAGATTTGAACTGTTGGCGAGCTGGAAGCGATGGGTCGTGCCTCGAGATCTGGTGCTTGGGCTCCCAGGTTGCCCCGATATCCTGCTGGTTGTGGCCAAGGCACCGCGCAGAGTGTCAGTCGAAGAGCGCGAATCGGGCTATGGACGCTCCTGACTTCTCGGCTAGTGTTGTCTCGCACAACCCGAATCCTGGACATCCAACTTCCGCGAGTTAGTCAACAACTCTGCGTTCCACAGATTCGGAACGTGACAGATCGCCAGGAGACCAACCAATGCGAGTGCTGGCAGTCGGGGCGCACCCGGCCGACGTCGAGCTGGGGTGCGGGGGCGCGCTGCTCGCCCACCGCGACCGAGGAGACGAGATCCACATCCTCGTCATGACTCGCCCGGACCGCGGTCTGTTGCCGGGCAGCCGAGGAGAAGCGGAGCAGATGCTCGCAGCAGAGCAACTTGGCGCCATGCTGCACTGGGGCGGCTTCGACGACGGCGCGGTCCCTTCGACGCGAGAAGCGGTTGCAGCCGTTGAGGCGGTGCTCGTCGCGTGCGGCTGTGACGTCGTCTACGGCCACGCTCCCGAGGACTCCCATCAAGACCATCGTTCAACGGCCCAGGCGACGCTTGCCGCGGCGCGACGGAGCCGTCAGCTCCTGTGGTACGAGCTGCCCACCTCGCTCCACTTCGACCCGGCGATCTTCGTCGATCTCGAAGGACGTGTCGGTGCCAAGCTCGAGCTGCTCGGGGCCCATCGGTCGCAGCTCGACGCGGACGGACCAATCGATTTCGGCGCCGTAGCAGGCCGGGCGCGCCACCGCGGCAGTCAGGCGCGAGTAGCCCACGCAGAGGCGTTCGAGACGCATCGGTTCGTCTGGGAGCTCGCGCCCGCTGCGTTCCCGGGCCGCCGCGCTGCCGCCGCGCTGCCGTTCGGCGCGCGTGTGCTCATCGACCGGCGCCAGGAGCCGAGTGGAGGCGCCTTCGGCGAGGTGGCGCCATGAGCGTCTCCACGACATGGACGACGAAGACGAAGACGAAGACGATAAGGACCCGGAACAAGACGATCACGACGACAGTGAAGACCGTGGTCACGACGCGGGTCGTCGAGGGCGACGCAGAGCGTGACGGCGACACCGTGGAGAGAGAAGGTGGCGCTCGTGCTTCCGTCCACTTGGTGGACGACCGCAGCGAGAACTGAGGGTCTAGGTTCGCCGACGAAGGCAAGGGGCCAGGCGGAGCGCGAATGTCCGCAGGAGTCCGACCTACGCACGGTGGAGCTCAATCGGCCCAGGCAGCGGCCGTAGTATCTTCCGGCGGGCGCCACAGCGGGAGGCGCGGTGCGGATGCGAGCGGGGTGACAATGGCGAGCGCGGATGACGTGCTGAAGACGCTTCAGGACGTGTGCGACCTGCGGATCAGCTCGTCGGACCGGGATGTGCCCCTGCTGACGCTTGGGGTCACCTCCTACACTATGGTCCGACTCCTCATGCGCCTCGAAGACGAGTTCGGCTTCGAGTTCTCCGCTGATGAGCTCACACGAGTAGTCAGTGCCTCGGCGTCCGACCTTTGTGAGGTCGTCCTCCGAGCACTCGACGCCTACTCGCAGAGTTGAGCCTGCTCGATCACATCGTGGCCCATGCCGTTTCGCATCCGGAGCGGCTGAGCCTGAAGGACCAACACCGTGCCTTGAGCTATGGGCAGCTCCTACAAGAGGTACGGGCGACTGCCGCGGGGTTGTCGCAGCGGGGCATCGTCGCTGGCGACCGGGTGGCGATCCAGATGTCGACGTCCGTCGACGCAGTTGTGTGCGCGCTGGCCTGCCTGTCGGTGGGCGCCATCTTCGTGCCCATGTCGACGGTCGACCCCGCGGCGCGTACTCGGCGGATCCTCGACGATTGTGACCCGGCGGTCGTCGTCCAGGGTACCTATCCCCCCGATGACGCTCGATACGGTGGACGGCCCGTGGTACGTCCAGCAGACCTCAGGTCGAGCGCGATGGTCGAGCACGAGCCTCTCTCCGGTGAGCGGCCCGCCTACTGTATCTACACCTCCGGGACGACCGGCGTCCCCAAGGGTGTGCTCGTGGGCCTTGCCAGCCTATGGCACGCGGTCGAGGACACGATCGCGGCGCTGGGGATCGGCTCGTGCACACGGGCACTTTCTATCTCCTCATTCCATTTCGACGGCTCGTTCGGCCTACTCTTTCCGGTCCCCGCGGGGGGTGGCCTGCTCGTGATCAACCGGCAGGAGCCCGTGCTCCTGCCGCGTCGGTTCATCAACACAGTTCTGACCGAGCGCATCAACCTTGCGTTCTGCTCGCCGAGCTACCTCCGACTACTGCTGGCGTGCCCCGACCTGTCGTTGCTTCGGTTGAGCTCGTTGAAGACGATCGGGCTCGGGGGGGAAGCTCTGTCCGCCGCAACGGTTCTCGCGATCCACGACGCCCTGCCTCAGGTCTGCCTGTTCAATCGCTATGGCCCAACGGAGACGACGATCGCGGTTACCTCCCACCGTGTCGACCCGCTGCTGGTCAAGTTGCATGAGCCCGTGCCGATCGGTTACCCGCACCCCGGGGTCACCTTCCACTTGGTCGACGAGGAGGGCCGGCTCTTCGACGAGGTGGACAGAGGCGGGGAGCTCTACATCGGCGGCGACCAGCTCATGGAGGGCTATTGGCGCGACCCCGGACTGAGCGCGAAGGTGTTGCGCCGTGATCTCGTGCCCGGAAGGGTCCTGTACCGGACCGGTGACCTCGTGGCCCGCAGGCCAGGGGGCGAGTACGTCTACCTCGGCCGGGTAGACCGAGTGATCAAGCGCAACGGAGTTCGAATTTCACTCGACGAGATCGAGCTCGTTCTTCGCTCCCAGCCCGAGGTGCGCCACGCCGCTTGTGTCGCGGTCGAGGGCGACGACGACGCGGTCAAAATCGTGGCCTTTGTGACCGCCGACTCCCCGCTACAGCCGAGCTCCGTGAGCGCAGGGCTCGTAGCCTTGCTTCCGCGGGCGATGTTGCCGGATGCGCTGCAGCAGGTCGATGCGATGCCACTCACCGCCTCAGGCAAGGTGGACTACCGGCTGCTGGAAAGCCATTGGCGCGCAAGAGACGCCGGATCGGCACGGAACTGACGCGCAAGGCTGCGTCGGGCGTATCGACTGCGACTGCGGCGGCCAGCCCATCAATAGAGAGGTCCATGATGTGCCAGCGCGGGTCGGGCAGGTGCCACCGCTCGGAGGTCCCTGACAGCTCGGCAGCGGCTAGAGGCAGCGGCAGCCCGCGCCCCACGGCCTTCGCGAAAGCCTCCTTCCGGACCCATCCCCATACGGCCGCGACGTCGCGTTCGGATGCGCTGAGCGACGCCAACCACTCAAGCTCGCTCGGCGAGTAGCACCAGCGGTGGAGATTGGCCCGGGAAGGGACCACCTCGGCGTCGATCCCGACACTGCAGCCCGAGCCGATCGCGGCCAGGCTGACCAGTGGCGTGTGCGTCAGGCTGAAGTCGACGTCACGTCCTGTCAGGCCGAGCACCCTCGGCTTGCCGTGCTTGCGGTCCCCACAGTGCCGGCAGCTCCGGTCGAAGTGGAGGTCCTCGATCCGGGCACCGAGCACCTCGGCGAGTAGTACCCGAAGCGCCGTCCAGATCCGAGCGCGCTGCTCCCGTTCAAGGGTTGATGGCGATAGAGCCCCTGGCAGAGCTGGTCCCATGACCGTTGCCGCATGGCGCCGGTCGGCGAGCACGAAGACATCAACCACTGGGGTGGCCGTGCCGTCCATGAAAGAAGATACGGCTGTGGCACGAGATGTGTCGAGCCGTGCGCACTCGGCTCGGGCATGGCGCCATGGCACCGCCGGGCTGGACCTCGTAATAGGGGGGTGACACTGTAAGTGGAGACTGGTCAATCTGCGTCGCACTTGACAGGATGAGCAGGCTCGACAAGCCGATATCCAACGCTACGCGGCCCAGGCAAGCACGCTGCGTAGCAACATGACCTGGTTGCGTGGTTTGCGTGGCTTGCCTGTTGCCAACATTGAGCCGTATCTTGGGGTGTGACTTTAGCCAATGTTCACAAGAATAGTGTGCTAGGTAGTTGAATGAGCACGAACAGTGGTGTCAGAGAACCGAGTGCGACCGCTGACGGCCGACATCACTGGAGCGGCCAGCCTGGGCTGTCAAGTCGCAGCCTGAGGTGGTGCTTGCGGGTGATGCCGGCGATCGTTGTCTGGGGCGCGCTCCTTGCAGCACCGTTGGGGTCGACTGGCTGGACTGGAGGCGCTCCTGCCACGGGTCATTTCTCTGCGGCCGGTGGCGGGACGGTCGCCCTGATCGGGACGAGGAGGGACTCCGTCGGATATGCCCCGGTGGTTTATTGGTTGAGATCGGACAAGATCGGAACGTACGGCAACGTCGGACCTGGCGCCATTCCCGATTGCGCTATTGCCGCTGCAGCCGATCTCGAACAGATTTTCCGACGCAGCGCAAGCCCTCTCCCGGCTCGGCCATGGGTCCAGGCATATTTCGAGCTGCTGGGCAACATCGACGGCGACCGGTTCGGAGCGGGACCCGCGGGCCTTGACGTAAGCGGCGTGCTCGGTACCTGGCAGCGTGAGGGTATCGCGGGGACGAGGATCGCGTCAGCGATCGCCACGCCGCTCGCTAAAAGTGCCCTCGAGGCGGAGCTCGCTTCCGGGCCACTCTACGCGGAGCTCGACCTGCCACCACTTGCGTGGGCGGGATCGGCGACCTACGTTGACGGCCGCGGTATCGCCTTGCGGCCTTGGAGCCTTGTGGCGCCCGGGTCCGGCTACTCCAGTGGTGGGCTCCACGCGGTGGTCGTGGTGGGCTTCGACGCCTCGTACGTCTACGTCGAAACCTGGGGCTATGTGCAGCCCGTCACTTGGGGCTGGTGGGCGCGCTACGCGGTCGCCGCTTGGCGGGTGACGCCATGAGCCAGCAGCGCCGCGCCGGCGCGTCTATCACCGTGGGGATCTGTCCGCGCCGGTAGCGTGACGTCATGGCGACACACCTGCCCCGGCTCGCCATCTCCTACGACTCGAGGTCGCCTTCCGCGCTCCGCTTGGCCCAGGCTGCCAGGGACTTGTGCGAGGTCATCTGGCTTGTCGACCTTCGTGAGGAGCAGATTCGCGACGAGATGCGCCTGCTCCAGCGACTCGGGACGGTGCTCGACTGCGCCTCTGCTCCCGGCCGCGACGCTGCCGACGCGTTGGCACGGGAGCACCCCTCTGGCATTGCCGCATTCAACGACCGCCGGCTGCTGCTCCTCTCGGAGGTCGCGCAGCGGCTCGAGCTGAGGTTCAACCCGGTCGGGGTGACGACCGGGCTGGTGGACAAGCTCGAGCAGCGCCGGAGGCTGGACGCTGGCGGGATCGCCGTTCCGGCATTCGCCGAGGTTCGCTCCGGAGCGGCGCGCGACGACTTGGCACGAGCCTTGGTAAAGGTTGGGACGCCCGCGGTGCTGAAGCCGCGGTCCGGCAGTGGCAGCCGCGGGGTCCTCGCCGTACATGACGTCGAAGAGCTGGCTGCACGGATGAACGAGATCGCGCCCGAGACGGACGATTCCGTTTGGATCCTCGAGGCTTACCTCGAGGGCGCCCGTTCCCCTGGCACCCGTTTCGCAGACGTCGTGTCCGTGGAGACCCTTGTGCAGGGTGGTCAGCTTTGCCATCTCGCCGTGACCGCCCGGCTGGAGTTCGCTCCGCCATTCCGAGAGACGGGCTCCGTGCTGCCGAGCGATGTCGAGCCGAGGGCGGCCGAGGAGGTGCGGGACACAGCGGGGGCCGCGCTGAGGGCGCTGCGAGTGGCAGACGGCTTCTATCACACCGAGATCAAGCTCACGCCGGACGGGCCACGGGTCATCGAGGTGAATGGGCGCCTCGGCGGCTACATAGACCAGCTGTTCGCCATTGCGTCGGGTGGCGTCTCGCTGAC
>JAJYNS010000015.1 GCA_021786195.1 Actinomycetes bacterium | reverse complement strand
ACGACGTCGCGGCCGGTCAGGGGATGGTCTGGCGTTGCCTGTTGACGGCGAGGTCGGCGTCGGCCAGACTCAGGCCGTTAGCGCTCACAACCGCGGGTAACGGCGGCGTCCCCCCGGCCTCTGCCCGTCGCCCGCGTGTGGGCCTCTGCCGTGCCCGCCCCGGCACCCTCGCCCCGGGGCGGGCCGGCCGGAAACCGCGGGTGCCTCGCCGTAGCCCACGTGGCGGGAACGCGGTCTTTGTTCCGGTACGCGAAAGCCGAGGATCCTCGCCGACCGCTGCCGGTCTGCACGGCACCTCGCCGTTCCGAAGAGCGCCGGTGTGGCGTCCGTGTAACATACGTCTGCTGCCGGGCCAAGGGCGTCCCGGGCACGCGGCCAACTTGGGCCGTCGTCGCAGACGGGACCCGGTCGTCGACCGGGACGGGACGCAAGGTGAAGGGACGCCGTGACTGACAGCGCAGCAGGCCTCTACGACGCTCGGTTCGAGCACGACGCCTGCGGGGTCGGCTTCGTCGCCGACATGCGGCATCCTCCGACCCACCGGGTCGTCGAGCTGGGCCTGACCGCGCTCGAGCACCTCGCGCACCGCGGGGCGTTCGGCGCCGACCCCGAGACCGGCGACGGAGCGGGGATGCTGCTCCAGATGCCCGACGAGCTCTTCCGCGCCGTGGTCGAGGGCGTTGAGCTCCCTCCGGCGGGCCACTACGCCTCTGGGATCGCCTTCCTGCCTGCCGAGCCGGCGGCCGCGGCGGTGGCCATGGCGGGCGTCGAGGCGATCTGCGCCGAGGAGGGCGTGAGCGTCCTCGGCTGGCGCGCCCTGCCCGTCGTGCCCGAGGTGGCGGGTCCGGCCGCCCGCCAGGTCGCGCCGTCCTTCATGCAGGTCTTCCTCGGCCCGGACCCGGCCGGGCCATTCGCGAACGCGTCGGGGGAGGTCCTCGAGCGGCTCGCCTTCGTCGTGAGAAAGCGCGCCGAGCGGACCGTGCCGGGGTGCTACTTCCCGTCACTGTCCACCCGTACCTTTGTCTACAAGGGGATGCTCGCCACCGAGCAGCTCCGGCACTTCTTCCCCGACCTCACCGACGAGCGCTGCAGGTCGAAGGTCGCACTCGTCCACTCTCGCTTCTCGACCAACACCTTCCCCTCCTGGCCCCTCGCGCACCCCTACCGGCTCATCGCCCACAACGGCGAGATCAACACCGTTGCCGGCAACAAGAACTGGATGCGCGCCAGAGAGGCGCTGTTGCGGAGCGACCTCATCCCCGGGGACCTCTCGCGCCTGTTCCCGATCGTCGCCGACGGCGCGAGCGACTCCGCCGCCTTCGACGAGGTGCTCGAGCTGCTGCACATGGCGGGGCGATCGCTGCCGCACGCGATGCTGATGATGATCCCCGAGGCCTGGGAGAACCACGCCGAGATGGACGAGGCGCGCCGGGCCTTCTACCGCTACCACAGCTGCCTGATGGAGCCGTGGGACGGGCCGGCGGTGGTCGCGTTCACCGACGGGACCCTTGTCGGCGCCATGCTCGACCGCAACGGGCTGCGCCCGGCCCGCTACTGGGTGACCGACGACGGGCTCGTCGTGCTCGCCTCGGAGGTCGGAGTGCTCGACATCGACCCCTCCCGGGTGGTCGAGAAGGGCCGCCTGCGCCCGGGGAGGATCTTCCTCGTCGACACCCAGGCCGGAAGGATCGTCGAGGACGCCGAGGTCAAAGCCTCCCTCGCCGCCGAGCGGCCCTACGCCGAGTGGCTCTCGAGCGGCCTCGTGCAGCTGGGCGACCTCCCGCCACGCGAGATGCTCGTCCCCCAGCACTCCTCCCTCGTCCGCCACGAGCGGCTCTTCGGCTACTCAGCCGAGGAGCTCCGGATGATCCTCGGACCGATGGCGCAGACCGGTGCCGAGCCGATCGGCTCGATGGGCAACGACGCCCCGATCGCCGTCCTGTCCTCCCGGCCGAGGCTGCTGTTCGACTACTTCAGCGAGCTGTTCGCCCAGGTGACGAACCCTCCGCTCGACGCGATACGCGAGGAGCTCGTCACCTCGCTCTCGGCGACCATCGGCCCGGAGCGCAACCTGCTCGACCCCGGCCCGGAGTCCTGCCGGCAGATCGTCCTCGAGTTCCCCGTCATCGCCAACGAGGACCTCGCCAAGCTCCTCTACGTGAACGAGCACGGCGAGACCCCCGGCTTCTCCGCCTTCGCGATCGACGGGCTCTACGAGGTGGACGGCGGGGGCAAGGCGCTCGAGGAGGCGGTCGAGCGCGTCTGTGCCGAGGTCCTCGCCGCCATCGGGCGGGGCGTGAACATCGTCGTGCTGTCCGACCGCAACTCCACTCGGGAGCTCGCGCCCATCCCCTCGCTGTTGCTCACCGCGGCGGTCCATCACCACCTCGTGCGGGCGCGGGCGCGCACTCGCACCGGGCTCGTCGTCGAGACCGGCGAAGCGCGCGAGGTCCACCACATGGCACTGCTGGTCGGCTACGGCGCGGCGGCTGTCAACCCCTACCTCGCCCTGGACGTCGTGGCCGAGATGGCCGACCGCGGCGAGCTCGGAGGGCTCACCGCCCGGCATGCCGTGCGCAACTACATCCACGCGGCCGGCAAGGGGGTGCTCAAGGTGATGTCGAAGATGGGCATCTCGACCATCGCCTCCTACACCGGTGCCCAGGTCTTCGAAGCGGTCGGCCTCGCCCGCAGCGTCGTCGACCGCTACTTCACCGGGACCTCGTCCAAGATCGGCGGCGCCGACCTCGACGCCTTGGCGGCCGAGGTGGCGGCGAGGCACCACCTCGCCTGGCTGGAGCGAGAGAGCGAGCTCGCCCACCGCGAGATCGCGGTCGGCGGCGAGTACCAGTGGCGCAGGGAGGGCGAGCACCACCTGTTCAACCCGAAGACCGTGTTCAAGCTGCAGCACTCGACCCGAGCCCGGCGCTACGACATCTTCAAGGAGTACACGAGCCTCGTCGACGACCAGTCCGAGAAGCTCGCGACGCTCCGGGGCCTGCTGCGCCTGCGCACTGGCGACGACGCCGTCCGCCCGGCGGTCCCGATCTCCGAGGTCGAGCCTGCATCGGAGATCCTGAAGCGCTTCGCCACCGGCGCGATGTCCTACGGCTCGATCTCGGCCGAGGCCCACGAGACCCTCGCCGTCGCGATGAACCGCCTCGGGGGCAAGTCGAACACCGGCGAGGGGGGAGAGGACCCCGAGCGGTTCGTGCCCGACCCGAACGGCGACTCTCGCCGCAGCGCCGTCAAGCAGGTCGCCTCCGGGCGCTTCGGCGTGACGAGCGAGTACCTGGTCAACGCCGACGACATCCAGATCAAGATGGCCCAGGGGGCCAAGCCGGGCGAGGGCGGCCAGCTTCCCGGCCACAAGGTCTACCCCTGGATCGCGAAGACCCGGCACTCGACGCCGGGCGTGGGGCTGATCTCGCCCCCTCCGCACCACGACATCTACTCGATCGAGGACCTCGCCCAGCTGATCCACGACCTGAAGAACGCGAACCCTCGGGCTCGTATCCACGTCAAGCTCGTCGCCGAGGTCGGCGTCGGGACCGTCGCCGCCGGGGTGGCGAAGGCCCATGCCGACGTGGTGCTGATCTCCGGCGAGGACGGGGGCACCGGTGCCGCGCCGCTCACCTCGATCAAGCACGCCGGCGCGCCCTGGGAGCTCGGCCTGGCCGAGACCCAGCAGACCCTCGTGCGCAACGGGCTCAGGGACCGCATCGTCGTCCAGGTGGACGGCCAGCTCAAGACCGGTCGCGACGTCGTCGTGGCGGCCCTGCTCGGCGCGGAGGAGTTCGGCTTTGCGACGGCTCCGCTCGTCGTCTCGGGCTGCGTGATGATGCGCGTCTGCCACCTCGACACCTGCCCCGTCGGCATCGCGACCCAGAACCCCGAGCTCCGCAAGCGCTTCACCGGGCGGCCGGAGTTCGTCGAGGCCTTCTTCACCTTCCTCGCCGAGGAGGTGCGCGAGCATCTCGCCGCGCTCGGATTCCGGAGCCTGGAGGAGGCGATCGGCCACGTCGAGTCGCTCGACACCAAGCGGGCCGCCGAGCACTACAAGGCGTCCGGCCTCGATCTCTCGCCCCTGCTCTCGCCGGTGCGCCCGGCGCGGGGGGACTGTGCGCTGCACCAGCGCATCGCCCAGGACCACGGGCTGGACAAGGCGCTCGACAACGAGCTCATCGCCCAGGCGGCGCCGGCGCTCGAGCGCGGCGAGAAGGTCCGCATCGAGCGCAGGATCGCCAACACCAACCGCACCGTCGGCACGATGCTCGGCTACGAGGTCACCCGTCGCTTCGGCGGGGCGGGGCTGCCCGAGGGGACGATCTCCTGCACCTTCCGCGGCTCGGCGGGCCAGAGCTTCGGCGCGTTCCTGCCGAGGGGCGTCGAGCTCACCTTGCTCGGCGACGCCAACGACTACCTCGCCAAGGGTCTCTCGGGAGGGCGGATCGTCGTCAGGCCGCCGGAGGACTCGCCCTTCGCGGCGGAGGAGAACGTCATCGCCGGCAACGTCGTCGCCTACGGCGCGACCGGCGGGGAGCTGTTCATCCGAGGTCAGGTGGGGGAGCGCTTCTGCGTCCGCAACTCGGGCGCCACAGCCGTCGTCGAGGGCGTCGGCGACCACGGGTGCGAGTACATGACGGGGGGCCGGGTGCTCGTGATCGGCCCGACGGGGCGCAACTTCGCGGCCGGGATGTCCGGCGGCGTCGCCTACGTCTACGACGCCGACGGCGTCTTCCCCGGCCGGTGCAACACCGCCATGGTGGACCTCGAGCCCCTCGACGAGGCGGACTTCGAGTCCGTCGCCGACCTGCTCAGGCGCCATCTCGCGGCGACCGGCTCGACGGTCGCCGCCCGGCTGCTCGCAGACCTCGAGGCGGCGCTGCAGGCGTGTGTCAAGGTGATGCCGAAGGACTACAAGCGGGTGCTCGAGGCGACCCGGCTCGCTCGCGAGCGCGGCGTGCCGGTCGAGGAGGCGATCATGGCGGCCGCCCATGGGTGACCCGAGAGGGTTCCTCCGCTACGGACGAAAGGGCCCCTCCCGCCGTCCGGTCGAGGTCCGAGTCCGGGACTGGCGCGAGGTCTACGAGCCCTTCCCGAAGAGCGAGCTCACCGTCCAGGCGTCTCGCTGCATGGACTGCGGCATCCCCTTCTGCCACGAGGGCTGCCCGCTCGGCAACCTCATCCCCGAGTGGAACGACCTCGTCGCCAAGGACCGCATGGCCGAGGCGGCCGAGCGCCTGCACGCGACGAACAACTTCCCCGAGGTGACCGGGCGGCTCTGCCCCGCCCCCTGCGAGGGCTCCTGCGTGCTCGGGATCAACTCCGAGCCGGTCCTCATCAAGCAGGTCGAGCTCGAGCTCGCCGAGTGGGCGGCAGGCCGCGGGCTCGAGCCGGTCATGCCGTCGGCGAGGACGGGGAAGCGAGTCGCCGTCGTCGGGTCCGGGCCCGCGGGCCTGGCCTGCGCCCAGCAGCTCACGCGAGCCGGCCACGAGGTCGTCGTCTACGAACGCGCCGAGCGCATCGGCGGGCTCGTCCGCTACGGCGTCCCGGAGTTCAAGCTCGAGAAGGCGGTCATCGACCGCCGGCTCGCCCAGATGGCCGCGGAGGGGACGGTCTTTCGGACCCGGACCTTCGTCGGGTCCGCCGGCCCCGAAGAAATCGGCGGCGCCTCGGCGCCCGACGCCTCGGTTGTCGGAGCCGACGAGCTCGTCGACCGCTTCGACGCCGTCGTCCTCGCCGTCGGGTCGACGCGCCCCCGGGACCTCGAGGTCCCCGGCAGGCAGCTCGCCGGGGTCCACTTCGCGATGGACTACCTGAAGGGGTCGAACCTCGCCTGCGAGGGGACGATCACCGCCGCGCCGATCACCGCGGCGGGCAAGGATGTCGTCATCCTCGGCGGAGGCGACACCGGCGCGGACTGCCTCGGCACGGTGCACCGCCAGGGCGCCCGCTCGGTGCGCCAGATCGAGATCCTCCCCGAGCCGCCGACGACGCGAGCCGAGACGAACCCCTGGCCGACCTGGCCGGTCATCCTGCGTCTCGCCGCCGCCCACGAGGAGGGGGGAGAGCGCCTTTACTCGCTCGCGACGAGCGAGCTCGTCGACGACGGGACCGGCGCGGTGGGTGCGCTGCGCGCCGAGCCCGTCGAGCAGGTGCGCGTCGACGGCCGGGTGAGCTTCCAGCCGACAGGAGGGGCGCCGCTCGAGATCGGCTGCCAGCTCGTCCTGCTCGCCCTCGGCTTCCTCGGGCCGGAGCGCTCCGGTGTGGTCGCAGACCTCGACCTCGAGCTCGACCCCCGGGGCAACATCGCCGTCGACCCGTCCTTCATGACGAGCCGCGAGAAGGTCTTCGCCTGCGGGGACGCCGCTCGGGGCCAAAGCCTCGTCGTCTGGGCGATCGCCGAGGGACGCTCGGCTGCCTCGGCGGTCGACCGCTACCTCGAGGGCTGGACCGACCTGCCGGCGCCGCTCCGCCCCGGAACCGTCGCCCTGGCGTGAGGCCGGCGCCGTTGGCTCTTTGCTCCCGCGGGCGATCAGGCCCCCTTCCGCGATGAGCGCCTCCCCGAACGAGCGCCTCGACGAGGTCCGTGCCGAGCTGCGCGCTGTCGCCGAGCGCCTCGGCGACCTCGCCTACGAGGAGCTGCGCCGTGCCGTCGAGGCGGGGGAGGCTCGTCGACCCGAGCTCGAGCGGCAGCTCACCCGGGCCCGCCACGCCGTGGAGCGCGCCCTGGCCGTCCTCGGCGATGCAGACTGCGGCGACATGCCGACGCCGTAGCCATCGGCCGAGCCGACGAGACCATCGAGGACCCGAGCGAGCACACCGGTCCGCCGCGGGAGTGCCACCGCCACAGAACGCGCGGCCGGCCGCCGGTCCGTCGCGGCATCAGAGCAGCGCGGCCAGACCCGACTTCCGAAGATGCGAGACACACGACAGGCCCAGAAATGGACGTTGAGCTGGGCGAACGGGCGCGCGGCGACCGGGTGGTCGTGTTACTACGCGAGGCGCTGAGCTGGGACTACGCGGCGGGCTCGGGAAGCACGAAGTCCTGGAACTGGGCCGGCTCGGCGATGCCGAGGGCGGCGAGGATCGCACGCTGGCCCGG
>JAJYNS010000090.1 GCA_021786195.1 Actinomycetes bacterium | reverse complement strand
CCGCCGCGTAGTCCCAGCTCAGCGCCTCGCGTAGTAACACGACCACCCGGTCGCCGCGCGCCCGTTCGCCCAGCTCAACGTCCATTTCTGGGCCTGTCGTGTGTCTCGCATCTTCGGAAGTCGGGTCAAACCTCGGTCACTCCGTCCCAAGCGGCCACTCTGGCCGAGAGCTACAAGGCTGGGGCGACGATCGGAGAGCTATCCGAGCAAGCCGGGCTGCATCGCGAGACCGTGATCCGACATCTCGTCCGCGCCGGGATCGAGCTATCACGACGCGGCCTAACCGACGAGCAGGTCCAGATCGCGGCGGAGCTGTACGTCGACGGGCTGACGCTCGCCGAGGTCGGCGAGCGGCTCGGCGTCTCGGAGGGCACGATCTGGACTTGCCTGCGACGCCAGGGCGTTGCGCGCCGGCCGGCGAGAAGACGACGGGCGCAGTCGGCCTGATCGCGGGCAACCTCTGTCGAGTACCCCGAGGCAACCGAAACAGGCCCGGACAGTTCAGCTCGCGCAACCGTCACGGCGACCCAATAGCCTCCACGTCGATGAGTTCCAGTGCACTGAACGGCTGGCAGCAGGAACGGGCGGCGCGACTCGACGAGCTGGTCGCTGCTCACCAACGGATCGGTGGTAGTGCTGCCGGACGACGCTGGCAGACCGAGCAACTCAACTGGGCGCTCATCCTGCGCCTTGCCGCAGAGTTCCAGGGTTTCGCGCGCGAGCTTCACGACCTTGGATCTCAGGCAATCGCCGCCGGCGCGAGCGGTCCGATGGTCAACGTCGTGCAGCGATCACTCGTACTGAACCGTCAGTTAGATCGTGGCAACGCACGGCCGAGCGCACTTGGATCCGATTTCGGCCGATTCGGCATCGACTGGTGGCCAGAACTCACCAAGCGTGACGCGAGAACAACCGGACGCCAGCAACAGCTTGAGCTGCTCAATCGCGCCCGCAATGCCATCGTCCATTCGCTGCCCACTGATCTGGCCCAGCTGGAGAAGGAAGGCCAGCCACCCACGCTGGCCACGGTCAAGAAATGGCGCCGTGCGTTGAACGCGCTGGCCGCTACGATGGATGGGGTGTTGTCCGCTCACATTGCCCAGCTAACGAACGGCTCGACACCATGGTGAAGAGCACGCCGAGCACTACCGGCCTGAAGCCGGGAGACAAGGTCGACGTTCCTTGGGGCGTCGACCATCTCATCGGCACCGTGCGCGAGGTTTACGGCCCCCCCGCCAAACCGTTCGTCATGGTAGAAGTCCCCGTTCATGGGGCATCAGGCGAGATCCTCGAAACGACGACCTTGAGCTTCCCTGCAGACGCCCTCACTCTGGCCTCGGCTCCCTAACATCAGCAAGCCTGGAGTGGCGTGGACAACGGTCGTCGCAACCCCGGCTTCGGGCGCTGACTCCACGCAAGCACCTATGACGCGTCTCTGACCGAACTTGGCCGCCGAGAGCCTACGCCATTGATCGTTTGGCATGTTCGAGGTTTGAACGTCATCCCGCCAAGTCGAGGCAACGCGCGAAGTTCAAACCCAGTACCCCCAACGGGATTCGGACCCGTGTTTCCGCCTTGAAAGGGCGACGTCCTCGGCCGCTAGACGATGGGGGCAGGCGTGCAGGCGGCTTGCTGCTCCGGCACCGGCCAGCCCGGTGCGAGCCACGGCCGCGAAGAGGCTACCAGCCGTCCCGGCCGGCGCCGTCCTGCGCTACCGTCGGTCCCGGCGCCCCGCGGCGCCACGACCCAAGGCGGGGACCGGGAGAGCCCGTCGGTTTGGCTCCGCGGGGCTCCATTGGGTTCGGGTGGACCCGCCGGGCTCCGGCGGGCGCAGGCCGGCCGCCGGGCGTCCGGCACCGGACCTGTCGGGGCTGGAGAGACCGGGTGGAGCCGGACAGCGGTCGTGCCCTTGGGCGCAGCGCCGAGAGCTGGCCGGCGAGCGGCGAGCGAGGCGAGGAGGCCTGGGATGGGCGAGGAAGCGGTGCCCGCGGCGTGGGAGGCGGTCGACGGCTACATCGTCGGGCAACTGGTCCGGCCCGACTCGGCGCTCGACGCCGCGCTGGCGGCCGCCGCCGAGGCCGGCCTGCCCGGGATCAACGTCGCGCCCAACCAGGGGAAGCTCCTGGAGCTCCTCGCCCGTGCGGTCCGGGCGCGCAGGGTGCTCGAGATCGGCACGCTCGGCGGCTACAGCACGATCTGGCTCGCCCGGGCGCTCGAGCCCGGAGGGCACCTGGTCAGCCTGGAGGTCGAGGAGCGGCACGCCGAGGTCGCCCGGGCGAACCTCGCGAGGGCCGGGCTGAAGGAGGTCGTCGAGGTGCGTGTCGGGCCGGCGCTCGAGGCGCTCCCAAGGCTCGCCGCCGAGGGCGCCGGCCCGTTCGACCTCGTCTTCATCGACGCCGACAAGGCGCACAACGCCGACTACTTCGAATGGGCGCTCCGAATGGCCCGGCGGGGGAGCCTGATCGTCGTCGACAACGTCGTCCGCCAGGGCCGGGTCCTCGAGGAGGACGGCGGCGACCCGGACGTCGTCGGCACGAGGCGGCTGTTCGAGGCCGTGGCCTCCGAGCCCCGGGTCAGCGCGACGGCCCTGCAGACCGTGGGCGTCAAGGGCTACGACGGCTTCCTCCTCGCCGTCGTCACCTCCGACGCCTGATCAGCCCTTGGGCGACCGAAGGAGCCACTCCGTGCCGCCGGGGTGGTCCCTCAGCTCGACGCCGAGGTGGGCGAGGCGCCCGCGCAGGTCGTCGGCCTCCTCGTACCTGCCGCCCTCCCGGGCGAGCCGTCGGGCCCGGACCAGCAGCTCGAGGTAGGGACCGAGGGCCTCACGCGGGTCACGCAGCCCCTCGGCTGCCAGGTGGCCGAGCTCGACGACCATCGCCCGGAGGCTTGCCCGGGCCCGTTCGAGCTCGTCCTCCTGGGGGATGTCGGTGGACCAGTCGGCGAGGAGCTGCTCGACGGCGAGCACGGCGGCGACGGCCGAGCCGGCGTCCCGCCGCCCGAGGGCCGCGGCGAACGCCTCCTCCTGCTCGTGCACCGAGTCGAGCAGGGGCGAGGTGGCGAGGCCGCGGGCGGCGGCAGGCCCATTCCCGCCCTCGCCGGTGCCGGTCACCGAGCCGGCGCCGGTCGGGGCGTCGACGCCGGCGTCCGGGCCGGGCCGGGGGCCCTGCCCGGCCGGGGCCGTCCCTGCCGCCGGCGGCCCGGAGTACGCCGCCTCGAGGACCTGGTCGAGGTCGACCCTGCTGCCGGCCGGGTAGGTCGTCGAGCGACCCGCCCGGCGCACGGTCACGACCCCCAGGCCTTCGACGGCGACCGAGCGGGCGGAGAGGTCGATGACGCAGGCCGTGTGCTCGTCCACGCCGAGCACGAAGTGGTCGGCGGGCAGCGCTGCCTCGAGGACCTCGAGTCGGCGCGCCCCGAGGTAGCAAAAGCGAGTGTCGTGGGTGCCGCCCTCGTTGTTGTTGTAGTGGGGGACGACTGCGACGTGCAGGCCGACCGCACCGAGGACGTCGAGGCCCTCCGTCCAGTGGGGGTCCTCGCCGACCTTGTAGATCTCATAGACCGGGACGGTGAACGCGCCGAGGGTGAGCGCCGCAGCGCTGGCGAAGCAGACGGCGCCTCCACGGGTGAGCTTCTCCTTGAGCAGGGCGGGGACGACGCTCGGGCGCCATCGCCGCAGCGCGTAGGTCGGGCTGCCGGGGCCGGAGAAGACGTAGCGGGCGCCTCTCAGCTTCGAGGTGAGCAACTCGGCGGCGAACGGGTCGTCGGCGAGCGGCCCGGGCTCGACCGGCGCCGCCGCCCCGGGGACCGGGTCCGGGCGCGCGCCGCCCTGCCCGCTCGAGCGCGGGCCCCGGGGAGGCCGTCCGAGAGACGCCGGCTCGATCGCCGTCTGCAGGTGCTCACGGAAGTAGGCGACCACCTTCGCCTGCAGCTCGCGGGCGTTCTCCTGGAACCCGAAGGGCGTGTCGAGCAGGAGGGCCGGCACCGGCCCGGGGCCGAGGTGCTCGAGCAGGGACCGGTGCACCTTGACCATCGTCGGCGAGAGCTCGCCGGAGCCCATCAGCGCGACGACTCGGGGAGGGCCCTGCCTCCCCTCGGGCCAGGTCTCCTCGGGCTGCGCCTCGTCGGGGCGCCCGGGCAGGTCGGCGCCCGCCGCCGGCGGTCCCTTCCGCGCCCGTCTCGGGGTCACGGCCCGGGGGGACGAGGCGTCCCGTCCCAGCGCAGGTCGCCCGGAGGCTCGCCCCAGGGATCCTCGGGGACCGCGTCGTCGGCGCCGGGCACCGGCGGCGGGAGCGCCTCGGAGAGGGCGTCGATCAGCTCGCCCTGCAGGTAGGACAGGTAGCTGTAGTAGACCCAGTCGGAGAAGGCCGGGTCGGACTCGTCCGGGGGGGCCGCCTCCTCGGTCACCCCGAGCGAGGTCCCGAGGACGAGTCGGAGGTCGTTCACGGCCGCGAGCCAGCTCGCCGCCTGATCCTCGTCGAGGTGCTCGGCCGTGCTCGTGCGGGCGAGCACCTCGAGCGCCTCCTGGTGGTGCTCGAGCAGCTCGCGCCGCATGATCGCCTCGTAGGTCGCCTCGGCCAGCTCGTCCCGGGCGTAGGCCACGGGGAACAGGCGTCGCAGCGCGTCGGGCGGCGCCCCGCCGTCACGCGCCATCTCGCCGAGCAGGTGCCCGAGCTGCCCCGGCAACGCCGCCAGGAGCGCCCGCTCGCCGGGAGGGAGGCGAAGGTCGTAGCCGCCGCGCCGGGAGCGGGAGATCCTCCGCCGGGGGCTCATCGCGGCCGGGGTGGTCGCGAGCCGGTCACTCCGGCTGCTCCATCGTCGCCCACAGGCCGTGGCGGTGCAGGCGGGCGACGTCGTTCTCCGCCTGCTCGCGTGGGCCGGACGAGACGACCGCCCGCCCCTTGGTGTGGACGTCGAGCATGAGCTTCGTCGCTCGCTCCCGGCTGTAGCCGAAGAGCTTCTGGAACACGTAGGTCACGTAGGACATCAGGTTGATCGGGTCGTTCCAGACGACGACGAGCCAGGGTCGCTCCTCTCGGGTGGCCGACTCGGCGCCGGCGACCTCCTCGGCAACCCTCTCGACGGTCGGCGCGGCCGAGCCTGCGCTAGCCGGCATCGCCCAGGCTCCCGGCAAGGGCGGCGAGCGCCTCGGAGCGCTCGAGCGTCGCCTCCCCGGCGTGCCGCGGCACCGGGACGCTGGCCTCGCGGCGCTGCAGGCCGAGGTAGAGGAGGATGATCGCCGTCCAGGCGGCCGTCGCCCCTGCGAGGTGGAACCCGACGACGAGGGCGTTGTCGTGGAGGAAGTACTGGGTGTAGCCGAGTGAGCCCTGGACGAAGAGGATCTCGAGGAAGGTCCTCGCCCGCCGCTGCACGCTCCCGGGCGCGCGGGCCTGGCGGAGCGCGAACAGCGTCGCCAGGGTGAGCCCGATGAGGAACAGCGCGACGTCGGCGTGCAGCTCGGCGAGGTCCCGGAACGGGAGCTGGATGCGCTGGGCGCCGGGTCCGCCGGCGTGTGGGCCGCTGCCGGTCACGGTCGTGCCGGCCATGACGAGCGCGGTGATCGTCGCCAGCAGCAGGCGCACGAGCCATCTCAGCTCCGGCCCGACGAGGTGCCCGACGACTCGGTCGCCTCGGGCCGCGTGCTCGTAGAGCACGATCGCGTCGGCGAGGATCGCCAGGGTGAGCAGGAAGTGGAGGGCGACCCAGTAGGGGTTGAGCTTGGTGAGGACGACGATCCCCCCGATGACGATCTGGCCCGCCAGGCCCGCGAGGAGGCCGGAGGAGAGCCAGACGAGGTCGCGGCGGCGCACCCGTGGTGCGAGGGCCGAAAGGAACGTCGCGATCGAGACCACGGTCACGACGACGCTCACCATCCGGTTCGAGAACTCGACGAGCGGGTGGAACGACACCGCCGGGGTGATGTGGGATTGGGAGCAGGTCGGCCAGTCGAGGCAGCCGAGGCCCGAGCCGGTGAGCCGCACGGCGCCTCCGGTCACGACGAGCAGCGCGTAGCAGGCGGCGGAGGCGAGCGCGAGGCGACGGAACAGCAGCGGGCTCACCCTGCTCGGGGAGAGCGGCGTCACGGGTCGCACGACCGACAATCGTAGGTACGCCCGCCGGCATGCCGCCCGCCGGCGCGCCCCGGCGCCCGCCGAGGGCGCGGCCGGGCGGGTGAGGCCCCGGTCAGTCGAAGCGGAACGTCGCCGCGGCGACCGACGGCGCGACCAGGGCCCAGATCGCGAGGACCACCCAGCCCTCCACCGGGACCCGGCCGCCGGCGTCGAGGGCGGGGTGGAGGAGGTCCGCGAGCGCCGCAGCGGGGAGCAGCCGGGCGACGGGCGCGAACCCCCGGAGCTGTCCCAGGGGGAACATGATCCCGCTGATGCCGAGGAACACGACGTAGAGCGTGTTGGTGACCGCCAGGGTCGCCTCGGCGCGCAGGGTCCCGGCGAGCAGGAACCCGATCCCGGCGAAGGCGACCGTGCCGAGCGCCGCGGCGCCGACCGCCTCCCCGACGGGCCCGTGGGGCCGCCAGCCGAGCCCTGCGGCGACGCCGCCGAGCACTGCGGCCTGGAGGACCTCGACGGCGAGGACGGCGAGGATCTTCGCCAAGAGGAGGCGGACGGGTCCGAGCGGCGTCGCTCCGAGGCGCTTCAGCACGCCCCAGCCCCGCTCGAAGCCCGTGGATATCCCGAGGTTGACCATGGCCGTCGAGACGACCGCCAAGGCGAGGACGCTCGGCGCGAAGAACTGCACCCTCGGTTGGCTCCCCGTCGAGACGATCGGCACCTCGGAGAACAGCAGGAGGCCGGCGAGGGGGATGACGAAGGTCACGAGCAGCCGCTCCCCGTGCTCCAGGGTCATGCGGACCTCCTCGACCGCCTGGGCGTACAGCGCCCGGGACCTTGGGGCCGTCATGGCGAGCCCTCGTGGCCCGTGAGCCGCAGGAAGGCGTCCTCCAGCGTCTGGCGCCCGGCCCGCAGGTCGGCGAGGGGGAGGTCGTGCTCGGCGAGCCACGCCGTCAGCGCGGCGACCCTTGCCGGGGTGGCGGCCGCGGCGACCCGGTACTCGCCGGGGGAGAGCTCCGAGACGGTCGTGCCGAGGGCCCTGCCCAGCTCGGCGACGTCGATCCGGGCCGGGGCCCCGAAGCGGATCTCCTCGCCCGTCCTGACCAGCTCCGCCGGCCTCGCCGCGGCGACGACCCGGCCGCGGTCGACGATGACGACCCTGTCGGCGAGCCGCTCCGCCTCGGCCAGCTCGTGGGTCGTGAGCAGGACCGCGACACCCTCGGCGCGCAGGGACCCGATGATCTCCCGCACGACGAGGCGCCCGGCGGGGTCGACGCCGGCCGTCGGCTCGTCGAGGAAGGCCACGCGGGGCCGCCCGACGAGGGCGAGGGCGAGGGAGAGTCGCTGGCGCTCGCCGCCGGACAGGCGCCGGGCGGGGCGCCGGGCGACGGCGGTGAGGCCCGTCAGCTCGAGCAGCTCCTCGGGGTCGCGGGGGGCGTCGTAGTAGGAGGCGAACAGGCGCAGCGAGCGCTCGGGGCTGAGCACGGGGTAGCTCCCGCCCTCCTGGAGCATCACCCCGATGCGGGCGACGAGCGACCTCCGGTCGGCGACGGGGTCGAGGCCGAGGACCCGCACCCGGCCGGCGCTCGGGCGCCGGTAGCCCTCCAGCGTCTCGACCGTCGAGGTCTTGCCGGCGCCGTTCGGGCCGAGGAGGGCCACGACCTCTCCCGAGCCGACGCTGAAGGAGACGCCGTCGACGGCGAGGGTGGCTCCGTAGCGGACCTGAAGACCCTCGACCTCGATCGCCGGCACCCGGCCGAGGCTACCGGCGCGGGCGGGGGGCCTCGAACCGGTAGCCGAGGCCCCGGATCGTCGTGATGAGCACCGGCCTCGCCGGGTCGGCCTCGATCCGGGAGCGGAGCCTCTTGACGTGGACGTCGAGGGTCTTGGTGTCCCCCACGTAATCGCTCCCCCAGACCCGGTCGATCAGCGCGTCCCGGGTGACGACCCGCCCGGCGTTGGACAGCAGCGCCTCGAGCAGGTCGAACTCCTTCAGCGGGAGCTGGACCTCCTGGCCGCGCACGGTGCACTCGTGGCGCTCGGGGTCGAGCCGGACCTCGCCGACCTCGAGCACCGAGCTCGGCGGCTCGAAGGCGGGGAGCCGCGGCTCGGACGGCGCCGGGCCGCCGCGTGCGGGCTCCTTGGGCACGCGCCGGAGGACGGCGCGCATGCGGGAGACGAGCTCTCGCAGGCGGTAGGGCTTCGCGACGTAGTCGTCCGCGCCGACCTCGAGGCCGACGACGGTGTCGATCTCGCTCGACTTCGCCGTCACCATGATGATCGGGACGCTCGAGCGGGCCCGGATCGACCGGCACACGTCGAGCCCGGAGATCTTCGGCAGCATCACGTCGAGCAGCACGAGGTCGGGCGGGCTCGCCTCGAAGCGCCGCAGGGCCTCCGCGCCGTCGCGGGCAACGGTGACGGCGAAGCCCTCGCGGTCCAGGCCGATGACGAGGGCCTCGACGAAGGACTCCTCGTCCTCGGCGAGCAGGACCTGGACGCGCCGCTCCTGCCGGCCCCTGCCAGCGTCGAGCTCGTCTTCGGTGGCCACTGGCCCCGCCGGCCGCTGCCCCGGCAGGCGGCCCCCCGAGGCCTGACCTGCTGGCCCTGATCGCTGGGGGCCGCGCCGCTCGACGGCGGGGGGGCTCATCCCTCGGCCCGACCCTGCAAGGGAAGCACCAGGGTAAACGTAGCCCCTTCTCCCTCCCGGGACTCCACGGCCACCGACCCGTGGTGGTTCTGGGCGACGTGCCGGACGATCGCGAGGCCGAGCCCGGTCCCTCCCGTCAGGCGGCTGCGGCCGTGGTCGACTCGGTAGAAGCGCTCGAAGACGCGCTCGAGGTCACGGGCGGGTATGCCGATGCCGTGGTCCGTCACCGTGATCACGACGTCGTCGCCCTCCGCACGCCCGCTCATCGAGACGGCGCCGCCCTCGTAGGAGAACTTCACCGCGTTCTCGAGCAGGTTGTAGACGGCCGAGGTCAGCTGGCGTCGGTCGCCGAGCACGGCGACGGGCGGCGAGGGCTCCTCGACCTCGACCTTGACGTTGCGCTGCTCCGCCGCGGCTCGCACCCGCTCGGTGGCCTCCGCCATGACGAGGTTGACGAGCACGGGCTCTCTCGGCGGGGACTCCTCGCTCTCGATGCGGGTCAGGTCGAGGAGGTCGTCGATGATCCGCGAGACCCGAAACGCCTCGGTGTGGATGCGCTCGGCGAGGCGGCGGGAGACCTCGGGCTCGGTCTCCGAGAGCAGGGTCTCCGCGAGCAGGCCGAGCGCGCCCATGGGCGTCTTCAGCTCGTGGCTCACGTTGGCGACGAAGTCGCGCCGCACCTCCTCGAGGCGCCGCCGCTCGGAGATGTCCTCGATCACCGCGATGATCCCGAGGGCGCGCTGGCCGTTGTCGAGGCTCGTCGTGCGGACCGCGAGCGTCCGGCGAGGAGGGCCGTAGAGCTCGAGCGTCCGCTCCTCCGTCGTGCCGGGGGCGGTCGAGGCGAGGAGCTCGTCGACCGCCTGGACCGCGAGCGCGTCGCCGTGCCGCCCGCCCATCAGCAGCATCGCCCGGGCGTTGCGGAAGACGGGCTTCCCGTGCTCGTCACAGACGATGACCGCCTGGGAGAGGGTGTCGAACGCCCTCCTGAGCCGCATCGCGTCATCGCTCGCGACGGCGACGGTCTCCGAGGCCCGCTCGGTGGCCCGCTCGACGAGGCCGATCAGCTCGTCGACGCGCCTCGGCTCGGGCGAGGCGGTCTCGGCGCCGAGCCGGCTGGCGACCGAGCTCAGCCGCTCCCGCAGCGAGCGCAGCGGCCGTCGGGCGCCGAGGGTGTAGGCGGCGCCGGCGAGGACGAGCGCGCCGGCGGCGATCGCGGCGATCCCGTAGGCAGGGAGCTGCGCCGTCCCTAGCACCGGAGGAGGGGGAGGAGGTCCACGTGCACAGCATTGCAGCTCGGCACGGCGATCCGTCGCGGCCGGGCGCGTCCGGAGCTCCTCCAGGCGGCCGGTAGCTGCCGCGGGAGCCGGGCCGGCCAGGCTGCCTCGCGTCCGTCGTCCCAGCCCCGCGTGGCAGCGCGGGCGACAAGAGGAGGTGCAGGGTGCCCCTTGGCGCGTTGCCGTCTGCGGTCCGAGTCCTCGCCGCGTCGACGACCCTGACGCTGACCCCGAGCGACTCGGCCCTGCCCGGCTCGAACGTCATCCAGACGCTGACGAACGGGATCGGCTGGTGGGGCCTCGTGCTCTGCCTCGTCGGCCTTGTGGTCGGCGCGGCGACCTGGGCGGTCGGCTCGCACACCAACAACTACCAGCACACGACGAACGGCCGGCGGGCCGTCCTCGTCTCCGGTGCCGCCGCCCTGGTCATCGGCGCGGCGCCAGCCCTGCTCAACTTCCTGTTCAACCAGGGAACGAGCGTGCACCCATAGGCCGAGCCCTCCGTCCGCCTCACCACGTCCCCCGGCGCCAGTCGATGCCCGCTCCCCAGCTTGCCGCGTCGGTCCTCGGCCTCGGCTCCTCTCTCGTCCGCTCCGTCGTCGACGAGGCCCTCGGGATCGTCGTCGGCTGGGTCGCCGAGGGGGCCGGCGCGGTGCTCCGTGCGGTCGGCGCCGTGCTCACGAGCACCACGGTCCCCGACCTCGGCCGCTCGATCGCGCCCGAGCTCGAGGTCGTCCTCGCGCTCGGCGCGGCGCTGTCGCTCCCGCTGCTCGTCCTGGCGGCGGTCCAGGCGGTCGTCCGCCAGGACGTCGGCGCCCTGCTGAGGGCCGCCCTCGTCCGGCTGCCGGTGGCGGTCCTGCTCGCCGCGATCGCCGTCCAGCTCGTCTCCCTCGCCCTGCGCGCCGCGGACGAGGCCGGGAACGCCCTGCTCGCCTCGGCCGGTCGCCCGGTCGACCGCATCGTCGGGGCGGTCGTCGTCGGCCTCGGCGCCGTCGCGGCGGGCGGCGGGGCGGCCTCGATCGGCGGTTTCGGGGCGCTCGTCCTCGCCGTCCTGCTCGCGGCGATCGCCCTGATGCTGTGGTTCGAGCTCGTGGTCCGCTCGGCGGCGGTCGCCGCGGCGACGCTGTTCCTGCCCTTGGCGCTCGCCGGGCTCGTCTGGCCGGCGACGGCGCACTGGGCGCGGCGCCTCGGGGAGACGATCGCCGCGCTGGTGCTCTCCAAGGTGGTCATCTGCGGGGTCCTCGCGCTCTCGGCGATCACCGTGGCCTCAGGCGACGGGTTGTCCTCGCTGGTCGAGGGGGTCGCGCTGCTGCTGCTCGCGGTGCTCGCGCCCTTCAGCCTGCTCAGGCTCGTCCCGATGGTCGAGGCCGGCGCGCTGCTGCAGTTCGAGGGGCTCGCCCTGCGCGCCTACCGGACGGCGCGGGACGTCGAGGCGCTCGGCGCCGCCGCCCTGGCCCGGCCCGAGCGCATCGCCGCCGTGCGCATGGCCCGAGGCGGGGCCTACCCGGGCGACTCGGGCGGCGCCGGCCTCGACGGCGGCGGCCCGGCCGGCCCGCAGCCGCCGACCGGCCCCGGAGGGGGCTCCCGTGGCGCGCCCGGCGGCGCGTCCGCCGGCGCGCCGGTCGTCGACGAGCCGGGCGGGCCGGTGGTCGTCTCGTACTCGAGCCCCGAGGTCCAGCGCCACGTCCCCGAGATGCGTCGGCGCCTCGAGCCCGAGCAGCCGCCGCGATGAGCGAGCCGCCCCGCTACCGCTTCGGCCCCAGGGATCGTCGGGGCCTGCTCGCGGGAGCGAGAGGCGGCCAGGTCGCCGTCGTCTGGGGCGCGCTGCTCGCCGCCCTCGGCCTGCTGCGCGCGCTCGGCGGCACGGCCGGGGTGGCGTCGGCGGCCGGCCTGACGCTCCTCGCCCTCGCCGTCGTCGCCTGGCCGGTGCGCGGTCGCAGCGTCGAGGAGTGGGCGCCGCTCGCCGCCCGCTACCTTGCCGCGCTCCTGCTCGGGCGCCGGCGGGCGGTCATCGAGGGCCGCCCGCCCGCCCGCTTGCCGCGGCCCCCGGGGCCCCTGGCCCCCCTCGCGGTCGCGGAGGTCGAAGGGCCGGGGGTGCGAGGGGCGTTCGGCGCCCTCCACGACCGGCGCTCGGGCACCTGGACAGCGGTGCTCTCGCTCGGGTCGAGCTCTTTCGCCTTGCTCGGCGAGGAGGAGCGGGCGCAGCGGGTCGCGGCCTGGTCGGGCGTGCTCGCCGCCGCGGCGCGCTCGGGCGCCCCGGTCCATCGCCTCCAGTGGATCGAGCGCACGGTGCCGGACCGGGGCGAGGCGCTCGCCCGCCATCTCGAGAAAGAGGGCGCGCCCGGAGGGCCTGCGATGCGCTCCTACCAGGAGCTGCTCGAGGCCGAGGCCTCGGGGTTCCTGCGGCACGAGCTCTACCTCGCCTGCACCCTGCGGGGGTCGTCCTCGGCCGGGGGACCTGCCGGGCTCGCCGAGGAGGTGGCTCGTCTCGACCGGTGCTGCCGGGACGCCGCGGTGCCCGTCGAGGGGGTGCTGTCGCGCACGGGGCTGCAGACCCTGCTGCGCAGGAGCTTCGACGCCTTCCCGACCGCCGCGCCGGCGGCGTGGGCCTGGCCCGTCGCCGTCGAGGTCTCCTGGTCCCGGGTGCGCACCGACGGGACCTGGCATGCCACCTATTGGATCGCCGAGTGGCCGAGGGCAGAGGTGGCGAGCGACTTCCTCCTGCCCCTGCTCGTCGGCTGCGACGAGCGGCGGTCGGTCTCGGTCGTCATGGCCGCCGTCCCGCCGCTTCGTGCCGTCCGCACGGCCGAGCACGCCCGCACCTCCGCGGTCGCCGACGCCGAGCTGCGCCGCCGCCACGGCTTCGCCGTCTCCGCCCGGCGCAGCCGGGAGCACGAGGCGGTGCTCCAGCGCGAGGCGGAGCTCGCGGACGGCCACGCCTTCTTCCGGTTCTCGGGCTATGTGACCGTGACCGTGGCCGACCCGGACCGGCTCGAGGCGGCCTGCGCCCGGGTCGAGCAGGCGGCCGCCCTCTCGAGGCTCGAGCTGCGCCGGCTCTACGGGGCGCAGGGCGACTCGCTGCTGCTCACGCTGCCGCTCGGCCGGGGGTGCGGATGAGGGTCCCGCCGCACGAGGCGACGACCGCCCAGCTCGGCGCCGCCTACCCCTTCGCCTCGAGCCGCCAGCTCCCCGCCCGGGGGGTGCTCGTCGGCCGGGACCTGCACGGCGGTGTCTTCGTCCACGACCCCTTCGAGCTCTACGCGGCCGGTGCGCTCACGAACCCGAACATGCTCGTGCTCGGCCAGATCGGCAGGGGCAAGAGCGCCCTCGTGAAGACCTACCTCTACCGCCAGGCGGCCTTCGGCCGTCGAGTCGTCGTGCTCGACCCGAAGGGCGAGTACGGGCCCCTGGCCGAGGCGCTCGGGGTCGCGCCAGTCGCGCTGCGTCCAGGGGGGAGCCTTCGGCTGAACCCGCTCGAGGTCGTGCCGGACGCAGCGCTGCCGCGCCCGCCCGGGGGCGGGCCGGCGGAGGGCGCCGCGGAGCCGGCTCGAGGCGCCTCGGCACCCGGCGGCCCGGCCTCGGGGGACGGGGCCGGCCGCCGGCGCCTGGAGCTCCTCGCCGCGATCGGCGCCGCCGCCCTCGGGCGCCCCCTGACCCCGGTGGAGCACGTCGGCCTCGAGCTGGCGCTCGAGGAGGTCGCCCGGCGGTGCGCACCGACCATCCCCGCCGTCGTCGAGGCGCTGCTCTCGCCGTCGCCCGGCGCTGCCGCGGGCGCCGGCATCGGTGCCGGGCCGCTCGCCGGGGCGACGCTGGACCTCGCGCTCGAGCTTCGGCGCCTCGTGCACGGCGAGCTGCGGGGGATGTTCGACGGCCCGACGAGCCCGGGACTCGACCTCGCCGCCGACGCGCTCGTGCTCGACCTCTCGGCCGTCTACCACTCCCCGGCGCTCGGCGTCCTCGTCACCTGCGCCGCCAGCGCCCTGCAGGCCGCCGTCGCGAGCAGGGGCGCGCAAAGGACGTTCCTCGTCGTCGACGAGGCCTGGGCGGTGCTGTCCAACCCCGCCGTCGCCAGGTGGCTCCAGGCGTCCTGGAAGCTCGCAAGGGCCCGGGGCGTCGCCAACCTCGCGGTCGTCCACCGGGTCTCGGACCTCGCCGCCTCCGGGCCTGCCGGGAGCGAGACCGCCCGGCTCGCCGAGGGCCTCGCCGCCGACTCCGAGACGATCGTCTGCTACGCCCAGCCCCCTGCGGAGCTACCGGGCGTCGCCGCCGCCCTGGGCCTGTCGGCCGCCGAGACCCGCGCCCTCGGCGCGCTTGGCCGAGGGGTGGCCCTGTGGCGCGTCGCCGGACGCTCCTTCCTCGTCGAGCACCGGCTTTCGCCGGCGGAGCGGGTGCTCGTCGACACCGACGCCCGGCTCCTCGGCCGGTGAGCCCGGCGCGCCGGGAGCCCGCGCCCGGTGGGGGCCGCCCGGGCTTCTCCAGAGGCGAGCGAGCGCTGTGCGCCGCCGTGCTCGGCTCGGCGGCCCTCGGCGTGTCGTTCTGGCTCGCCGGCGGGCTCTCGGCCCTTCTCTCCGGCCGCCGCTGGCCGCCGGTGCCGCTGAGGGAGGCGCCGTCGCTCCTGCTCGGCGTGCTCGGCCACCCCCGGGCGCCCCGGCTCGGGTGGCCGGCCTCGGCCCGAGCCGATGTCCCCGGGGCGGTCCTGTTCTACGCGTCGCTCGCCCTGCTCTGGCTGCTCCTCGCCTGCGCCGCCACCGGCCTGCGGCGACTTTGGGGCGCCTCGGCGAGACGACGAGGCGGCGGGAGGCGCCCCGGCTCGGGCGGCGCCGGGGCGGGCGGAAGGGGCGGCGGGTGGGCAGCGAGGAGGGAGCTCTCGCCGCTCGAGGTGCGGCGTGCCGGCGGCGGCCGGCTCGTCCTCGGGCGGGCCGGCGGCCGCCTCGTCGCCTGCGAGCGTGGCCAGTCGCTCCTCGTCGTCGGGCCGACGCAGTCGGGCAAGACGAGCGGGCTCGCTATCCCCGCCCTTCTCGAGTGGGAGGGGCCGGTGCTCGCGACGAGCGTGAAGACCGACCTCGTGCGCGACAGCCACGCCAGGCGCAGCGAGCTCGGCCGGGTGCACGTGTTCGACCCGGTCGGCGTGACGCCCCACCGGGGCTCGGGGTGGTCGCCGCTCGCCGCGTCGAGGACCTGGCAGGGGGCTCGCAAGGTCGCCGCCGGCCTGTGCGGGGTGGCCCGAGCAGGGGGCCTGGACGACGCCGCGTTCTGGTACTCGACGGCCGAGAAGCTGCTCGCGCCGCTGCTGTTCGCGGCGGCGAGCGCCGGTCGGTCGATGGCGGACGTCGTGCGGTGGGTGGACACCCAGGAGACCGAGGAGGTGACGACCGCCCTCGAGCTCGCCGGGGTGCCCGAGGCGCTGCGCGCCGCGGAGGCGAGCTTCTCGCGCGAGGAGCGCCAGCGCAGCTCGGTCTACACGACAGCCGAGACCGTCCTCGCCGCCTACGCCGACCCGCTCGTCGAGGCGAGCTGCGAGCGCCATGAGCTCGACCCCTCGGCGCTGCTCGACGGCGGGTGGCACACCGCCTACCTCGTCGCTCCCTCCCACGAGCAGGAGCGCCTGCAGTCGGTGTTCGTGGCGATCGTCCGCCAGGTCGTCGAGGAGGCGCTCACTCTGGCGTCTCGGAGGGGCCGGCCGCTCGAGCCGCCGCTGCTGATCGTCCTCGACGAGGCGGCGAACGTCGCCCCGCTCGCCTCGCTCGACGTCCTCGCGGCGACGGCGGCCTCGCACGGCGTGCAGCTCGTCACCGTCTGGCAGGACCTCGCCCAGGTCGAGGCGCGCTACGGCGCTCGAGCCCCGACCGTGGTCAACAACCACCGGGCGAAGCTCTACTGCCCGGGCATCGCCGACCCGGCGACCCTCGAGCAGGCCAGCCGGCTGATCGGCGAGGAGGAGCACGCCGTCACCTCCACGACCCTCGACGCCGAGGGCCGGTCGAGCACGACCAGCAGCGTGGCGACCCGGCGGCTTGCCCCGGCCGAGACGCTGCGCTGCCTCGTCCCCGGCGAGGCGGTCCTGCTCTACGGGCACCTCCCCCCGGCCCGCCTCCGCCTCCGCCCCTTCTACTCGGACCCGGCGCTGCGCCGCTTGGCGGCCCGAGCATGAGCGCGGCCCGAGCCGCCGCGACCCGGCCGGTCCCACCGGGGGCGCGAGCCGGCGGACCCCCGGGCGGCGAGAGGACGTGGCCCGAAAGGATTCACCTCTAGGTCACCGCCCGGTCGCGTGCCGTTTCTTTGCAGTTCAGGTCGTAGGTCTACGGTCTGGCCGCGTATGGGACCTGCCGACTACCGGGAGGAGCGCCTCGCGACGATGACCGAGGACGCAAGATCCGCACGGGCCTCGCTCGCGGGTCCGGCGCCGACGGCGGCCCCGGTCGGCCCGAGAGTCGTGATGTCGGCGAAGGACGTCCGGCTGGGCTTCGGGAGGACGACGGTGATGGAGGACATCACCGTCGACATGCCCGCTGGCTCCATCACGGCCCTCGTCGGCCCGTCGGGCTCGGGCAAGACGACCTTCCTGCGCTCGCTCAACCGGATGAACGACCGCGTGCGCGGCTACTGGAGGGAGGGGCTGATCCTCCTCGACGGCCAGGACGTCCACGGGCGCGACGTCGACCCCCTCGTGCTGCGCCGCCGGGTCGGCATGGTCTTCCAGCGGCCGAACCCGTTCCCCATGTCGATCGCCGACAACGTCGTGGCGGGCGTCCGGGCGCACCGCCTGGCGAAGCGCTCGCAGCTCAGGGACATCGCCGAGACCAAGCTCGCCGAGGTCGGACTGTGGAGCGCGGTGGCCGACCGGATGCACGACTCGCCCTTCCGGCTCTCCGGCGGCCAGCAGCAGCTACTCTGCCTCGCCCGGGCCCTCGCCGTGGAGCCGGAGGTCCTGCTCCTCGACGAGCCGA
This sequence comes from Actinomycetes bacterium, assembly GCA_021786195.1. Classification (GTDB taxonomy): domain Bacteria; phylum Actinomycetota; class Acidimicrobiia; order Acidimicrobiales; family Bog-793; genus JAKAOD01. The sequence goes on along the minus strand of JAJYNS010000090.1, from coordinate 18,844 downwards.
CCTCCTCGCTCGACCCCCGCTCCACCGAGGCGGTCGAGGAGCTCGTGCGCAGGCTCACCCCGGCGCGCACCGCGGTGATCGTCACCCACGACCTCGCCCAGGCGCGCCGGCTCTCGGACTACACGATCTTCTTCTACCAGGGCCGCCTCGTCGAGGTCGGCCCGACGGCCGAGCTCTTCGAGCGGCCCAGGAGAGCCGAGACGGCCCGCTACCTCGGTGGCGAGGTCGACCCGGGCGCCGAGCGCTGAAGGCGCGCCGGCGCGCAACACAGGGGGCGCCCGAGACGGACGGGGCCCACGCGCAACTGCCCACCCGACGCCCGCCCCGGCGGGCAGGTCAAAGGAGCAATGGCTGAGATGCAACTAGCCGGACTTACACACGCGAAGGCCGCCGAGCGGCAGGCGGCCCGGCGGCCCAGGGGTGCCGCCGCGGCGATGGGGGCGGCGCTCGCCGGGACCCTCGCGCTCGCCGGCGCCACGGCCCTGCCCGCGGGCGCCTCGACCGCCCGGGCGAAGTCGAGCGGGACCACGCTCACCTACCCGGCGGTGGAGAAGCAGCTGAGCGCGCTCGAGACGCCGCCAAGCTCGAAGGTCTCCCTCCTCGAGACCGGCTCGACGCTGCTGTACCCGCTGATCAGCAAGTGGGCGGCGGCCTACGACAAGCTGCACTCGAACATCTCGGTGACGACCGCCGGGACCGGCTCGGGCACGGGGCAGTCAGAGGCGCTCGACGGGGCCGTGCAGATCGGCGCCTCCGACGCCTACCTGCCGCCGACGGACCCGAAGACGCTGCTCAATATCCCCGTCGACGTCTCCGCGCAGCAGATCGACTACAACGTCAAGGGCATCCCGAGCACGACGCACCTGAAGATCGACGGGACCCTGCTGAACGACATCTACGCCGGGAAGGTCACCAACTGGGACTCGAGCGCCATCAAGGCCCTCAATCCCGGTGTCAAGCTCCCGGACGAGACGATCGTCCCGCTGCACCGCTCCGACGGGAGCGGCGACACGTTCCTGTTCACCTCCTACCAGGATGCCCAGGACCCGAAGGGCTGGGTCGCGAGCCAGGGCGGCCCGAACACGTCGGTGCAGTGGCCGAGCAACCCGGCGGCCCTCGCCGAGCAGGGCAACCAGGGCATGGAGACGGGCTGCAAGGCCACGCCGGGCTGCATCGCCTACATCGGGGTGAGCTACCTCAACGAGGCGATCAAGGACGGGCTCGGCTACGCCCAGATCCTCAACGGCGACGGCAACTACGAGCTCCCGACGCACAAGGCGATCGCCGCCGAGGTGGCCTCCTACACGAGCCTGCCGGCGAACGCCGCGCTGTCGCTCATCGACTCGAGCTCGCCTGCCGCCAAGGACGGCTACCCGATCGTCAACTTCGAGTACGCGATCGTGAACGAGCACCAGAAGAGCGCCTCGACGGCCCAAGCGGTGAAGTCCTTCCTCGCCTGGGGAATGGACCCTCGTTACGGCTCCTCGGGCAGGTTCCTCGGGCCGGTCTACTTCCAGGCGCTCTCGCCCTCGGCGATCGAGGTCGCGATGTCGCTGCTCGGCAAGGTCTCCTAGGCCGCAGCCGGGCGAGATAGGACCAGGCAGGCGTGGAGCGGGGCGGCCTCGTGGCAGGGACCACCGGTCGGCGGTCACGGGGCCGCCTCCTCGGCGAGCGGGCGCTCGCGGCGGCGACCGCGACGAGCGCGGTCGTTCCCCTCGGCGCCCTCGCCGCCACGGTCGCCATCCTCGTCTTCGAGGCGCTCCCGGCGATCCGCTTCAACGGGTGGCACTTCCTCGTCGGGAGCGCCTGGCGACCTGGCGACTACTACGGGCAGCCGGTGCGCACGGGGGGCGTGCTCCACCCCGCCGGCGCGAGCTACGGCGCCTTCCCCTTGATCATCGGGACCCTCGAGTCCTCGGCCATCGCGATCGTCGTCGCCTTCCCCTTGGCCGTGGGCGCCGCGGTGCTCGTCGTCGAGAAGCTCCCGGCCCGCCTCGCCGGCGCCGTCGGCTTCTGCCTCGAGGTCCTCGCCGGGATACCGAGCGTCGTCTTCGGCCTGTGGGGCGTCCTCGCGTTCGGGCCCTGGCTGGCGAGAGACGTCTACCCGATCCTCGCCCACCTCCCGAACGTCCCGCCCTTCGACATCTTCCGGGGCAACGTCGGCCACGGCCTCGGCCTGCTGAGCGGTGGGCTCGTGCTCGCCTGCATGATCGTCCCGATCATCGCCGCGACCAGCCGAGACCTGCTCAGGCAGGTGCCGGAGGCGACGAAGGAGGGTGCCGTCGCGCTCGGCATGACCCAGGCGGAGGTCTTCCGGACCGTGCAGGTGCGCTGGGTGCGCACCGGCGTCCTCGGGGCGGTGATCCTCGGGCTCGGCCGAGCGCTCGGCGAGACGATCGCGATCGCCCTCGTCTCCGGGAGCGTGCTGCAGAGCGCGACGAACATCTACGGGGGGATGACGACTATCGCCGCGACCATCGTCTCCCTGCTCGACTCCGCCGAAGGGGACCCGACCGGCCTCGCCGTGCGCACGCTCGCCGAGGCGGCGCTCGTCCTCGCGCTGCTGACGCTCCTCGTGAACGTCGGCGCCCGCCTCCTGGTGCGGCGCGCCGCCCGGGGGGCCGCGCTGCCGATCGGGGCCGGTTTCTGAGCATGGCGGCGGGGACCGTCCCGGTCTCGGGACGCGAGGGGTGGGGCGGCGACCGCTTCGGTCCATCGGGTGGGACGGGCTCGGCGGCGATCGCCCGGCGACGGCGCCTCGCCGACCGGGCGTTGTGGTCGGCGTGCGGCCTCGCCCTGGCCCTGGTCGTCGCGCCGGTCGTCTGGGTGCTCGTCGAGGTCGTGGAAAAGGCCGTCCCCGGCTGGCGGTGGAGCGTGCTGTGGACTCGCTCGACGGGGGCCGGCGGCGGGCTGTCGAACGCCATCGTCGGGACCTTCGCCATCATGCTCGGCGTCGGCGTCCTCGCCGGCGTCGTGGGCCTCGGTGCCGGTATCTACCTCTCCGAGATCGCACGGCCGAACTGGCGCAGCGCGGTGCTGCGCGGCGCGTCGGAGGTGCTCTCCGGCGTGCCCTCGATCGTGCTCGGCTACGTCGGCTACGAGGCGCTGGTGGTCGGGCTGCACTGGGGCTTCTCGTTGCTCGCCGGGCTCATCGTCCTCTCGGTGCTGGTGGTGCCCTACGTGGCGAAGTCGACCGAGCTGGCCCTCGGCCAGGTCCCCCTCGCCTACCGGGAGGGCGGAGAGGCGCTCGGGATGGCGAGGACTCGGGTGCTGCGGACCGTCGTCCTGCGATCCGCCGTGCCGGGGATCGCGACGGGGATCATCATCGCCCTCGCGATCTCCGTCGGAGAGACGGCTCCGCTCATCTACACGGCGTTCTGGTCGAACGGCTATCCCACCGGTGCGCTCCTCCACCAGCCGGTCGGCTACCTCACGTACGCGACCTGGTCCTTCTACGACGACCCCTCGACGGCGGTGCGCGCGCTGGCCTTCGACGCCTCCCTGCTCATCATCGTCGTCGTGCTCGCGCTGATCGGCATCTCCCGACTGGTCGTCCGCCGCGCCCAGCGCTACTCGCCCGAGCGGGCCCAGGGCGCGGGGCACCGCCGAGGGCAGGTCGGCGTAGACTGAGGAGCGCGGGGGGGAGAGGAGCGCTAGTGTCCGGTTCCGTGCTCGCAGAGATCTTCGGCCCGGACGGGCTGATCGTCATCGCCGTCGTCGTCGTCGTGCTGCTCTTCGGCGGCTCGCAGCTGCCGAAGCTGGCACGCGGGCTCGGGAGCGCGTCACACGAGTTCAAGAAGGGACTCGAGCAGGGCGAGCGCCCAGGGCAGGCGGCGCAGGCGGCGCAGGCGGTCGAGACCCCGAAGGAGTCGAGCGGCAGCTGACGACCGCGCGCCGGCGCTCGCCGTGAGCGATCACGCGGGGCGCGTCGGGCGAGGGTGGCGCGCGTCGCCGAGGCGGCGCGTCGCCTTCACCTACCACGTCCTTGCCGAGTACGTCCTCGCCGCCGCCCTGATCGCCGGCGGCCTGCGCGCCCCGGGGGCAAGCCTGCTGCTGCTGGCCTCCACCGGGATCGCGCTGGTGCTGCTCGCCGCGTGCACCCGGAGCCGCCTCGGCGCCTTCCGGGCGCTCTCGCCGAGGGCGCACCACGTCCTCGACCTCGTGCTCCTCGCCCTGCTCGCGCTCTCGCCGCTGCTGTTCCACTCACAGCTCCACCTCCTCGGCGTCGTGCTCGCCGAGCTCGTCGCGCTCGTGCTCCTGAGAGTCGAGCGGGGCACGACCTACTCCGTGGCACCGGGTGGCGCCCGGCGGCCAGCCGAGCCGGTCGCGAGCTTCGGGTCGGCGGCGAGCAGGGCGTCTTCGATCGCCTCGGCGGCCGGGAGGCAGCTCGCGCCCGCCGCGGGCCGGGTGGCGCGTGCCGGTTTCCGGGGTCTCGGCCTCGCCGCCGGGGCGGCCCGACGGGCGGCACGCGAGCGAGGCGGCCAGGGGTCCCGAGCGGCGGGCTGAGCCCGGAGCGATCGGGCCTGGCACGCCGATCCGCCGCCCGATCGCCCCCCGCCGCCGGTTGGCCCCCCCGCCGGGGCGCTCGCTAATCTCGGGCGCGTGGCCCCACACACGGCGCGCCGTCGCGTCCTCCCTGCTCGCCCGGTGACGGACGGGCCACGGCCGGCGCCGAGGAGGCCGATCCGCCGCCGTCTCGTCCCCCTGCTCGCGGTCGCCGGCGGCGCGCTCATCCTCGGGGGCTGCCAGGCGCCGACCTTCGGCGCCTTCCGGGGGGCGACGACCCAGGGGCACGACGAGTTCAAGCTGTGGGTCGGCTTGATGATCGCCGGGCTCGTCGTCGCCGCGATCGTCTGGGGGCTCATCTTCTTCGCGCTCGCCCGCTACCGGCGCCGCAGCGGCGACCAGATGCCGAGGCAGTTCCACGAGAACCTGCCGATCGAGATCGTCTACACGACGATCCCGATCCTCATCGTCGCCGGGATCTTCGCCTTCACCGTCGTCACGGAGAACGAGATCGACGCCGTCTCGAGCCACCCGGCGGAGATCGTCCACGTCCTCGCCTACCGGTGGGGGTGGCGGTTCAGCTACTACTCGCCCCAGGGCCGTGCGCAGGGCGTGCGCATCGAGACGTCGGCCGAGCCGCGGCTGCTGGCCCAGCCTGCGACCTCCAAGCAGTACCCGCAGCTCGTGATCCCCCTCGGGGAGACGACGCGCATCGTGCTCAACTCGGCGGACGTGGTCCACGGCTTCTACGTGCCGGAGTTCAACTTCAGCCGCCTCGCCCAGCCGGGCGTGACGAACCGCTTCGACTTCACCCCGACGCGCCCCGGTGTCTACCGGGGGCAGTGCTCCACCTACTGCGGGCTGTACCACTCCGAGATGCTCTTCAGCGTGCGGGTGCTGCCGGCGCCGAAGTTCACCGCCTGGCTCGCCTCCGAGCAGTCGAGCCAGGCCGCCGCCGCCGGCCCGGTGGCGGCGAAGACCACCGCGGCAACGACAACGGCCGCCGGAGGGCGGGCGGCCGTCGAGACGTCCAGCGCAGAGCGAGGAGCGGGGTCATGACGCTGATCGCTGAGCGGCCGGCGCTCGCCGGCCACCCGGAGGAGGAGCACGGCCCGACGGGGATCCTCAAGTGGATCACCTCGACGGACCACAAGGTGATCGGCAAGAGCTACATGATCACCTCGCTCGCCTTCTTCTGCCTCGCGGGGATCTTCGCGGTCCTCATGCGGACCCAGCTCGCCTCGCCGGACAACACCATCGTGAGCCAGCACACCTACAACGAGCTGTTCACGATGCACGGCAGCCTGATGCTCTACCTCTTCGCCGGGCCGTTCGCCTTCGGCGGCCTGGCCAACTTCTTCGTCCCGCTGCAGATCGGCGCCCCGGACATGGCGTTCCCCCGCCTCAACGCCCTGTCCTACTGGCTGTACCTGTTCGGCGGCACGACGATGGTGCTCGGCTTCTTCACCGTCGGCGGCGCGGCCGACTTCGGCTGGGTCGCCTACGCGCCGCTGTCCGACGCCGTCAACTCTCCCGGCGCCGGGCCGGACATGTGGATCGTCGCGCTCATCCTGACGGGGTTCTCGGCGATCTTCACCGGAGTGAACATCATCACGACGGTGTTCTACCTGCGCGCCCCGGGGCTGACGATGTTCCGCATGCCCATCTTCACCTGGAACATGATGGTGACGGGCCTGCTGATCCTGATCGCCTTCCCGGTCCTCACCGCGGCCGTCGTCATGCTCTGGTGCGACCGGCACCTCGGCACCCACATCTACTCGGTGTCCGGCGGGGGGGTGCCGGTGCTGTGGCAGAACCTCTTCTGGTTCTTCGGCCACCCGGAGGTCTACATCCTCGCCCTCCCCTACTTCGGGATGGTCACCGAGGTCCTGCCGGTGTTCAGCCGCAAGCCGGTCTTCGGCTACCGGGGGATGGTCTTCGCCACCATCTCCATCGCCGCGCTGTCGACGAGCGTCTGGGCGCACCACATGTTCACGACCGGCGTCGTCCTGCTGCCCTTCTTCAGCCTGATGTCGTACCTGATCGCGGTGCCGACGGGCCTGAAGTTCTTCAACTGGATCGGGACGATGTGGCGGGGCTCGCTCAAGTTCGACACCCCGATGCTCTTCGCCGTCGGGTTCCTCATCGTCTTCCTCTTCGGCGGGGTCACGGGGATCTTCCTCGCCTCCCCTCCGATCGACTTCGCCACCCACGACACCTACTTCGTCGTGGCGCACTTCCACGAGGTCCTCTTCGGCTCCGCGGTCTTCGGCGGCTTCGCCGGCTTCTACTACTGGTACCCGAAGATGTTCGGAAGGATGCTGCGCGAGAGCCTCGGCAAGGCGAGCTTCTGGTTCATGTTCGTCGGGTTCTGGGTGACCTTCATGCCCCAGTACCTGCTCGGGCTCCACGGAATGCCGAGGCGCATCGCCGAGTACTCGGCCTCGACCGGCTGGACCACGCTGAACCGCATCTCGACCGTCGGCGCCTACCTGCTCTTCGTCGCGGTCGCGATCATGCTCGTCAACGTCTACGTCTCCTGGCGCCGGCCGATCCAGGCCTCGGCGAACCCCTGGGACGGCCACACGCTCGAGTGGGCGACCTCCTCGCCGCCGCCGCACCACAACTTCTACCGGCTGCCGCCGATCCGCTCGGAGCGGCCGGTCTGGGACTACAACCACCCGGAGCACACGGTGCACAAGTACGAGGAGGAGCGCCGCGCCCGAAGGCAGGGGGAGCCGGTGCCTGCGGGGGCCGTGGCCGGCGCGACCGAGCGGGGAGCGGGGGAGGAGCGGTGAAGCACGAGTCCTACCTCATGCTGGCCCTGGCGGTCTTCGGCTTCGTCATCGCCCTCATCTACTGGGCGACCGGCCTTCCCCGCCAGTACATCGGGACGACCGGCGGGGGCACGGTGATGCTCGCCGCGTTCGGGCTCCTCGGCCTGGTGCCCGGCAGCTACTACCTGTGGTGGTCCCGGCGGATGACCCGCCGCGCCGAGGACGATCCCGACGCGACCCCGGCCTCCGCCGCAGGGAGCGTCGTCGGCGTCTTCCCCTCCTCGAGCATCTGGCCCTTCACGTTCGGCGCGGCGGCGCTCTTGGTCGCGCTGTCCCTCGTCTTCGGCTTCTGGACGGCCACGCTCGGCTTCACCCTCGCGATCTCCGCGCTGATCGGGGTCATCGTGGAGAGCCGCCGGGGCGGCAGCCACTGAGCGCCCCGGCCCGATCGCGCTCGTCCCTCTCGGGCCGCTCCCGCTCAGGCTCTCGGGCCGCTCCCGCTCAGGGCCGCCGGCGGGGCCGTCCGAGCTTGCGGTAGAAGCGCAGCACGGCGACGAGGAGCGAGGCGAGCAGCACGAAGAAGACCGCCATGCCGGCGTAGAAGGGGGCCGGCACCTCTAGCCGCCCCCCGGGCCGGTGCCGGCCGCGGGGCCCCCGGCCCCGGCCGCCTCTCCGGAGCCCGTCGCGCCGTCGTCGGCGTGCCCGAGGCGCGCCCGGTAGGGCGAGCCCGGCCTCAGGCGCACGAGCCCCTCCTGCACGACGCTCGCCACGAGATGCCCCTCCACGTCGTGCAGGCTGCCCACGGCGAGCCCCCGAGCGCCGTAGGCGACCGGGCTGCGGTGCTCGTACAGCAGCCACCGGTCGGCCCGAAGGGGCCGGTGGAACCACATGCAGTGGTCCAGGCTCGCGCCGGCGACGCTCGGCTCGCCTCGGGGGATGCCGTGCCGCTGCAGGATCGAGTCGAACAGGGTGAGGTCCGAGGCGAAGACCACGACCGCGGCGTGGACGACCGGGTCGTCGCCGAGCGGTCCGCCGGCTCGCAGCCACAGCAGCTCGCGGCTGCCTGCCTCCCCGTCTCGGGTCCAGGGCAGCTCGGTGACGAAGCGGACCTCGAGACCATGAGGCTCCGGGAAGCCTCGAGGCGCCATGCGAGTGTCGCGCTCGGGCTCTCCGGGGGGTGCGAGCCCCTCCGGCGCCGGTGCCTCGGGCGGCGGGTCCTCGTGGACGAGGCCGTCCTCCTCGACGTGGAACGAGCACTGGAGGTTGAAGACCGCCTCGCCTCGCTGGATCGCGACGACCCGGCGGGTGGTGAACGACCGCCCGTCGCGGATCCGGTCCACCTCGTACAGGATCGGGCGGTGCGGGTCGCCGGGCCGGAGGAAGTAGGAGTGGAGCGAGTGGACCCGACCCCGCTCGACGGTCCTGCCGGCGGCGACGAGCGCCTGGGCGGCGACCTGGCCGCCGAAGACGCGCAGGCGGTCCTCGTCGATGCTGCGGCCCCGGTAGCGGTCGACCTCGACCGTCTCGAGATCGAGCAGGTGGAGCAGCTCGTCCACCGGAGCGCCCATCGGGCACACGGTACACTTCGCCCCGATGCCGCCGGACTCCTCGCGCCGGGCGCGCCCTCGCCTGAGCTGGTTCGAGCGGCTCGTCGCCCTGCCCCGCAGCCCGCTGTTCCCGAGGCTCTGGCGCTACTGCGCGGTCTCGGTGATCTCGACGGTGATCACCGAGGTGCTCCTCTACCTGTTCTTCCGGGTGCTCAAGGTCGGCTCGGCCGCCGAGTCGAACGCGCTGGCCGCAGGGGTGGCCACGCTCCCCTCCTACTACCTCAACCGGACCTGGGCCTGGGGGAAGACCGGCCGCTCTCACCTCTGGCGGGAGGTCGTGCCCTTCTGGGTGATCGCCGCCGTGAGCCTGGTGCTCTCCACGATCGCGGTCGGCGCCGCCGATGCAGCCGCCAGGGACCACCTGCACTCCCACTTCCTCGAGACGGTGGTCGTGCTCGGGACGAACATCGCCACCTACGGGGTGATCTGGGTCGGCAAGTTCGTGCTGTTCAACCAGGTGCTCTTCGGGGAGGGCTCGAGGGGCTCGCGTGCGCCGGCGCCCGAGGAGACTGCGCCGGCCCCGGGCCGCGCCGTCCCGGGCGAGCTCGCCGTCGCGGGTGCCCCTGCCGGCGTGCCGGGGGCTCCGGGGGTCGACTTCTCCGCCCCGGTGCTCGCGGCGAGCCGGCGCTGGCGCCGGCGGCGGGCCGAGAGCGCCTCGAGCCACCCGGACGCGCTCGCCGTGGCCGCCAGGACGAGCACGGGCCAGTCCCCGAGGCGCTCGTAGAGCGTCCGGCCTGAGCGCAGCGCGACGAGCGCTCGCAGGTCCGAGGCGCGGCCGAGGCCCGAGCGCTCGAGCACCCGGCCCGAGGGGCCGATCACCGCGCTGTAGCCGTCGGTCGCCGACTGGACGAGGTCCCGCCCTTCGGCGACCGCCTGGAGCCGGGAGGCGGCGAGCTCCTGGGCAGGCACCTGGTCCGTGGCGTAGGAGGCGGTGTTGGTCGGGACGAGGAGCAGCTGCGCCCCGGCCCGGGTGGCCGAGCGCCCCCTCGAGGCAAAGAAGGTCTCGTAGGAGATGAGGATGCCGAGCCGCCCTGCCGGCGTGGCGATCATCCCCGTCCCGTGGCCGAACACGGCGTCGAGGGGCACCGCGGCGAAGCTGACCAGGTGGCCGAGCAGGCCTCGGAGCGGCACGTACTCGCCGAAGGGCACCGGGTGCACCTTCTCGTAGGTGCCGATCAGGCGACCCGAGGGGCCGAAGACCGCGGCCTCGTTGCGGAACTTGCCCGGGCCTGCCGGCTCCGTCACGCCCGCGACGAGCGTCGCTCGGCGTGCCGACGCGATCCGCTCGAGGAGGTGCTCCTCCGGCGAGCCGGCGAGCGGTCGGTCGAGCGCCACGACATCCTCGGGCCAGACGACGAGACGGGCGCCGGGGCCGAGGTTGTGCGTCGCCCTCAGCTCGGCGGCGAGGACCCCGGCGGCCGGGACGTCGAGGGCGCTCAGCCCTCTCGGCCCACCTCCCTGGACGGCGGCCACGGGGAGCAGGCTGAGAGCCGGGCCGCCGTCAGGGGCGGCCGCCCCGGCGAGCCCGAGGAGGGCCAGGATCCCGAACGCGACGAGCCCGGTCGCCCCGGAGCGACGGGGCCCTGCTCGCCGGAGCCGTCCCGCCACCCCGGCGAGCAGGTCCTGCAGGGCCGTGCCTGCGAGGAAGGCCGATCCGGCGACGAGGAGGGGCCCGCCGAGGCGAGCGAGCTGGAGGAGCGGACCGGAGGTCTGGCCGAGCGCGATCCCGCCGAGCGGAGCGCCACCGAAGGGCCAGGAGTCCCGAGCCCACTCCGCGAGGGTGAGCCAGCCCGCAAGCGCCGGCACTCGGCCCCGGCCGGAGGGCGAGGCCGCCGCGGCGAGGGCGAAGAAGGCCGCCTCGAACGCGACGAGGGCCAGGTAGCCGGCTCCGGTGAACTGCAGCGCCCAGGCGTCGCCGACGCCGAGCTGGCCGGCGCCGAAGAGCAGGCCGGCGGCGAGGCGCCTGCGCCAGGGGCGGCCGGCGCAGGACCACGCGAGCAGGGCGACGCCGACTGGTCCGAGGGGCCACAGCCCGAGGGGTGGTAGCGACGCGGCCAGGGCGAGGCCGCCGAGGAGCGGCGGAAGCGCGAAGGACGCGAGCCGGCCGGAGCTGACGAGCCACGCAGGCGCGCGCCGGCGGGCCGGCCGCCTCCGCCCGGGCGCGGCCTGCCCGAGACGAGGCGAGCCGGGCGTCATCGGGCGAGCGCGGCCTCGACGCTCGCCGCGGCCCGCTCGCCGCTCGAGATGCAGGAGGGGATGCCGATGCCGCCGTAGGCGGCGCCGGCGAGCGCGAGGGCCGGGAGGCGGGCCGAGGCCTCCTCGATCCGGGCGACCCGGGCGCGGTGCCCGCTCAGGTACTGGGGCAGCGCCGCCGGGTACCGGGCGACGAGCACCTCGGCAGGCTCGGCGACGATCCCGAGCATCGAGGCGAGCTCGGCCCGCACCCGCTCGACGAGGTCGTGGTCGTCGAGCGAGATCGCCCGCCCGTCGCCGTCGCGCCCGGTCGAGACCCGCAGGACGAGCTCCCCGGTGTTCGCCGAGCGAGGCCACTTTCTCGAGGTGAACGAGACTGCGGTGACGACGTTGCGAGCCGATCGGGGGACGAGCACGCCGCTCATCGGCAGGGCGGAGACCGCCTTCGGGACCGAGCCCATCGGCCAGGCCAGCGTGACGGTGACGACCCCGGCGTAGGGGATGGCGGCACACTCGGCGGCGAGCCGGGCGTCAGAGGCCTCGAGCAGCCGGGCCGAGTCGGGCGCGGGGAGCGCGAGCACGAGGGCGTCGGCCTCCAGGACCGCCCCGCCGAGACCGAGCTCCCAGCGGGGCTCCCGACCGGCGGGCCGGAGCCGCAGCCACTCGGCGGCGGACCCGGTCCGGACGTCCACCCCGAGCCTGAGGCACTCCTCGCCGAGGCGCGTCGCCAGTGTCTCGATGCCGTCGGAGAGCCCGAGGAACGCCGGCTTCCTCGGGCCCGGCAGCTCGGGAACCGAGCGGGGTCGCCGCCGCAGGGAGAGGATCAGGCTGCGCTTCCCGGCCACCGAGGCCGCGAGCATCGGGGCGGCGGCGGTGAAGGACAGCCGGTGGGAGTCGCCGGCGTTGATCCCGCCGAGGAGGGGGTCGACGAGGACCTCGAGCACTGCTCTCCCCAGCCGGGGGCGGATGACCTCCGCGACCGTCGGGTCGGCGCCGCCGTCCTCGGCCGCGAGGGCGGCGGTCGCGGCCGAGCGCGGCAGGACCAGGTCGGCGGCGGCGCGCAGCGCCGCGAGTGGCCCCACGACGCCGGAGCGGGCCAGCGCGGCGATGTCGGTCGACACGCCGAGCACGAGGCCGGACGGCAGCGGGCGGACCCGCCCTCGCGCGAGGACCCCGGCGCTCGTGGTGGCCGGCTCGATGAGCTCGGCGGCGAGGCCGAGCTCGCGGCACAGCCGCTCGGCGGCGTCGTTGCGAGTGATGAAGCTGTCCGGCCCGACGTCGACCGGCCGCCCCCGGAACTGCTCGGTGCGCAGGCGGCCCCCGAGGCGGCCGTCCCGCTCGAGCAGGACCGTCTCGTGGCGGGAGGCGAGCCTCCGGGCGGCGGCGAGCCCGGCGACGCCGCCGCCGACGACGACGACGCGCCGCCGGCCGGTCACCGAAGGTCCCTCGAGGTCTCGGGCCAGGCCTCTTCGGCAGCGGCGGCGACCCGGAGGGCGAGGGCTCGAGCGACGCGAGGCTCGTCGTTCACCGACTCGGTCCTGGCGAAGCCCAGCCCGAGGCGGCGGGCCAGGGAGCTCGCCTCGACGTCGAGGTCGTAGCGCACCTCGAGATGGTCGGAGGTGAAGCCTGCCGGGCAGACGACGACGGAGGTGACGCCCTCGTCGGCGAGGCGGGCGATGATCTCGAGGATGTCGGGGCCGAGCCAGCTCTCCGGGGTCCGCCCCGCGCTCTGCCAGCCGGTGCGCCAGCGGGCGACCCCCGCCCGCTCGGCGACGAGGGCGGCGGTCTCGGCGAGCTGGTCCGGGTAGGGGTCGCCGTCCTCGAGGATGCGCGAGGGCAGGCTGTGCGCGGTCACGACGAGCTCGGGGCGCGCCCTGCGCCCGTCGGCGGGCGCAGGGAGCGACGCGAACGCCTCGGTGACCCGCTCGGCGAGCACCTCGACGAGGGCTGGCTCGTTGTGCCAGCTCTCGACGAACGTCGAGGGAAGGCCGGCTGCCTCGGCGCGTGCCCGGGCGCGGGCCAGGTAGTCGCCGACGCTGAGCCTCGAGTAGTGCGGGGCCAGCACCAGCCCGACGATCCGCCCGGCGCCCTGCGCCGCGAGGGCGTCGACGGCGTCCTCGATGCGAGGGCTCGAGTGCTTCGAGCCGTGGGCGACAAGGAAGGCCCCCGTCTCGAGTGTCTCGAGCGCCGAGGAGATGGCCGCGACCTGGGCCGCCGTGCACCGGGCGAGCGGCGAGACCCCGCCGATCGCGTCGTAGCGCCGCCGGAGGTCGGCGAGCTGCTCCGCCGAGGGCGGGCGGCCCCGGCGGATGTCGGTGTAGTAGGCGAGGAGCTCCTCCGGGCTCGAGGGGGTGCCGTAGTCCATGACGACCACCCCGGTCGGCGCTCTGCCGCCCGCGGCAGCCCGGCTCATGGCCGGCCCTCGTCGTGGACGAGCTCGACGAGCCGGGCGAGGACGTCGGGGTCCGTGCCGGGGAGGACCCCGTGGCCGAGGTTGAAGACGTGCCCGGGTCGCCCCCCGGCCTCTGAGAGGATCCGGCGCGTCTCGGAGGCGGCCGCGTCGAAGCCGGCGAGGCAGAGAGCGGGGTCGAGGTTGCCCTGGAGGGCCGGCCGGGGCCCGACCCGGCGACGGGCGGCGTCGAGCGGCACCCGCCAGTCGACCCCGACGACCTCGGCGCCGGCGCCGGCCATGAGGTCGAGGAGCTCGCCGGTGCAGACGCCGAAGTGGATCCTCGGCACGCCGAGATCGGCGAGCCCCTGGAGGACGCGGCGGCTCGAGGGCAGTGCGAACCGCTCGTAGTCGGCTCGGCTCAGCGCCCCCGCCCAGGAGTCGAAGAGCTGCACCGCTGCGGCGCCGGCGGCGACCTGGGCGCGAAGCGTGGCGAGGGCGATCTCGGCCAGGCGGCCGGCGAGCTCGTGCCAGGTCGCCGGCTCGTCGTGCATCAGGGCCTTGGTGCGGGCGTAGTCTCGGGAGGCGCCCCCTTCGACGAGGTAGCTCGCGACCGTGAAGGGCGCCCCGGCGAAACCGATGAGCGGGACGTCGAGCTCGGCCGCGAGGATCCGGACCGTCTCGAGGACGTAGGGCAGGTCGACCTCGGGCTCGAGCGGGCGGAGGCGGACCAGGTCCGCGGCGGAGCGGAACGGCTCGTGGACCACCGGTCCGCGTCCGGGCACGACGTCGAGCCCGACGCCCAGGGCGGCGACCGGCACGAGGATGTCGGAGAAGAGTATCGCGGCGTCGACGCCGTAGCGGCGGACCGGCTGGAGGGTGAGCTCGGCGGCGAGCTCGGGCCGCCGGACGGCCTCGAGGATGCTGCCCTCGCCGCGAAGCCGCCGGTACTCCGGCAGCGACCGTCCAGCCTGGCGCATGAACCAGACGGGCACCCGGTCCGCTCTCTCGGACCTGCAGGCCTTCAGGAACGCCGAGGAGCCGGCCACGGCGCGACCCTACCGCCGGGCGGCGGGGAGGCGTTTGGCCCGCGGACCGGGGAGTGCGGTATGAAATACGGCTGTGAGCGAGGTGGCGGCGGTCGAGTCGCGTGTCACGCCCACCGGCCCCCACCAGGTCCGGCGGCCCCAGCTCCTCGCGGTCGGGGTCATCATCTGGCTCGGCAGCGAGTTCATGTTCTTCAGCGGCCTGTTCGCCGCCTTCTTCACGATACGGGCGCATGCCGCCGTCTGGCCCCCGCCGGGCACGAAGCTCGACACCTACCAGGCGCTCATCTTCACGATCGTGCTGCTCGCGTCGAGCCCGACGATGCAGTTCGGCGTCTGGGCCCAAGAGCGCGGCGAGCGTGGCAAGGCGCGGGCCTGGATCGTGACGAGCATGGTCCTCGGGGCCGCCTTCCTCGGCAACCAGCTCTATGAGTGGAAGACGCTCCCGTTCCGGCCGCAGACGAACGCCTACGGCTCGCTCTTCTACATCATGTCCGGGCTGCACGGCCTGCACGTGCTGCTCGGGATCGTCGCGATGGCGGCGTTGCTCGGCCGGCTCTCGGGGCCCAAGGGGGACCCGGGCGAGACGCCGGTGTTCCAGGCAGTGAGCTACTACTGGCACTTCGTCGACATCGTCTGGATCGGCCTGTTCAGTGCGCTCTTCCTCCTCTCCTAGGGGCTCCTCGGGGAGCGTGCTCCTGCGGGTGCTGCGTCAGGCGGCGACGCCCGCGGGCGTGGTCGTCGCCGCGGCCGCGCTGGCGATGGTGCTCTACCCTCCGCACGGCCGGGGCGCCGGGGCGCAGGGGGGCGGCTCGACGGGCAGGCTCGCCGCGCCGGCCCTCGTCGACAAGACCTCCCCGAGCCGCTCGGCCCAGCTCGCCCTCGGCAGGACGCTGTTCGACGAGAACTGCTCGAGCTGCCACGGCATCGACGCCCAGGGCAGCAAGCTCGGGCTGGACCTGCGCGGCGTCGGGGCCGCCGTCGTCGACCTGTGGGTCTCGAGCGGCTGGATGCCGCTCGCCCAGCCGACCATCGAGCCCATCCGCAAGCCGTCGAAGTTCGACCGCCAGCAGACCGAGGCGATCGCCAACTACGTCGCCTCCCTCGCCCCCGGAGGGCTGCCGATCCCGAAGGTGGACCTGAAGGGGGCGAACGCCGCCGAGGGCTTCAGCGTCTTCGCGCTCAACTGCGCGCCCTGCCACACCATCACCGGGGCCGGCGACGCGCTCTCGAGCGAGCTGTCGGCGCCGCCGCTGCACGGGCTCACGCCGACCCAGGTCGCCGAGGCGGTGCGCACGGGGCCGGGCACGATGCCCACCTTCAACTCCTTCGTCATCTCGAAGCAGCAGCTCGTCGATGTGGTCGACTACGTCACGCGCCACATCGAGCACCCCGACTCGCCCGGCGGGCTGAGCCTCGGCGGGGTGGGGCCGGTCGCGGAGGGCTTCGTCGGGCTGTTCGTCGGCGTCGGGGCCTGCGTGCTGATCGCCCTGTGGATCGGCGAGCGAGACCGGCACGAGGGGCACGGCGGCGGCCACGGCGGCGGCCAGGGCGGCGGGGAGCCGGCGGGACCCGGGGAGCGGCTCGCCGTCGGGGCGGCGCAGGGCGGCGTGCCGGTCGCGGTGCAGTCGAGCGGGGAGGGTGGCGTGGATGCCTGAGGACCGCGAACCGACCGCTGCCCCCGGCCAGGCGGTGCGCCACGAAGGTGCGCGCCTTCCCGCCAGGGGGCCGCAGTTCGAGGTCGCGGCGCGCAACCCGCGCCGGGCGGAGGGCGTCGTCGCCGTCGCCTTCGGCGCGTCGCTGCTGTCCTTCGCGGCCTTCGGCGGCGCCTACTGGACGAACGCGGACAACTTCGTCCTCGGCCTGACCCTCGGCGTCGCCCTGGCGGCCTTCGGGTTCGCCCTCACCTACTGGGGCAAGTACCTCATGCCCCGAGGGCCCTTCGAGGAGTCGCGGCCGATGATGGCGACGACCCGGGCGGAGCGGGAGGAGATGGTCGCCGACTTCGCGCTGCGCGGCAAGGTGGCCGTCGAGCGGAGGGGCTTCCTCGCAAAGCTCATGGCGGCGGCGGGCGCGGTCCTCGGCATCGTCGTCGCCTTCCCGCTGATCCGCTCGCTCGGCCCGAAGCCCGACCAGTCGCTTTACCACACGAAGTGGCGGAAGGGCTCGAGGCTCACCACGATCGACGGCCAGTTCGTGCACGTGGACGACCTCGACGTCGGCGGGATCGTCACGGTCTTCCCGCCCGACGACATCGGCGGCGCCTTCTCCCAGACCATCCTCCTCAGGATCACCCAGACCGGCAACGTCGTCACCGAGCCGGGCCGGGAGACCTGGGGCCCTGACGGCTACCTCGCCTACTCGAAGGTCTGCACCCACGCCGGCTGCCCGGTCGGGCTGTACGAGAAGCTGACCCAGCAGCTGCTCTGCCCCTGCCACCAGTCGCTGTTCAACGTGCTGGACGGGGCTTTCCCGGTCTTCGGCCCCGCGCCGCGCCCCCTGCCGCAGCTGCCGCTGTACGTCGACGGCGAGGGCTATCTGAGAGCGCAGTCCGACTACCTCGAGCCCATCGGGCCGGGGTTCTGGTACCGGGGTGGCTCGAACGTGATGTACAAGTGAGCGCGGCGCAGGCCGACGGTCGCGCCGCACGGCGCGAGGAGTCGGCGGTCGAGCGCCTCTACGGCTGGGTCGACGACCGCTTCGCCATCTCCCGGGGCGGGCGGCACCTGCTCGACAAGATCTTCCCGGACCACTGGTCCTTCATGCTCGGCGAGATCGCGCTGTACTCCTTCATCGTCCTGCTGGTGACGGGGGTATTCCTCACCTTGTACTTCGTGCCCTCCGAGCACGACATCGTCTACAACGGCGTCTACGGGCCCCTGCGCGGCCAGACGGTCTCGGAGGCCTACGCGTCGACGGTGAACCTCAGCTTCTCGGTGCGTGACGGCCTGCTGATGCGCCAGATGCACCACTGGGCTGCGAACATCTTCGTCGGCTCGATCGTCGTGCACATGCTGCGGGTCTTCTTCACCGGAGGCTTCCGCAGGCCTCGGGAGATCAACTGGATGATCGGCGCGACGATGCTGATCCTCGCGATCTTCAACGGGTTCCTCGGCTACTCGTTGCCGGACGACCTCATCTCCGGCACGGGCATCCGCATCGCCTACTCGATCCTCGAGTCCATCCCCTTCGTCGGGACCTACCTCGCCTACTTCCTCTTCGGCGGCTCCTACCCCGGCACGGCGATCATCCCGAGGTTCTTCATCATCCACGTGCTGATCCTGCCGCTCGTCATCCTCGGCCTGCTCGCTGCCCACCTCGGGATCCTCGTCCGCCACCGCCACTCGCAGTTCCCGGGGCGGGGGGCGAGGGAGGACAACGTCGTGGGCTCGCCGCTGTGGCCCGCGTTCGCGGCGAAGACCGGCGGCTTCTTCTTCCTCATCGCGGGGGTCACGGCCCTGCTCGGCGCGCTCGTCCAGATCAACCCGATCTGGCTCTACGGCCAGTACTACCCCTACAAGGTCAGCTACGCCGTCCAGCCGGACTGGTACATGGGCTGGCTCGACGGGGCGCTGAGGGTGATGCCGAGCTGGGAGATCAACCTGCCCGGCCACATGGTGCCGACGATCTTCTTCCCCGCCGTGCTTCTTCCGGGCATCACCTTCGGGCTCATCTACGCCTGGCCGCTGATCGAGGCGAAGCTGACAGGCGACTACGCGGAGCACCACCTCCTCGACCGCCCTCGGGACAAGCCCCTCAGGACGGCGATCGGCGCCGCGACGTTCTCCTTCTACTTCGTGCTCTTCGGGGCGAGCGCCACCGACGTGCTCGCCAACTACCTGACGGTCTCCCTGAACGTCGTGCTCTGGGCGTTCCGTATCGCCTGCATCGTCGTGCCGATCGTCGTCTTCCCGGTGACCTACAAGATCTGCAGGGAGATCCAGGAGACCCCCGGCGCCGGGAGCCGCAAGCGCCCCAACATCGTCGTGCGCTCCGCCGAGGGCGGCTACGAGGTCGTGCCGAGCGAGGAGTACCCCGGCTACGTCGAGCGTGAGCCCGATCTCGAGCCGGTGCCCGTCGAGGAGGTCGACGTCGTCGGGGCGATGCAGCCCGAGCAGGAGGAGACGCCCGAGGGGATCTACCGCATCCCCCGGGTCTTCCGCTGAGGGTGCGGGCCCGGGCGGTCCGGCCGCCGGGGCCCGCTCGCCGCCATCAGCCGATCACCACCTTGCCGGTCATGTAGCCGGGCGTCTCCATCGGGCCGCCTTCCCCGTTCTTGCCCGAGCCGCAGGGCGCGTAGCACTGCCAGGTGAAGCTGCCCGACTT
>JAJYNS010000038.1 GCA_021786195.1 Actinomycetes bacterium | reverse complement strand
ACGCTGCTCGCGATGGCGAGCTTCGCCGGGCCCTGAGCGACCTGCAGCACCTGGCCACCGCGCCCTGGCCGGCAGCACGAATCACGTTGAATCCTTCGAGCCTTGATCGCACGCGTCCCGAGGTCGGCCGGACCTGCGCGGCGACCACGGCTGACACCGAGTTGGTGGCCTCCGGGGGCCCGGAGGGTCGGGGGCTCCGCTAACTCGAGGATCTAGGTCTGACGCAGGTGCCTCCGGCGCGCCGCCGGCGGAGGGGATCTCCTCCGGCGCCGGGCCGGCGGCCGGCGGCCCACGACCGGCCGGCGAGGGACCGGCCGACCCCGGGCGCACGAAGCTGCGGTTCCTGTGGCCGGCACCACAAGGAAGCCCGGCACCACAGGGAAGCGACGTGGGGAGGGTCACCCTCCCCACGTCGCTCCTGTGATATCTCCACCGACGTGACAGCACCCTGCCGGGCGGTCAGGCTGCCCGAGGACCTGCCTCCGGGGTCTCGTGCCGAAGCTCGACCTCGTGGCGAAGCTCGACCTCGGGAGTCAGCCAGTGCAGCCGGCCCAGCTGACGAGCGGCCCGCCACGTCTCGACCTCGTGCAGGGTCATGCCCGTGAACGCGAGGCCCACCAGCCCGAGCGCGAGTGCGAACACGAGCCAGATCATCGTGGTGCCGCCGAAGACGACGCCAGCTGCGAGCAGCGTCCCGCCGACGGCGACCAGACCGGCGTCCAGCGCGCGCTGCACGGCTCCACGGCGGGTGTCGAGCTGCACGAGCACGGAAACGCCGAGCACGCCGATCGCGACGCCGAACGCGATCCAACCGATGGCCGTCGCCGAGCTCAGCCCCATGCTGAGGACGACCACGGCCCCGGCGAGCAGCGCGATCAGGGCGTTCGAGAGGTACCTGGTGCTCATGTCGTTCACCTCCTTCCTACCTACCTACCTATTTGTGGACACTTCGCCGTCCGGCCGGTGCTTGGTCGATCTCACCTCTCCGACCGTGGCTCTG
The DNA here is from genome assembly GCA_021786195.1 of Actinomycetes bacterium. Taxonomy (GTDB): domain Bacteria; phylum Actinomycetota; class Acidimicrobiia; order Acidimicrobiales; family Bog-793; genus JAKAOD01. Next base: position 6,314 of record JAJYNS010000038.1, on the reverse strand, counting down.
CGAACCACCTGCATCACGACCGATGCTCGCGCCGGCGGTGGAAGATGCCATCGACACCAGCACCAAACCGGTACCCCCGCTAGCCGTACTCCTCAACGCCCTGCCAGCCGTCCCCCGCGGGGGCGGGCGGCGAGAGGCCTTCGGGCCGCCGCGTCCCCACGCCCGTCGTGGGCGCTCGCCGCCAGGTCGGCGCCGACCGGAGGCAGGCAGGGCCACCACCCTCCGGCTAGCCGGTAGGCGAGATCTGCAGCCTGCCTCAAGGGAGTTCGGGCGCCAGCGGTGATGACGGCCCGGTCGCCGTCCCCGATGATGGACAGGGTGCAGCCGCCTTCCACAGGTGCTGCACGGCCTTGACCGCAGGACCCTACCAGGGAGCGACGCGATGCCCAGCCCTACACCCACCACGGAGCAGATGCTCCAGAAGATGCGCCAGATGCTCGGCGAGGTGCCGGCGGCGATCGTCAAGTCGATCGACGCCAACCCCGCCCTGATCGGCGACCACGTGCAGGCCAACCGGTTCGCCATGCCCGCAGACGACGCCGCCCTCGACATCAACGAGCGGCGTGCCGAAGCGGCGACGGCCGCCGCGGCGACCGGAAGCGGGGCCGAGCGATGAGCGCGGCTAGGCTGCAGGCGCGCTCCGAAGCCGCCGAGCCGGCGCCGATCGGCATCGTGCGAGGCTTCAACCCCGGATGGTACGGGGCCGTGATGGGCACGGCGATCGTGGGCGTGGGCGCCTACTTGAACCCGGGCTCGGACCGTGAGCTGCTGACGGCGGCACACGACGTCGGGCTGGCCTTCGTCATCCTCGCCTGGGCCGAGGCGGCCGCGCTCCTCGTCCCGTACCTCATGCGGCTCGTGCGCCACCGCGACGCCGCGTTGGCCGACTTGAGCAACCCGGTGCTCGGCCCCCTCTACGGGACCTTCCCCGGGGCGCTTCTCGTCCTCGCGACGGCGACGGCGACCGTCGGGCCCTCGCTCATCTCCACCCACGCCATCGTCGTGACCGTGGCCGTCCTGGCCTCCTTCGGCGCCGCGATCACCCTGGCGTTGGGGGTTGCCTTCACCTACTTCCTCTTCATCGACGACGGGCCGAGACCGGACGCGGCGAACGGCGGCTGGTTCATCCCGCCGGTCGCGAACATCGTGATCCCCCTGCCCCTCCTCGTCCTGCTCGGCCACGTCGACGCCCCCTCGGCCCGGCTGCTGCTGCTCCTCGGCTACGCCAGCCTGGGCATCGGCCTCGTCCTGTTCATCCTGGTCGCCGTGGTCCTGTTCAGCCGGCTGGTCTTCCACCCCCTGCCGCACGCGCAGCTCGCCCCGTCGCTGTGGATCGGCCTCGGGCCGATCGGGGTCGGCACCTTGGCCATCCTCCGCCTCTCCGACGCGTCGAAGCCGTTCTTCGGCGCCGAGGCGGCTGCGATCAAGAGCCTCTCCACCGTCACCGCGACCGTGCTGTGGGGCTTCGGCCTGTGGTGGCTCGCCACCGCGGCAGCTCTGCTCGTCCGCTACCTCCGGCAGGGGCCGCTTCCCTACGGCATCGGGCTCTGGGCCTTCACCTTCCCCCTCGGCGCCTACACGGTCGGCACCTTCCAGCTCGGCAAGAGCTGGGGGAGCGACCCTGTGATGTGGGGGGCGGCGGGGCTGCTCGTCCTCCTTGCCGTCTTCTGGTTCACCGTCGCCGGCCGCACCGCGAAGGCACTGGTCACCGGCCAGGCCTGGGAGCGCTGAGGACAATGCGCCCGCCCGCCGAGGATGGCGCCGCGCCTCGGCGCACGAAGGAGGGCGCCCCGCCGCCGGTGCCTGAGCAGCCGGCCGGGGCGCTCGGCCTCGCCGGCGCGCTCCCCTCCCCGGGCACGCCGGCGCCGACCCACCGCTGGCAGGGCTGGGCCCAGGTCGGCCTCGGCCTCCTGGTCCTCGGCACGGTGGTCGGCCTCGTGGTGCGCGCCCCGTCGGGAGCGAAAGAGCTCGGCTCGGCGTTCAGGCACTTCGGGGTCGGGCAGCTCCCCTGGCTCGCGCTGTCCGGCGCGCTGGAGGCGGCCGCGATCGGCGCGGCCGTCCTCGCACAGTCGAGGCTGCTGCGATCGGGCGGGTCCGCGATGGGGTTCAAGAGCCTGTTCGGGATCACCCTGGCGGCGAACGCCGTCGCCGACCTCGTGCCGGCCGGCGTCGCCCCCGCGAGCGGCTGGCTCGTCGGCCAGTACCGCTCGAAGGGAGCCCCCCAAGCCCTCGCGGTGTGGGTCGTGGTGGCCAGCGGCTTCTCGATCGGGGTCTCGCTCATGGCGCTTCTGCTCGTCGGGGCCGCCGTGGCCCGGCTGTGGTACCCGGGAGCCCTGGCCGGCGCCGGCGCGGCGCTCGTCGCCGGCGCCGCCGGCTTCGTCGTGCTGTCGCGCCGCCTCGCGGCCGGGCCGTGGCTGGAGCACCACCTCCATGGCCGGATCGGTCAGCACCTCGGGCAGCTCGTCGCCACGACCGCCCAGTACCGGGCCTCGGCGAGAGGGGGCGCGCTCGTCCTCGCCTACTCCACGCTCAACTGGCTGCTGAACGCCGGACCTCTCGTGGTCGGCTTCGTCATGCTCGACCTGCCCGTGCCGTGGCGCGGCCTCCTCTTCGCCTACACCATCTCCCAGGTCGCGAGCGGCCTGAGCTTCTTCCCTTCCGGGCTGGGGGCGCTCGAGGGCGGCATGGTCGGCGGCTTCGCCCTGGTCGGCACGCCGGCGGCACCCGCCCTCGCCGCCACGCTGCTGTACCTCGCGGTCGCCTACTGGGCCGTCGCCGGCGCGGGGGCGGTGGCGCTCGTGGTGCAGGCGCGCCGAAGCCGGCGCCGCCGTCCGGTGCCGGTCCCGGTCCCGGCCCTCGCGCTTCCCGCCGCTCCGGCGGCGGCCGCCCCGAGCGGGCAGGGCGGGAGCGAGGAAGACCTCCGGCCGGCGCCTCGCAGAGGTCCGGTCTCCGCCCTCGCCGGTGCCGAGGGCGCCGCGGGCGCGCTGCGGGCGACGACCACGGCCCTCGGCCGCTGAGAGAGAGGAGGGGGGACCATGTACGACGGCCCGACGAGCCCCTACGGCGGGAAGCTGGTGGACCTGGTCGTCTCGCCACGCCGGGCCGCAGAGCTGAAGGCGGCCGCCAAGCACTGGCCGAGCTGGGTCTTGACCCCCCGCCAGCTCTGCGACTTCGAGCTGATCGCCAACGGCGGCTTCTCGCCGCTCACCGGATTCCTCTCCGAAGCCGACTACGACTCCGTGCTCGAACGGATGCGCCTCGCGGACGGCACGCTCTGGCCGATGCCCGTCAACCTCGACCTGCCCGAGGACCTCGGGGCGAAGCTCGCCCCAGGGGCCAGCCTCGCCCTGCGCGACCGTGAAGGAACGATGCTCGGGGCGCTGCACGTCGCCGAGATCTACCGCCCCGACAAGGCGCGCGAGGCCGAGCTCGCCTTCGGGACGACGGACAGGGCGCACCCGGCCGTCGCCTACCTCTTCGACGAGGCAGGGCCCGTCTACGTCTCGGGCCCGGTGGAGGTGCTCTCGCTCCCGAGCCACTACGACTACAAGGCCCTCCGTCCGACCCCGGCAGAGCTCAGGGCGACCTTCTCTCGCCTTGGCTGGTCGAGGATCGTCGCCTTCCAGACCAGGAACCCGATGCACCGCGCGCACGTGGAGCTCACGCGGCGCGCCGCCAGGGAGGCCGAGGCCAACTTGCTGATCCATCCCGTGGTCGGCATGACCAAGCCCGGCGACATCGACCACCACACCCGGGTACGCACCTACCAGACCGTCATGAGCGCCTACCCGAGCTCGACGGCGACCTTGGCGCTCCTCCCTCTCGCCATGCGGATGGGCGGCCCGAGAGAGGCGGTGTGGCACGCCATCATCAGGAGGAACTACGGGGCGACGCACTTCATCGTCGGGAGGGACCACGCCGGCCCGGGAAGGGGCCGAGACGGCACTCCCTTCTACGGCCCCTATGACGCCCAGGACCTGCTGAAGGAGCACTCGGCCGAGCTCGGCATCGGCGTCGTGGCCTTCCAGCACCTGGTCTACGTCGAAGAGCGCGCCGAGTACATGGCAGCGGACGAGGTTCCCGACGGCGCGCGTACCCTCGACATCTCCGGAACCGAGCTGAGGAGACACCTCGCCGAGGGAAGGGAGCTTCCGGCCTGGTTCACCTTCCCGGCAGTCGCCGCCGAGCTCCAGAAGAGCTACCCTCCGAGAGCCCGCCAGGGGTTCACGGTGCTCCTCACCGGGCTGTCCGGCTCCGGCAAGTCCACCGTCGCCTCGGTCCTCCAGGCCAAGCTCCTCGAAGACGGGAGCCGGCCGGTCACGCTCCTCGACGGCGACGTCGTGCGCCGGCAGATCTCCCCCGAGCTCGGCTTCTCCAGGCAGGACCGAGACGTCAACGTCCGCAGGATCGGCTGGGTCGCCTCGCAGATCGCAAGGCAGGGCGGTGCCGCCATCTGTGCCGCCATCGCCCCCTACGCGTCCGCACGCCGAGAGGTTCGCGAGATGACCGCTCCCGCGGCAGGGTTCGTGCTCGTGCATCTCTCGACGCCCCTCGAGGTCTGCGAGGCGCGCGACCCCAAAGGCCTCTATGCGAAGGCCAGGGGCGGGATCCTGGAGGCCTTCACCGGGATCACGGACCCCTACGAGGCGCCAGAGGACGCCGAGGTCACCGTCGACACGACCGATCTCTCCGCCGAGGACGCCGCTCAGGCGATCTTGGACCACCTGCGACGCGAGGGCTACCTGCGAGACAGGGCGCCGGTCGCCGGAGACGAGCTCCTGGCGCAGGAGCAGGGCGCCTCGCCCTCCCTTGGCGCAATGCGCCCCCTACCTGCTAGCCGGGAGGGCACAACTCATGCAAGCAGGTGGCAGGATCTGCCGCTAGCGGTGACGACGGGCGACCGGGGTCGAGCGATCATGCAGGGAGGATCCGCCCTCGCCAAGGAGGAAGTCAGATGGCCGCTCCCACGCTCCCGGTCCTTCGCCGACGGACCGCCACCCTCGACCCGGGGACCGGTCGGCGAGGCGCCGCTCCCACGATGACGGCCGGACTGCGCCTGGTGTCGGGCTGGCTCGGCACGATGGAGCACCTCTCGGGCACGGGTGTGCTCGACGCCGAGGCGCTGATGGACGAGGTGCTCGGTGGCACCGGTCAGATCGCCTCGACCCTCGAGACCCTCGAGGAGCCGCTGGCCCGCCTCCTCGAGGCCGTCGAGGCCGAGGCCGACCTCTCGGCCCTGGGACAGTGGACGCTGCGGTGGGACCTCCGGCGGCTGTTGACGAACGTGGCGCGCCTGAGGACGGAGGAGGAGCGTCGCCCGGCGATCCTGGACGAGCCGGTGGTCGCGCCGATCTTCATCACCGGGCTCCCCCGCAGCGGCACGTCGTTCCTGCACCGCCTGATGGCGGAGGATCCCGGGAACCTCGTTCCCCGGCAGTGGCAGACGGTGTACCCGTACCCGGAGCAAGGCCACCGAGCGGGCGACCCACAGGCCCGGGAGCGGCGCGCCGAGGCGCAGCTCAGGTGGTTCGCCCGCCTGACTCCCGAGATCGAGCGCGTGCACCCGCTCCACAGCCGGTACCCGCAGGAGTGCATCGAGATCACCGCGCACGTCTTCCAGAGCGCTCGCTTCTCGGACATGCTCGACGTCCCGTCGTACCAGCGCTGGCTGGACGGCCACGGGCTCGTCGACGCCTACCGCTTCCATCGGCGGTTCCTCCAGCACCTGCAGTCCCAGTCGGCCCGCGGCCCTTGGGTGCTGAAGGCTCCGAGCCACGTCTTCGCTCTGGACGACCTGCAGCTCGTCTATCCCGACGCCCGGTTCGTGTTCGTCCATCGCGATCCCCTCAAGGTCATCCCCTCGGTGGCACGGCTGACGGAGGTTCTCCGCGCACCCTTCGCACGCCACGTGGACCGGGAAGGTATCGGACGCCAGGTCCTCGACGACTGGGCTCGCGCCGGCGAGCGCCTGGTCGAGCTCGACAGGCGCAAGCTCGTCGACGACGAGCGGGTCGTCCACGTGAGGTACACGGACCTCACCGCCCGGCCGCTCGACACGGTCAGCCGCATCTACCGGCACTTCGAGCTCCCGCTCGAGCCGGCTGCGGTCGCTGGCATGAGGCGGCTGGTGGCGGACAGCCCCCGCGGCGGGTACGGACGGAACCACTACAGCCTCGAGGCCTACGGCGTCACGCGGGCGGAGGTCCGCAACAGGTTCGCCGACTACGCCATGCACTTCGGCGTCTCCTCCGAGGGCGTCCGGACCGAGGGAACCGCCGCGTGACACGCGAAGACCGGGCGCGAGCCCTCCGGCC
>JAJYNS010000074.1:30838-36933 GCA_021786195.1 Actinomycetes bacterium | reverse complement strand
GCCTGGATCGCCTCGCCGCCGCCGATGTACATGATCACGTGGTAGATGTAGCCGCCGCTCGCGTAGAAGATCAGGTCGCCCGGCTGCAGGTCGGAGAGCGAGACGTGCTCGATGCTGTCGTACTGGGCCTGGGCCGAGTGGGGGAGCGAGACCCCGGCCTGGGCCCAGGCCCACATCGTGAGGCCGGAGCAGTCGAAGCCGACGCCGGGCGTCGCGCCCGCCCACACGTAGGGCACGCCGAGCTGGCTCTCGGCCGCGTGTACCGCCGCCTCGCCCTGGCCGCCGGCCGCAGGGGCCGGCACCAGGGCCGGGTTCGGCGGCGGCGGCTGGGAGATCGCCAGCGAGAGCGTCGCCGCCGCCCTTCGAGCTGCTGCGGCTCTGGCCGCCTGCTCTGCCTGCTGGAGCCGTAACTGCTCGGCGACCGCCGCTGCGAGCTGGCCTTTCACCGCCGCCTCCGCGGCATCGAGCCCCGAGATGAGTTTGGCGGCGAGGCGCTTGGAGGACCAGAGCGTGCGCTCGGTGGCGTTCGCCGCCGACTCGGCTCGCCGGAGGGTCTGCTCGCGCACGGCGAAGCGGTGCCGGGAGTCGACGAACGAGGTCGCCGCCGTCGAGAGCGAGCCGGCGGCGGCGTCCAGGTAGGTCTGGCGCAGCTGGAGCGAGCTCGCGCTGCCGGTCATGACGACGGAGAGGTCGGAGGCGCCGCCGCCGCTCACGTAGGCGGCGACGGCGTCCTCGCGAAGCGCCGTCGAGGTGCGTCGCAACGCCGCTCCGGCGCCGAGCAACGCCGCGCGGTCTCGCTCGACGGACGCATGAAGCGAGGCGGCGCGCAGCTGGGCCTGGTCGTACTCCTCGGACAGGACCTGGAGCTTGAGCTGGGCGACGGCGAGCCTCGCCGCGATCTCGGCCGCCCGAGCCCTCAGCGTGCCGACGTCGGAGGCAGAAGACGGCGAAGCGGCCGGCAGCGCAGCGAATGCGCCGCCGGCGAGAGCGAGCGCTGTGGCGAGCACGGCCCGTCGCGCGCGAGGACCTGCGAGAAATCGCCTGCCTGCTGCCACAATGTTACGCGAACCTACCCGTGGATGGTGGACTTCGCAAGCCTTTCCGTGCTACGTCGTCGCTTCGCAGAGGGCGGCGCGTGCCGGTAGGCTCGAGCTGCGGGGCTCGAAGGCCCGCCTGCGGCAGGTCCCGGGCGTGGTCCGGTCAAGCGAGCGCGGCGGGTGGCGGGTCCGCAGGTTGCGACGAAGGAGGACGCCGATGAGCGCTTCCGAGCATGGACCGGCTGCGGCAGATGCCGGTGAGCTCAGGGTCGAGCACGACTCGATGGGCGAGGTGCTCGTGCCGAAGAGCGCTAGGTGGGGCGCGCAGACCCAGCGGGCCGTCGAGAACTTCCCGATCTCCGGCCGCCGGGTCGAGCCGGCGCTGATCGAGGCGCTCGCCCTGATCAAGGGCCAGGCGGCGCTCGTCAACGCGGAGATCGGCGTGATCGACGAGCAGGTCGGGGCCGCGCTCGAGGCGGCGGCGTCCGAGGTCGTCTCCGGCAAGCACCCCGGGGAGTTCCCCGTCGACGTCTTCCAGACCGGCTCCGGCACGTCGACGAACATGAACATGAACGAGGTGCTCGCCAATCTCGCCTCCGAGCGGCTCGGCCGCAGGGTGAGCCCGAACGACGAAGCGAACGCTTCGCAGTCCTCCAACGACGTGTTCCCCTCCGCGATCCACCTCGCGGCGGCCCGGGAGATCACCGACGACCTCCTGCCGGCCCTTCGGCACCTCGCCGCCGCGCTGCGCTCGAAGGCCCAGGAGTTCTCAGACGTCGTGAAGTCGGGCCGGACCCATCTCATGGACGCCACCCCGGTCACCCTCGGCCAGGAGTTCGGCGGCTATGCAAGCGCCGTCGAGCACGGGATCGAGCGTCTCGAGTCCAGCCTCGGGCGCATCGGCGAGCTGCCCCTCGGCGGCACCGCGGTCGGCACGGGGCTGAACGCGAAGCCCGGGTTCGCGGCGGCGGTGATCGAGCGGCTGCGGATGGTCACCGGGCTGCCGCTGTCCGAGGCAAGGGACCACTTCGAGGCACAGGGAGCGCGCGACGCCCTGGTCGAGGCGTCCGGGATGCTGCGCGTCGTCGCGGTGTCGCTGTACAAGATGGCGAACGACCTGCGCTGGATGTCCTCCGGTCCGCGTTGCGGCCTCGGCGAGATCCACCTCCCCGACCTCCAGCCGGGCAGCTCGATCATGCCGGGCAAGGTCAACCCGGTGATCCCCGAGGCGGTCTGCCAGGTGGTGGCCCAGGTGGTCGGCAACGACGCCGCGGTCGCCTTCGGCGGGGCGGCCGGCAACCTGGAGCTGAACGTCATGCTCCCGGTGATCGCGCGCAACCTGCTCGAGTCCGTCCGGCTGCTCGCCGCCGTCAGCCGAGCGCTCGCCGACAGGTGCGTGGCGGGCATCGAGGCCGACGTCGAGCGGTGCAGGACCTACGCCCTGTCCTCCCCCTCGATCGTGACGGCGCTCAACCCCTACATCGGCTACGAGAACGCGGCAAAGGTCGTGAAGACGGCGCTCGCCCAGGGCAAGGACCTCCGCTCGGTGGTGCTCGAGATGGGGCTGCTCGACGAGGGCCAGGTGGACAAGGCGCTCGACGTGCTCGCGATGACCCGAGGCGGCATCGTCGGCTGACGCGCCCGCGGCCCGCGCCCGGTCAGGCACCCCAGGCGAGCCCCAGGGGAGCGGGCCGGTTCGGGCGCGGGCGGCCCGTGGGCGCTAGGTTCGGCTCGTGACCACGACGATCGAGTTCCCAAGCAACGGCGCGACCGGGACCGGGAGCCTCGCCGTCCCCTCGGGCGCTGCCGGGCCGGGGGTCCTCGTCATCCAGGAGTGGTGGGGCCTCGTTCCCCACATCGAGGACGTCTGCGAACGCTTCGCGGCGGAGGGCTTCACCGCGCTCGCGCCCGACTTCTACCACGGCCGTAAGACCGTCGAGCCCGACGAGGCGGGCAAGCTCCTCATGTCGTTGCAGCTCGACCGGGCGGCGAAGGACTTCTCCGGGGCGATCGACGCCCTGCTCCAGCGCTCGCGCGGCGAGGGGGTGGGCGTCGTCGGCTTCTGCATGGGGGGCGGGCTCGCGCTCGTGCTCGCGGCGGAGCGGCCCGAGAAGGTGCGGGCCGTCGTCCCCTTCTACGGGGGCATCGCCTGGCCCGGCGTCGTGCCGCACTGGTCCCGCCTGCAGGCGCCGGTGCTCGCCCACTTCGCGGAGCACGACGACTTCGCCACGCCCGAGTACGCGCGCAAGCTCGTCGCCGATCTTCGGGCCGCGGGCAACGACTCGGTCACCGTCTACGACTACCCGGGGACCCAGCACGCCTTCTTCAACGACACCCGCCCCGAGGTCTACGACGCCGAGGCCTCGCGCCTCGCGTGGGGCCGGACGGTCGAGTTCCTTCGCGCCCGTCTCGGCTAGCCCCAGGTGGCAGGCGCACCCGGCGTCGTCGAGCGCTACCTCCGGCTCGGGCTGGCGCTCGGTCGCCACGTCGAGGGCTTCGTCGACGCCTACTACGGCCCGGCCGCCCTCGCCGCCGAGATCGCCGCGATGCCGCCCAGCGCGCCGGGCGCGCTCGTCGGCGAGGCCCGGGCGCTGCTCGCCGCCCTCGACGCAGGAGAGCCGCTCGGTGATCCGTCATCCCCCGCCGGCACCGGCGACGAGGCGTCCTCGTCCGCGACGGGACGGCGTCGGTGGCTGCGCGCCCAGGTCGTCGGCCTGCTGACCTCGGCTCGCCTGCTCGCCGGCGAGCGGCTCGGTTACGCCGAAGAGGTCGAACGCTGCTACGGGGTCCGGCCCGCCCGGCCCGAGGAGGAGACGATCCTCGCCGCGCACCGCGACCTCGACGCCGTCGTGCCCGGATCCGGTCCGCTCGCCGAGCGCCTGGTGGCCTGGCGCGAGTCGCAGGCGGTGCCCCCAGAGGTCCTGTTGGTTGCGGTGTCCTCGCTCGGCGAGGACCTCAGGGAGCGGACCTCGCGCCTGTTCGGGCTCCCCGAGGGCGAGCGGGTCGAGTGGGTGCTGATGCGGGACAAGCCCTGGAGCGGCTTCAACTTCTACCTGGGCGGGCTGTCCTCAAAGGTCGCGGTCAACGTCGACCTGCCGGTGCTGTCCACCTCGCTCGCCCACCTCGTCGCCCACGAGACCTACCCGGGCCACCACACCGAGCACTGCCGTAAAGAGGTCGGGCTCGTCCGCGCGCGCCATTGGTGGGAGGAGTCGATCTTCCTCGTCGGCACGCCCCAGTGCCTCGTCGCCGAGGGGCTCGCCGACCTCGGCCTCGAGGTCGTGATGGGCGAGCGCCCCGAGCGCCTGGTCGCCGAGCACCTGCGACCGCTCGGCGTGCCCTACGACCCCGACGCCGTGGCGGTCCTCTCCCAGGCGGAGGAGGCGCTCGGGTCGGTGAGGGCCCTCGCCGCCTTCCGGCTGCACGAGGACGGGGCCGAGCCCGAGCAGGTCGTCGACGAGGTGGCTCGCCTCGCGCTCCAGGCGAGGCCGCGTGCGGAGCACCTCGTCGGTTTCCTGCTCGACCCGCTCTGGCGCTCCTACATCTCGTGCTACGTCGAGGGGAGGCCGCTCTGCCGGCGCTACGTCGGCGGCCACCCCGAGCGCTTCGGGCGGCTCATCAGCGAGCAGGTGCTCCCCGAGGACCTTCTCGAGCCCGTCTGAGCCCGGCCGCCCGGGCCGTCCGCCAACGGCTTGCGGGTCCCCGGTCCGCTTACGGTCTTTGGACCCTGCCCTCGGAGCGGCCCCGGCGCCAAGATAGGGAGGTCGGGGTGGGGGCCGCCCGGGGAGGCTCGGGTCGGTCGCGGCGTCCGGTCCGCAGCCGCCGCACCGGCGACGGGCGAGGAGGAAGGCGTGATGGCAGACGTGCTCGTCGGCGCGAGCCCGTGGGAGCAGGAGGTCTACGACCAGCTCGTCTCCCACGCGGCCACCGAGGCCGAGGCGCTGGAGGGCTACCGCAGGCTCGCCGAGGATCCAGACGCCAGGGACGTCGGGTACCTGGCGCGCATGATCGTCGACGACGAGGAGCGCCATCACCGGCTCTTCGTCGAGCTCGCGAACGCGCTGCGAGCCGAGGTCGAGCTGCGCGCCGAGCCCGACGCCGTCCCCGAGGTGCCCGCCACGCGGGCCGACCGGAGGGAGCTGCTCGAGGCGACGGAGCGGATGCTCGAGATCGAGCGCGAGGACGCAAAGAGCCTGAAGCGCCTGCGCAGGACCGTACGGCCCGTCGCCGACACGACGCTGTGGTCGGTGATCCTCGAGACGATGGAGCTCGACACCCAGAAGCACATCGCCATCTTGAAGCACGTCCAGAAGATCGCAGGCGGCGTGCTCGGCTGAGCTCGCCCGGGCCCGCCTTCGCGGCCCGTAGCCTGTGCCGGTGGCCCGGCCCCTCGTCTGCGCGAGCGCGTCGGTCGAGCAGCTCGACGAGGTCTGGGAGCTCGCGAACGCCGTGGCCCTGCACCACGGAGGCGAGCGCCTCGCGCTCCTTCTTGCCGACGCGCCCGAGACCCCCGCCGAGGCTTGGGTGGCCGAGGTCGACCGCGAAGCCCCGTTCGAGCTCGTCCGGGCCTCGGAGCTCCCCGTGTCTCCCTCAGAGCTCCACGAGCTCGGCCTGTGCCGTGTCGGCGACGACCTCGCCGCATGCCTCTCGCCCGTGCTCGTGCAGCACCTCCTCGCCCGGGGCCGGCCCGTCGTCTGCCTGGCGCCCGACGTGGTGGTGCTCGGGCCGCTGGACTGGCTCGGCGACGAAGCCGAGCGCGCCGGGGTCGTCCTCGTCCCGCGGCTCCTCGGCCCGTTGCCGGATGACGGCCTCGAGCCGGGCGGGGAGCAGCTGGCGGCGCTCGGGCCCTACGACCCCGGGATCGTCGCCGTGGCGCCCTCGGCCGCTGCCTTCGCACAGGGTTGGGCTCGGGCACTTCGCGACGCGGCGAGCACCGAGCGGGCCGGCCTGAGGCGTGCCGATCCCTGGCTCGCTGTCGCGGCGACGACCTACCGGGTGGGGGTCGCCCGCGATCCCGGCTACGGCGTCGCCTGGTGGAACGCCCACGAGCGCCGGCTG
>JAJYNS010000074.1:0-30235 GCA_021786195.1 Actinomycetes bacterium | reverse complement strand
GGCCTGGCCGCCGCCCTCGCCCGCAGCAGCTGGTGGGCGGCTCCCCGGGGGCTTGCCGTCGCGCCGCCGCACGAGCTGCGCGACGGGGTTGTGCTCCTCGGCTACCTGCGAGCCGAGTCCGGGGTCGGCGAGGCGGCGCGTCTCGTCCTCGCCGTGCTCGCCGATGCCGGAGCCAGGCCGAGCGCCGTCGTCCTCGGGTCCACGCCGAGCCGGCAGGGGCACCCGTTCGAGCTCTCGGGAGCGACGGGGGCTCCTGCCGCCGAGGTCGCCGGGTCCGCCCCCGGGGCCGGCGTCGCGCGCGCCGACCGGAGGATCAACCTGCTCTGGGTGAACGCCGACCAGCTTCCCGGCCTCGCCTCGGTCGCCGGCCCCGAGCTGTTCGACGGCCGCTACAACGTCGGCGCCTGGGCGTGGGAGACCGACCGCCTGCCCGCGGCGATGGCGTCGAGCGCGCAGCTGCTCGACGAGGTCTGGGTCCCGAGCACCTACGTCCTCCGGGCCGTCGAGCCGGTCGTCGACCGCCCCGTGCACGTCGTCGGCCATCCCGTCGTCGCGCCGCCGGTCGACCCCTCCTTCGACCCCGCGAGCCTCGGCGTGCCGGGGGGCTTCCGGTTCGTCTTCAGCTTCGACTTCCTCTCCAGCTTCGTCCGCAAGAACCCTCTCGGCGTGCTGGAGGCGTTCAGCCGGGCCTTCTCGGAGGCCGAAGGCCCGGTGCTCGTGCTGAAGGCGGTGAACGGCGACAAGCGGCCCGCGGAGCTCGAGCGGCTCCTGCTCGCGGCGGCGGGGCGCAGGGACGTCGTCGTCCTCGACCGCTACCTCACCCCGGCGGCGCGGGGCGCGCTGCTCGCGAACTGCGACTGCTACGTCTCCTTGCACCGCTCGGAGGGGTTCGGGCTCGGGATCGCCGAGGCGATCGCGCTCGGCAAGCCGGTGATCGTGACGGGCTACGGGGGCTGCCTCGACATCGTCGACGAAAAGTCCGCCTACGTCGTGCCGGCGAGCCGGGTCCCCGTCGGGCCCGGCGCCGCGCCCTACGACCCGGGCGACACCTGGGGCGAGCCCGACCTCGCCGCCGCCGCGGCGGCGATGCGCAGGGTCGTCGAGGCCCCAGGCGAGGCTCGCCGGATCGCCGAGCTCGGGCGCGAGCGCGTCCTCGCCGACCACGGCCCGCTAGCCGTGGCCCGGGTGCTCCGCCGCCGCCTCGACGAGATCGAGGCGAGGCTCCGGAAGGGCTACGTCAGCGGGGCCGGCGGGGCGGCACGCCGCCTGCTGTGAGCGCCCGCGTCCCCTTCTCGTCCTCGCGCCGGCGCGCCGGCGGCCGTCGAGCGCTCCAGGACCGGGCGGCTGCCGCGGGGACGAGGAGGAAGTTCACTTCGCCTCGCGCCAGGTGGACCGCGGCGCCGACCGGTCGCATCTCCAGCGTGGCGACGACGTCGGGGTTCACCGCACCTGCCCATTGGTCAAGTGAATCGACCAGCTCTATCGACTCAGTTGGCTCGCGCCTCGCCGAGCCGGCAAGCCTCGTCTCGGATCCCGACGCCTGGGTTCCCCACTGAGCCCGTCGCCACCCTGCCGGGGCCGGTGCCCGGCGCCTGCGAGGTGCGCCGGGCCGCAGGTGCGGGCACCTCGCCGCGTCCCCGGGGTGGGGATCCTGAGTACGGTTTCGCGAGGCCGCGCCCTTGAGGAGCCCGAGTGTCCTTCCACGCTTGCACGATCGTCGCCCGGAACTACCTTCCCGCCGCCCGGGTGCTCGCCACCTCCTTCACCAAGCAGCACCCCGGCGCGGCGTTCAGCGTCGTGCTCGTCGACGACCCCGCAAGGTCGGTGAAGGAGGACGGCGAGCCCTTCGAGCTGCTCCGGGTCGACGAGATCGGCATCTCCCCGGGCGAGACCCTGAAGATGGCGGCTATATACGACGTGCTCGAGCTCTCCACTGCGGTGAAGCCCTGGGTCCTCGAGACCTTGCTCCGTCGGGGGGCGCCGGCGGTGATGTACCTCGACCCCGACGTCGTCGTCTACTCGCCGCTCGACGACGTTGCCGCGCTCGCCGAGGAGCGGGGCCTCGTGCTCACCCCTCACGTGACGAGCCCCATCCCCCGCGACGGCCGCAGCCCCTCGGAGAGCGACGTGCTCGCCTCGGGCGCCTTCAACCTCGGCTTCGTCGCCGTCTCGGGCTCGGCGGCGGACTTCCTCGCCTTCTGGCGGGAGCGGCTCCGGCGCGAGTGCCTCGTCGACCCGGCGCGCATGCGCTTCGTCGACCAGCGCTGGCTGGACTTCGCCCCCGGCGTCTTCGGCGCGGCGGTGGCGAGGGACCCTGCCTTGAACGTCGCCTACTGGAACCTGCACGGCCGCGAGATCGCGTTCGACGGGACGACGCCGCTCGTCGACGGGCGCCCGGTGCGCTTCTTCCACTTCAGCGGCTACGACCCCGACCGCCCGTGGCTGCTCAGCAAGCACCAGGGGCTCCGCGCCCGCATCCTGCTGTCGGAGCACCCGGGGCTCGCCTCGCTGTGCGACTCCTACCGCAAATCGCTCCTCGACGCCGGCTATGCCGAGGCGGCCGGGCTGGAGTACGGCTGGTCGCGCCTCGGGAACGGCCTCGCCTACGACCCCGTCATGCGCGCGCTCTACCGCGAGGCGCTCCTCTCCTCGGAGGCCGACGGCGAGGGCACCGCTCCCGGGGCCGGGGACGCTGCCCGCGAGCCGCCGAACCCCTACGCCGAGGGCGGCGACGAGGCGTTCCTCTCCTGGTTGAACGAGGTGCCGGCGGAGCGGCCGGGAGGGCGGCTGAGCCGCTACCTCGCGGCCTTGCACTCTGGCCGCCCCGACCTCCTTGCCGTCTTCGCCGACCCCGACGGCGCCGACTTCGCCCACTTCTCGGAGTGGACCCGGCACGAGGTCGCCCAGGGGCGCCTCGACGGCCGGCTCGCGATCCGGCCCCCCTCCGCCGCCGGGGGCGCGCCCGCCCCGGGCGCCCCGGGGCGCCTCGAGCGGGGCATCAGGGTCGCCGGGTACCTGCGCGCCGAGACCGGAGTCGGCGAGCACGGGCGCCTCGCGGCGCTCGTCGCCGAGCGCGCCGGCATCACGGTCTCGACCTACGTCGACCGGACCTCGCTGAGCCGCCAGCTCCATCCCTACGAGGCCTCAGGCAACCTCGAGCTCGACGTCAACCTCGTCTGCGTCAACGCGGACGAGCTCCCCAACTTCGCCCGCCGAGTGGGGCCGGCCTTCTTCGAGGGCCGTTACACGATCGGGCTCTGGGCCTGGGAGATCGAGCAGTTCCCGAGCCGCTTCCTCGCCTCCTTCGACCTCGTCGACGAGGTCTGGGCGAATAGCGACTTCGCCAGGGCCGCGATCGCCGAGGTCGCCCCCAAGCCGGTCTATGCCTTCCCCCTCCCGGTCGTGGCGCCTCGGGTCCCGGCCGGGTTGGACCGGGCCGCCCTCGGGCTGCCCGAGGACCGCTTCGTCTTCCTGTTCTGCTTTGACGTGATGAGCGTCATCGAGCGCAAGAACCCCTTCGGGCTGCTCGAGGCGTTCTCTCGGGCGTTCCGTCCTGGAGAGGGCCCGCTGCTGGTCATAAAGGCGGTGAACGGCGCCGATCGCACCCCTGAGCTCGAGCACCTGAAGTGGGCGGCGTCGGCGCGGCCGGACGTGGTCGTCCTCGATGCCTACCTCGATCGCGAGGCCCACGCGGGCCTCGTCGCGGCGTGCGACTGCTACGTGTCGCTGCACCGCGCCGAGGGCTTCGGCCTGACGCTCGCCGAGGCCATGGCGCTCGGCAAGCCCGTCGTGGCGACCGGGTACTCGGGCAACCTCGAGTTCATGAGCGAGGAGACCGCCTACCTCGTGCCCTGGACGCCCGGCGAGGTGCCGGTCGCCCAGGACCCCTACCCCCACGGCGCCCGCTGGGCCGAGCCGGACCTCGACGCGGCGGCCGAGATCATGCGGCGCGTCTGCGCCGACCCGGCCGCCGCGGCCGAGCGGGGAGCTCTGGCCCGGGAGCGCGTGCTCGCCGGCCACTCCCCCGACGCCCGAGTGCCGTTCGTGAGGGAGCGCTTCGCCCATGCCGGCCGTGTCCTCGATGTCCGGCGAAGGGGGGCGAGACGGGCGAGGAGATGGCGCCGCTAGCGCGTCCCGGCTCCGGCAGCCGACAGGCGCGCGCCGGCGTCGCTGCGCAACCGGAGGCCCGACAGTACGATGAGGCCGCCATGGCGAGCAGCGCAGCGACGGGCGGAGGGCAGGTCGCGTGCCGGGCCTGACGGCGCACTGGTCCGTAGGCGAGGCCAACGCCGACCTCGGCCTGCCGGTCGCCTCGGGGCGCCTGCGCCTGGCGCGCCGGTTGCTCGCCAAGCTGCTGTGGCCCTTCCTCCGTCACCAGATCCAGGTCAACAGGGCGCTCCTCGCCGAGCTCGACGCCGTGCGCGCCCGCCTCGACGCCGACGAGATGCGGCTCGTGCGGATCGACGGAGACCTCGCCCATCACTCGAGCGTGCTGGTCCGCCACGAGGAGCCGCTCGAGCGCCACGAGCTGCTCCTCACCCACCTCGAGCGGGCGACCGGCGACATCATCCGCCAGTTCGACCTCGTCCAGGAGAAGGTCGACCTCGGCCAGCGCCAGGCCCTCGCCCGCTACCACGACGGCATCGGGCGCCTGCGGACGGCGATCGACGAGCTCGAGCTGCGCCTGGACGAGGTCGACGCGGCCGTCCGCTCCGCGAGGGACGACGCGCTCGCCCAGGCGGCCGAGCGCGCGGCCGAGGTCGTCGCCGCCGAGTCGCAGCGGACGCTCGAGGGCGCCGTCGCCGCGGCCGAGAAGGCCGCCCGGCTGGCGGCGCTGGACGCCTTCGAGGAGGCGGACACTCGCCGGGACGCCTGGCGCAGGGCGCTCGACGACGTGTGGCTGCGGATGTCCCAGCTCGACCTGTTCCTCGCCGAGGCGCGGCGCCACTTCCCCGAGCCCGTGCCCCCGGAGCGGCTCGCCGAGCTGCCGAGCGGGTTCGACAGCCTGCAGGCGGCCTTCGCAGAGGCCTTCCGCGGCCCCTACGAGGTGGTCCGAGAGCGGGTGAGCCTCTACCTCGAGGACCTCGCCGAGACGGGCGGCCCCGTTCTCGACCTCGGCTGTGGCCGGGGAGAGCTCCTCGACGTGCTCGCCGAGGCAGGGATCGAGGCCTACGGCGTCGACAGCGACCCCGAGCGCGTCGAGCGCTGCCGCGCCCAGGGCCTGGACGCCCGCCGGGAGGAGGCGCTCGCCCATCTCGCCGGGCTCGCGCCGGGCTCGCTCGGCGCGGTGTCCGCGATCCAGCTCGTCCAGCACCTCGAGATCGACGAGCTCGTCGAGCTCGTCGAGCTGGCGGCCCGGGCGATCCGTCCCGGCGGCGTGCTCCTGCTCGAGGCGCCCAACCCGGAGAACGTGGTGGTCGGGTCGTCGCTGTTCTACCTCGACCCGACCCACCGCCGCCCGATCCCTCCGGCGCTGCTCGGCTTCCTCGTCGGCGCCCGTGGGTTCGGTGACGTCGAGGTCCGCCGCCTCGAGCGAGCGGGGCAGGCCTCGCCGCTCGAGCGCCCGAAGCCGGACGAGCCGTGGGCCGACGCCGTCGGGGCGCTGGTCGACGTCGTCAACTTCCACCTGTTCGCGCCGGCCGACTTCGCCGTCGTCGCCCGCCGGCCCTGAACGGCACGCGGGTGCGGGTCGCCTTCTTCTCGCCCCTCCCGCCCGAGAGAACCGGGATCGGGGACTACAGCTTCGAGCTGCTGGAGGAGCTGCGCCACCTCGTGGAGGTCACCGCGGTGGTCAGCGACGACCTCGCCTGGAGCGCCCGGGCGCCTGAGGGCGTGCCGGTGATCGGCGCCTCCGAGGCGCGCTACGAGGAGTTCGACTGCAGCGTCTACCAGATGGGCAACAACCCCACCTACCATCGCTTCCTCTTCAGGCGCGCCTTCGACGAGCCCGGCCTCCTCGTCCTCCACGACCCCTCGCTCGGCGACTTCATGGCCGAGATGTGCGGCGGGGCCGAGAGCTCGGTGTTCCGGGACGAGGTCGCCTACGACCGCCCCTCGATCGGCCCGGACGACGACCTGCCCCTCGTCGACGCCGGCGGCGGTCGCATCGACCTCGACCGCCTCGAGGTGCTGCTCGCGCGCCGGATCGTAGAGTCCAACGTGCGGACCCTGGTCCACTCCTCCGCCATGGCCCGCGAGATGCGGGCTCGCTACCCGGGGAACGACATCGTGCCCATCCAGCTCCCCGCGCGGCCGATCCCGGAGGCGCCCCGGAGCGCCTCGAGGCGCCCGGGCGAGGTCGTCTTCGGGGTGTTCGGGGGGATCAACTACTACAAGCGGATCCTGCCGATCGTCGAGGCGTTCCTCGACGTGCGCCGGCGGCACCCGGCCTGCCGGATGGTGGTCGCCGGCCGCTCCGACGACCGGCTGCTCGAGGCGCAGATCCGGCGCATCGCGGCTCGGCCGGAGCTGGAGGGGGCGCTCGAGGTCAAGACGAACCTCGAGCTCGCCGAGCTGGAGCGGGAGATGTCCCGCTGCGACGTCGGGATCTCGCTCCGCTGGCCGACGGCCGGGGAGATGAGCGCCACGCTGATGCGGACCCTCGGGGCCGGGCGTCCGGCCATCGTGAGCGACGTGCTGCAGTTCCGCGAGCTCGACCCCACCTACTGCTGGCGGGTGACGACCGACTTCGACGGGGAGCACGACGCCCTCGTCGCCCTGATGGACGCCGCCGCGGCTGATCCCGAGCGCTGCCGGGTCGCCGGGGAGGTGGCGCGGCGCTTCGTCGAGACCGAGGCGACCTACGCGGTCGTCGCCCGCCGCTACCTCGAGCACATCGAGCACTGCGCCAGGGAGCGGGCGGGAAAGCGGGCGCGCCGGCGCGCCCTGCTGCTCGACCCCGAGCGCTCGCTCGGGGTCAACCTGTTCGCGCCGTCCTGGCCCTGCGAGGCGTCGGAGGCGGCCCGGCGCTCGGCGGCGGCGCTCAGCGACGCGGGCGTCGACGTCGTGACGATCGAGCTCGCGCCGCCCGAGGGGTGGGTCAAGCCGGACCGGTCGTGGCTCGAGCTGGACGAGGACAGGACCGGGCCCGAGGCGACGATCTACCGGCTCTCGGGCCCCGGTGCCGGAGAGCTCAGCCCGAAGGAGCGCGTCGAGCTCGACCGGGCGCTGCTCGCCGTCGCCGAGGGAGCGGTCGACCGGGCGGACGTCTCGATCGCCCGGCGGGGGCCCCATCCGGTCGACCTCTACTTCGTCGACGGCTGGCAGGCCGAGCGCATCGGGCGCCTGGCGCGCCTGCGCCGCGCTCGGGGCCGCCGCGTCGTCGCGGACATCTCCCCGGAGTTCGTGCCGCTCACCCCAGCCCACCAGCTGATCCTGGAGGTCGCCGAGCAGGTGTGGGTCCCGAGCGAGCACGCGGCGGAGGTCGTCGGGATGAGCACGGCCAAGGAGGTGGTCGTCGTCCCCTGGCCGGCCGCCTTCCCGGCCCGGGCCGCCGGGGGAGGGGGCCCGGCCGCAAAGGGGCCGGGACCCGGCGAAGCGGCTGGGGAGGACGTCCGGCGGTCCTGCACGTTCCTCGTCGTGGTGCCCCCCGGCACGACGGTCGCGCGGTCCAATCCGCTTGCTGCCGTCGACGCGTTCCGGGTGGCCTTCCCCCGGCATGAGCGGGGGAAGGCGGTACGGCTCGTGGTCGTGCTCGGCGACGCAGCCGGCCGGCGCGAGGCGCGCGACGTGCTCTCCGACGCGGTCGGATTCGCCGGCGGCCTGTTCCTCGAGGACCCCTCGCCGCCCGAGCTACGGGCGCTGCTCGAGTCCTGCGACGTCCACGTCTCCCTGCACCGCTCGGGCGGGTTCGGCCTTTGGGTCGCCGACGCCCTGGCGCTCGGGAAGCCGGTCGTCGCGACGGGGTGGGCAGGGGTGCTCGACCGGGCGGATCCCCGGGCCTGCTGCCGGGTGGGCTACTCGGTCCGGGAGGTTGCCGAGGCAGACGGCTTCCTCGATCCCGGCATCCCCTTCAAGGACGGGCGTGGCTGCATCTGGGTCGAGGCCGACGCCGACGCGGCGGCCCGCTGGATGCGCCGCCTCGCGGCCGATCCGGGCCTGCGCAAGCGGGTCGGGGCCGAGGGGGCCGCGTTCGCGTCCGCGCACCTCTCGGCCTCCCGCAGCGCGGCCGCGGCCCGATCGGCGCTCTCCTCCCTACTCGCCCGGCGGAGGACGGTCGACGCGGGCAACACCGCCGGAGCGAGCGAGCCGGTTAGGGTGGCGACCTGAGGGTCGCCACGGTAGGCGCCTTCGAGCCGGTGGCAGGCGTCTGCACAAGGCGCGGGCGGCAGGTGGAGACGGGAGGGCAGGAGAGGCGGTGCCGGACCCCTCGCAGGGATCGAGCAGCAGCCGGCAGTCCGGCGGGGGCGGCTTGGGCGCGGCGGACCCGGACCTCGGCCTCCTCTCCGGCCCCAGGGCTCGGCGCGGGATCTGGAAGCGGGTCGTCGCCCGCCTCGCCTGGCCGGTGCTCCGCCGGCAGGTCGAGCTCAACCACCTCCTCGTCGAGGGCCTCGGTGAGCTGCGGGGGCTCGTCGAGGCAGAGCTCGACCGCCTACGCCGTGAGCAGCTCGACGCCCTGGCCCTCGAGCTGCACGACGCGCTCGCGACAGAGCGAGCCCGCATCGAGGACCTCGCCGGGACCGTGGAGCGCCACGGCTGGGCGATCGAGGCGGCGCTGCCGGTCCTCGAGCGACACGGCTACCAGATCGACGGCGCGAGCGCCGCGATCGACGAGCACGGCAAGGTGCTCGGGCGCCACGGGGCGGCGATCGACTCGGCGCTCCCGGTGCTCGAGCGCCACGGCTACGAGCTGGAGGGGCTGGGGTCGCGCCTCGGCAGGCTCTCGGAGCTGGCCGAGCAGCACGGCCGCCGGATCGAGGCGGCGACGGAGGCCGCGGAGCGGCACGCCAAGGTGCTCGACCGCCACGGGGCGGCGATCGACTCGGCGCTCCCGGTGCTCGAGCGCCACGGCTGGGATCTCAAGGCGCTCGAGGAGTCGCTCGAGGGCCTGCGCGAGCTCGTCGAGCGCCGAGAGCGCGAGGCCTTCGCCCGGCACCACGACGGGATCGGGCTGTTGAGGACCGAGCTCGGCGACCTCGCCCAGGACCTCGAGGTGCGCCTCGGTGAGCTGGCCGGCGAGCTGGCGAGCCGTGCCGAGGCGCTCTCGGCCGAGGACGAGCGCCTGGCTCGCCGGGTCGCCTCGGGCGAGCTCGAGCTCGAGGCGACCCGAGAGCAGACCGAGCGGCGCCTCGCCGAGATGCGCATCGGCCTGGCGCGCGCCGACCTCGTCACCGAGGAGCTCCGGCGGGCCCTCGCCGGGTCGGCGTCCGCGGGCGGGCTCGCCGCCTCGCCACCGGGCGGCGCTCGGGCCGAGGTCTTCGGCGACCGGGCGACGGCTGGCGGGCAGGCCGAGGGCGCCTACGACCGGCTCTACGGCGCCTTCGAGGAGGCGGTGCACGACCCCGGGCGCGCCGCCGAGGAGCGGGCCCGCGCGTACCTCGCCGACATCGTCGCCCTCGGCTCGGGCCGTCCCGTCCTCGACATCGGTGCCGGCAGGGGTGCCTGGCTCGAGGTGCTCCGCAAGGCGGGCGTCGACGCCTACGGCGTGGAGCCCGACCCCGGCCACTTGGAGCCCGAGCGGAGCGTTGAGCTCGACATTCGCTCGGTGGACCCCTTCGAGCACCTCAGGGGGGTCGAGGAGGGGGGCCTCCGGGCGATCACCGTGGTGCGGCTCGTCGAGCGCCTGCCGGCCGACCGGATCGTCGAGCTGATCGACCTCGCCGCGCGCGCGCTGGAGGGCGGCGGGCTCCTGGTCCTCGAGGCGCCCAACCCCGACAACCTCCTCGTCGGCGCCTCGGAGCTCTACGTCGACCCGAGGGTGGCCCGTCCGGTGCCGGCGCGGCTGCTCGCCTTCCTCGCCGGGGCACGCGGCTTCACCGACGTCGAGGTGCGCCCGGTCGACGGTGCCGGGCGGCCGAAGCTGGCCGAGCCCGGAGGGGACGAGCCCTGGGCGGCGGTGCTGCGTCCCGTGGTCGAGGTGCTCAACGAGCGGCTGTTCGGCGCACCCTTCTTCGCCGTGCTCGCCAGGCGGCCGTGACGGCGGCGCAGCTCGGTGTCAACGCCATCGCGAGCTGGGAGGCGACGACCGGCCTGTCGGCCGCGGCGAGGCGGAGCGTCGGGGCGCTCGTCGACCTCGGCGTGCAGGTCGCGTTGGTCGACTACGACTATGGCGCACCCCGGCTCGCGTCGCGCCTGCCGGAGCGCCTGAGGTCGCTGCCGGCCGACCGGCGGTACGACGTCGAGCTCGTCTTCCTCAACGTGAACGAGCTCCACGCCATGCCGGAGGAGGTGCTCCGCCCCCCCGGCACGGCGAGGCGGGTCATCGGCTCGTGGTTCTGGGAGCTCGCGTCGCTCACCCCGGACCTCCTCGAGGCGCTGCGCCGCGTCGACGAGGTGTGGGTCGCCTCGGAGTTCGTCGCCGGCGTGTTCCGGGCCGCCACCGACAAGCCCGTGGTCGTCGTCCCCTGCGTCGTCGAGCCGGTGCCGGACCCCGGTCGCTCCCGGGCGGACTTTGGCCTACTCGACGGGCGGGTCGTCTACCTCTTCTCGTTCGACGCCGCCTCGACGTTCGCGAGGAAGAACCCCTTGGCGGTGATCGAGGCCTACCGGCTCGCCTTCAGCGCCGCCGAGCGGGCGGAGAAGGTGCAGCTCGTGATGAAGACCATCAACCTCGACGCCCATCTTGAGGGGGCCGAGCTGCTCCGGGCCCAGCTCGCCGCCGTCGGGGGGTCGGTCCTCGACGCGGACCTCTCCGACGGCGAGATGGCCGCCCTCACCGCCGCCTGTGACGTCTTCGTCTCCCTGCATCGGGGGGAGGGCTTCGGCCTCGGCGCCGCCGAGGCGATGGCGCTCGGACGGGCGGTGGTCGCGACCTGGTACTCGGGCACGGCGGACTTCATGACGGTCCGCAACAGCTGCCCCGTCGGCTACCGCATCGTCGAGGTCGGCGACGGGGAGCTTCGCCTCAATCCCGAGGCACGCAACGTCTACCGACCGGGCGGCCTGTGGGCCGAGCCCGACGTCGCCGAGGCGGCCCGCCGGATGCGCCTGCTCTACGATCGCCCGGAGCTCCGGGCCAGGCTCGGCGCGGCCGCCGCCTCGACGATCGCCGAGCGGTTCTCGAGCCGGGCCGTCGGCGAGGTGATGCGCCGCCGCCTCGAGCAGGTCGCCCGCCTGCGCGGGATCGCCGGCAGCGCCGCCCGGCGGCCTGCCTGATCGCCGACCCCGCCGCGCTCAGCCGCCCCGGGCCACCTCCGCGGCGAGGCGGCGGAGCGGACCGGAGAGGCGGCAGAAGGTGACATCGACGAGGACCGCGCCCACCCGAGTCCTGTCGACCTCGCACGCCTGCGGGCTCCAGCCGCCCAGGCCGATCTCGGCGAGGTAGGCCTCGGTCCCCGGAGGCGTCTCGAGCCGGTCGCTGTAGGAGCCGACGAAGTCGAGGAACACCCCGCCACCGGCGCGAAGCGCCAGCTCGGCGCGCTCGTCGATCATCTTCACGTAGGTGGGCTCGATGATGTTGTTCACGAGGCCGATCGCGATGATGCGGCTCGGCAGGCGGGGGTAGATGAACGCGAGCGGCTGCTCGCCGACCTGGAGCACGGCGTCGGTCCGTTCGCCTCGGAGGATGGCGGGCGTCGGCACGTCGAAGAAGCTCCGGCCGAAGGGCACGCGGATCCAGTAGTTCGCGGGGTACGCAGTCGCGGCGCAGGCGGCGCAGGCGGCCAGGAAGCCCGTCCCGGCAAGGCGCCCTCGCCCCGGGAACCTCGCCGAGCTCGCGGCGCCGCCTCGACGGTCTCTCCGCGCGTGGGAGCGCAGGCCGCGGCGCGCTGCCGCCGGTGTCAGCCCGGCGGCGACGGACTGGGCGATCAGGCGGCCGGCGGACAGGACGACGACGGGCGACAGCAGCTCGATCGGGATGAGGTAGCGGTAGACGCCGAGCTGCTTGACGAAGACGGCGATCGACACGGCGAAGAGCACGACGAGGAACGCGTCGGCGTCGCGCTCGAAGCCGGCTCGGGGGTCGAGGGGCCCCAGCTGTGGCGGGCGGGTCGTCGCGGCGCTCCCGGTGCCCTCAGCAGGGTCCCGGCGCCTTCCCACTCGGGCGACGGCCCTGGCCAGCGTGCCCAGGAGGAGGAGGGCGACGAGCACCATGACGAGCACGTAGGCGAGGGGCACGGAGAGCTCCCGCAGCGGGATCTCGGCGACGGCGAGCGGGTGGAACAGCCAGTAGACGGGGTAGAAGGCGGCGTCGAGCAGGTTCGCGGGCAGGAAGCCCCGGCCCTTCGCCGCCGCCTTGGGCAGGTAGCGAGTCGGGAACAGCGAGACCGACGAGGCGTCGAAGACGAGCGGGTCGCCGTAGGCGAGCCAGAGGTGGACGGTCCAGTAGCCGGCGGCGGCGAGCAGGCCGCCGAGCTCGGCGATGCCGGAGGCGAGCAGGCGCCGCACGCGCCGGCGAAGCGGTCCGCCGACGGCGAGCGCAGCCACCGGGAGCGCGATCCCGACCTCGAGCTCGGAGAGCTTGAGCCCGGCGCCGAGCCCGACGAGCGCGCCCGCCACCGCCCAGCGCCACGACTCGCCGGGCCCGCCTCGTCGGGCGGTGGCGGCGATCGCGGCGAGCACACCAGCGAGGATCGGGATGCTCACGATCGTGTCGCCCATCGAGTTGCCGAGCTCGGACGCGAAGCCCCCTGCGACCCCTGCGGCGACGACCGCCGCCGCGCCGAGGACGCGAGACCCGGCGACCCGCCGGGTGATCAGGTAGACGAGGACGAGGTTGGTGCCCTGGACGCCGCCGACCACCATCGCCTCGACCCGGGGCGGCACATGGTTGATGAGGAAGTAGAAGGGCAGGTCGATGATCGGGTTGAGGTAGCTCTGCAGCGAGGCGGGGATGACGTCTACCGCCAGGCGCGAGTGGAGGAAGGCGTAGGGGTCGTAGTAGTGGTAGTTGAACAGGTCGAAGTTCGCGTCCTGGCCGATGGCCAGGGCCGCGAGGGCGCAACCGATCACCGGGAGGAGGAGGGCGGCGATCTCCATGCGGGACCACTCGGGCTCGGATCGCGCGGCTCCCGCCACGCGGCGCGCCGAGCGCTCCTCTTCTGCCATCGGCTCTCCAGTCGCCAGCTCGCGCTCTCCCCGGAGCTGCCTCGCGGACCGGGGCGCCGGCCGCCGAGCTCCCGCCGGCGGACCCCTGGATGCTACGTTGCGGGCTGCGAGCGCCAGGCCCGCTCGGTGAGGTCGGGCGTCTCGGGCAGGCGAGCGCCGGTCCAAGACCTCGCCCCTCCGGCCGGGGCGGGCCGGAAGGGTCCCGGCCGGCTCGTCCGTGCCGCGGCCGGACGGTCGGCGGCCTTGCTGGACGCGATCCCGACGGGCCTCGCCGTCGCGGCGGTCCTCGTCCTCTTCCCGGCCGGCTGCGCGCTCGCGGCCCTGGCGATCGGCCAGGACGCGAGCTACGACCTGCTCAACTACCACTTCTACGACCCCTACGCCTTCCTCCACGGGCGCCTCGCGATCGACGTCTACCCCGCCCAGCTCCAGTCGCTGCTGGACCCGCTCCTCGACCTCCCGACGTACCTGCTCATCGAGCACGCCCCGCCGATGCTCGAGGCGGGGGCGCTCGGGGCCTTCCAGGGGCTCGCGCCCGCCCTCGTCTGCTTCGTCGCCCGCCGGGCGGGCGCGTCGAGGGCGGTAAGCCTCGCAGCCGGGATCGCCGCGGCGACCGGCGGGGGTTTCGTCTCGGAGATCGGCGGCTCGATGGGCGACGCCGAGGTCGCCGTCCCGCTCCTTCTCGCCGTCCTGCTCGCGCTGCGGGCCGTCGAGGCCGGGCCGAGCCGGAGCGCGCTCCGGTGGTGGGCCGCGTCCGGCCTGGCGGCGGGGATCGGCTCGGGGCTGAAGCTCGCCGAGCTCCCGATCGGGCTCGGGATCGTGCTCGGCTCGCTCGCCGTCGGCGGCGGCACCCGCCTCCGGCTGCTCCGCCTCGGCGCCGCCGCGGCGGGCGGCTTGGCCGGCACGCTCGGGACCTCCGGCTACTGGTTCTGGTTCCTCTGGCGCCGCTACGGGGACCCGATCGCCTTCACCCAGGCGACGTTCGGGATCTTCCACTCGCCCTACGTGCCGACGGCGCGCCTTCGCGGCGGGTTCCTCCCGGGCTCGCCCCTCGTGGGCCTCGTCTACCCGCTCCGCTGGCTGTTCGAGCCGACCACGGTCGGCGAGATCGACTTCCGGGCGCTGTCGTTGCCCCTCGCCTATCTGCTCAGCGCGAGCCTGCTCGCCGCGCTCACTGTGCGCTTCGTCCGCTCCCTGCCCGCCCGGGCAGGGTGGGGCCGGGGCAGGGCCGTCTTGCCCGCCCGGGCGGAGGCAGGTGTCGTGGGGGGGCAGGGCGCGCCTGCGATGCTGGACGCCGACCGGTACCTCCTCGTCGCCTTCTCCGTCGGGCTCGGGGTGTGGATGGCCGTCTTCAGCGTGTACCGCTACCTGATCCCCCTCGAGCTCCTCTCGCCGGTCGTCGTCCTCGCCGCCGCCCGCCGGCTGGCGGCGCTCGTCGAGGGGTCGAGCACAAGGCGGCGCCCGCGCCTCGCCACCCTGGCGAGGCTGGCCGTGGTCCCCGGCGTCCTCGTCGCCTTCGCCGCCTGCGTCGTGACCACCTCACCCGGCAATTACTGGGAGCGGGTGCCCTTCGGGCGGACCTTCTTCAGCCTGCGCACGCCGGCGCTGCTCGAGAACGGGCGCGTGGACGCGCTCGTCGAGGTCGGCGGCCTGCCGATGGGCTACCTCTTTCCCCAGCTCCCGCCGCGCATCATCGGCATCGGCGGGATCGGCGACCTGCTCACCGACGCCAACAGGGTCCTCGTCCACCGGGCGCTCGCCCGGGTCCGCCGTGACGGTGGCACGCTGAACGTCGTGTTCGTGGACCTCCCGGCACGCCCCGGTCTCGAGATGCCGAAGGGGACCGCCGCCTACCTGGCCGACCTCGGCGCTCCCGGGCTCGTCGCCACGGCCTGCGAGGTCGTGGAGGCGGGCATCGGCGCCGGGCACCAGCGGCTGAAGCTCTGCCGGCTGGGCCCAGCGCCGGGCTGAGGCGCCAGGGAGCCTCCGGCACCCTGCCGAGCCGGCGGGCTCAGCCCCCCTGGCCTCGTGCCGGGCCGACCCCGTCGGCCAGGTAGAGGGCGACCACCTCATCCGCCGACCGCTTCGCGCTCGCCCTCGCGGCCGCGTGCTCGTACCAGGTCCTGGTCGACTCCCTCAGGCGGGCGCCGGCCAGGACGACCCGCACGACCCCGGCGGCGATGCCGGAGGGGGTGGGCTCGACGACGAAGCCGTTCACGCCTTCGGCTACGTGGCCGACCGCGGCGTTCTCGGGATGGGCGGCGACGACGCAGGGAGTGCCGAGCGCCGCAGCCTCCGCCACCATCATCCCGTAGCCCTCCCGCACGGAGGCGACGACGACGCAGGAAGCCGTCGAGAGCAGGCGTCGGAGGCCCTCGTCGTCGAGCTTGCCCGCGAGGTCGGCGGCGCCGGCGAGGCCTCGCCTCGACAGCTCTTCCGAGAGCGCTTCGCGCTCGGGGCCCTCGCCGGCGAGGACGAGGCGCAGCTCGGGAAGGCTGTGCCTGGCGAGCTCGAGCGCCTCGGGGAGCAGCCGGACCCCTTTGTCGGCGATGAACCTGCCGGCGAAGACCATCGCCGGCGAGGCCGGCGGGACCAGCGCAGGCTCCACCGCCGGGTCGGGTGCCGGGAGCAGGCCCGGCAGGACCGTGATCCGGCCGCGATGGCCCCGAGCCGACAGGCGTCTCGCGGTGTGCGCCCAGAACACGAGGGCGCGAGGGGAGAGCGCGAGACAGAGCCGCTGCACGGCGAAGCCCACCACGCCGGCCGCCCCTCCTGCGTAGCGGCGCCAGAAGCTCCAGGGCCAGACCTCGAACCAGTCGACGTAGACGGGAGTCGCCGTGCCCGCGAGCGCAACGCGTGCGGCGATGAGCGAGAAATAGGGGAAGTTGGCGAGGTGCACGGCGTCGAGGTCTCGCCGGTGGCGGGCGAGCCACCACAGCACGCCGGCGCCGAAGCGCAGGGGCGGGCCCGAGCGCCGCCTGCCGTCGGGATGGTAGAGGTCGCCGCGGGAGACGGCGACGACCTCGATGCCCGCGATCTCCGGCGGATCTCCCGCCCACTGCCGGCGGGTCAGGTAGGTCACCTGAGCCCCCGCCGTCGCGAGCCGGTCGCACAGCCCCCGGTACCAGCGCTCGGCTCCCCCGATGGTCCAGGGGAAGATGCAGTCGTAGACGACGCAGACCCTTGCGCCCGCGAGCGGCCTGTCCCTCTCGGCCCGGCGGGGAGGCGAGGTCGGGCTCGCTCCCCTCGCCGCCCCCGGCGCTTGCCGTCGCCCCGAGCCGGCGCGGCGGCGGGCGGCGGCCGGACGCGGGCCCATGTGCCCGGCCCACCCGTCGACAAGCCCCTCCGCCAGGGAGCGCCCGACGGTCGGCCACTCGGAGGGCCGGACCCGGGTGAGGTTGTAGGCGGTCCAGATCACCAGGGCACCGGCTGTGCGGGAGAGGCGCAAGGCGCGCCCGGGCGTCTCCCGGGCGTGGCGGAGGGGGTTGCGGGAGAGGTAGTAGGCGTTCGTCTCCGAGAGCATGCGCCTGGAGACGAGCGAGCCCTCGCCCCGCCCGGAGGAGAGGGCCATCTCGTGGTGGCAGAGGACCTCGCCCAGGTAGCGCAGACGCCAGCCGGCGAGCCTCGCGCGCTCGCCCCACTCGACGTCTTCGAAGTACATGAAGTAGTCCTCCCGGAACGGCCCGAGGTGGCGCCATGCCTCCGCCGAGATCAGCACGCAGCAGCCCGGCACGTAGTCGCTGTCGGCGCTCCTCGGCACCTCTCCCGAGCGGGCGAAGGGGCCGCGGTGCCAGACGAGGTCGAGGGCGCGGCTGTGCCTCGCACCGGCGAACCACAGGTGCCCCCCGCCCCCGGCGTAGGCGACGGCCGGCCCGACGGCGGCGACCCTCTCGTGGCGCTCCGCCTCGGCGACGCAGCGCTCGGCGCAGGAGGGCTCCGCCGTCGCGTCGTTGTTCATGAGCAGCACCCACCTGGCACCGCGCTCCAGCGCCAGGTCGACCCCGCGGTTCGCCGCGCCCGCGAAGCCGAGGTTGTCGGCGAGCTCGACGAGCTCGGCCCCGGGGACGGCCGACTCGAGCCGGGCGAGCTCGTCGGGCCGGTACTGCTGGGCGACGCAGAGGAGCGGCTCGAAGCGTACCGTCGAGGCCGCCAGGCTCTCGAGGGCCGAGATCGTCGCACCGAGCTGCCTCCAGGCGACGACCACGGCGGCGACCCCTCCGGCGCCGCCGACCCCGTCGCCCTTCCTCATGCGCCGGTCCCCGCCCGCCGCCTCGCCGCCCGAAGGCACCGGCACCCTGCCGAGGCCGGACGTCAACGCCCCTGGCGGGCCGCCGCTCGAGTGGCCCGCCCCGATCTCCGGCGGTCTCGGCCGAGCTGCGCCGCCTCGGCGTAGACGGCCCGGCGCCTCCTGGCGATGTCCTCCCAGGAGTGGTGGCGCTCGACGTAAGCCCTCGCAGCGAGTGCCATTCGCCGACGCTCCTCGCCGTCGGCGAGCAGCCGCTCGATCGCCTCGGCGAGGCGGGCCGAGTCGCCGGCGGGGACGCGCAGCCCGGCCCCGAAGCGCTCCGCGTCGACGGCCACCTCGCCCGCGCCGTCGGAGAGCACGACCGGCAGGCCGCTCGCCATCGCCTCGAGCGCGGTCAGGGTGTAGCCGCCCTCCTGAGGCGCGAAGTCCGAGGGGAGCACGTAGAGGTCGGACGAGGCGTAGACGCCCGGCAGGTCCTCCGGACGGACCCGGCCCGCGAAGCGCACGCGGTCCGCCAGGCCGAGCCGGGCGACGTGCCGTTCGTGCTCCTCTCTCAGCTCGCCCTCTCCGACCACGGTGAGCTCGAACGGCGCGCGGACCTCGGCCAGGGCGTCGATGAGGACGTCGAGCCCCTTGTAGCGGTGGAAGCGGTCGAGCACGCCGACGAACAGCAGCTGGCGGCCGTCCCCGCGGGGACCGGGGACGAAGCGCTCGAGGTCCACCCCGGTCGGGATGACGGCGATCTTTCCCGCCGAGTGCGGGAACCTCGCCACGAGCTCGTCTCGCCACCGCTGCGAGACCACGACGATCCGGTCGGCGAGGCGCAGCGTCAGGCGCAGCAGGGACGCCTCGTAGGCACGGGCGGCCCAGCCGGCGAGACCCTCGCCGACGGTCGCGTTGTAGTAGGAGAGGACCGAGCCCCGGCCGAGCAGGCGTGCCAGGAGCACGGACCAGTCGGCGGACCAGGGGGTCGGCAGGTGCGTGTGCACCACGTCGAAGGGCTCGCGCACGAGCGCCAGCGGCAGGCCGAGGGTGATGTTGGTGTTGGCGAGCTTGCAGCACCAGGCAAGGCGCCGCACTCGCACCTCGCCCACCCGGCAGGGCGAGCCTCGAGGCTCGTCGGCGCAGATCACCAGCACCTCGTCGCCCCGACGGACGAGCCGGTCGCAGACCTCGCGCGCGACGTTCTCCACCCCGCCGGTGAAGGGCGGGTAGCGAGGCGGCGTGTCGACGAGGCGGATCCGGCCACGGTAGTGGAGGCCGCGGCGAGCCCGGGGCGGCTAGTCTCGTCGGGCGGGACCGGTGGGCCCGGCCTGCCCGGGCCCGCGCGACCGGCCGGCGCGAGCGACGGGGGCCGCGGAGGGCCGGCGCCCGGCCGGGACGTGCGACGCCAGAGCCGACGATTCCAAGGGACGCGACGTGTGACCGTTGAGGCACTTGCCACCGGCGAGCCGCACGCCTCTGGAGGCGGGGACCTACGCGGGGTGGAGGTCTCCGTGGTCCTGCCCTGCCTGGACGAGGAGGACTCGGTCGGGCGCTGCATCGAAGAGGCCCGCGCCGCGCTGTGCGAGGCGGGCTTCCCCAACGAGATCCTCGTCGTCGACAACAACTCCTCGGACCGCTCCGCCGAGGTCGCCCGGGCGCACGGCGCACGGGTCGTCGTCGAGCCCCGCCCCGGGTACGGCAACGCCCTTCGCACTGGGATCGAGGCGGCCCGGGGCGACATCGTCGTGATGGCCGACGCCGACCTGAGCTATGACCTTTCGAGGATCGCCCAGCTGGTGAGGCCCGTAGCCGAGGGGAGCGCGGACATCGTGGTCGGGGAGCGGCTGTCGGAGGCACCGAGCGCGACGATGCCCTTCCTCCACCGGCGCCTGGGGACGCCGGCGCTGACGATGCTCGTCCGCAGGGCGGCGAGGGGGCTCGAGGTCACCGACAGCCAGTCCGGCTACCGGGCCTTCCGGCGTGAGGCCATCCTGTCGCTCGGGCTGACCTCGAGCGGGATGGAGTTCGCCTCCGAGATGCTCGTGCGGGCCGGGAGGGCGCGGCTCAGGGTCGCCGAGACGAGCACCGGCTACCGCCAACGGAGCGGGGTCTCGAAGCTCAACACCTTCTCCGACGGCTGGAGGCACGTGCGCAAGATCCTTCTCCTCGCGCCGCACCTGCTCCTCGTCACCCCAGGCCTCGTCCTCCTCGGGCTCGGGGCGGCGTTCGAGACGATCGGCCTGGCCTTCCCCTCGGGCCTCGGGGTCGGCTCGCTCCGGTGGCAGCCGAGCTTCATCTCCGGCATCGCCCTCATCCTCGGGGCCCAGGCGCTGCTCGCCGGGCTCGTCGTCGCCGATCGCCAGCGGGCCGCCACGGGCGCGGCCCGCGGAGATCGCCGGCGGCGCCCCTCGCTCCCGGCGACCTGCCTCGCCCTCGGCCTCCCGCTCGCCGCCTTGGGCATATCGATCGACGTCGTGCTCTTCGTGCTGTGGCTCCACACCGACCACGCCTTCTCGCGTGCCATCCCGCTCGCCGCGCTCGCGCAGTCCTGCGTCGTCGACGGCGCGTCGCTCGCCGGTTTCGGCCTCCTCTACCCGATCGTGCTGCGCGGGGACTCAGGCGGCACCCCTCCTGACGCCTGAGCCGCCGCCCGTCGGGCGGTGGGCGCCCCTCGAGTCGGACGACCTGGGCCGGGCGCCCGCCGAGGACGGGCTGGCCGTGCCGCCCCTCGGGCGGGGCCCGTCCGCCGGGTGGGGGCGGCACGTGCTGACGCTCGGTCTCGTCGGGGTGAGCGCGCTGAGCCTCGTCGGCAACGTGGTGTTCTCCCGCCTGCTCGGGCGCCCCACCTACGGCGCCGTCGGCTCGGTCCTGGCGCTCGCCTCGCTGCTCGCCGTGCCGCTGTCGGCGATCCAGTCCGCGGTGACGCGCCAGGTCGCCGTCGCCGGCCCCCGAGGCGTCGCTCGGGCCCGGCCGACCCTGTTCAGCGCGCTCGGCGCAGTCGCCGTGGTGGCGGTCGCCGTGCTCGCGCTCCCGGCGCTCGACCGGCTGCTCCACCTGCGCGGTGACGCAGTCGTCGTGCTGCTCGGCGCCTACCTCGGCTCGATCGTGCTCGAAGGCGTGCCTCGCGGCTACCTCGTCGGCGAGCGGCGCTACGCGGCGGTCGGCGCCGTCGTCCTCGCCGGCGCCGCGCTGCGCCTCGGCCTCGGCTGGGGCTGGGCCGCCCTCCGGCCCGACGCCGTCGGACCGCTCGCCGGGGCTGCGGCCGGGGAGGGGGCGACGGCGCTCGCCCTCGTCGTGCTGCTGTCGCGCCGCCGCGGCGCGCCGACGTCCCTCCGGGGCGGCACCGAGCATCCCCGGAGGCGTCTAGCGCTCGCCCGCCCGGTACGGCAGGAGGTCGTGCGCCGGAGAGCCGAGCGGCTGCGGGTTCGTGAGGTCGGCCTGTCCATGGCAGGTTTCACGGGCCTTCTCTCCCTGATGAGCATCGACACCGTCGCCGCCCGGCACTGGCTGAGCGCGGTCGGCTCGGGCTACTACGCCGCGGCCTCGGCCGCCGGGAGCATCGCCTACTTCCTCGCCGCAGCGGTGGCGACCTCGGTCTTCCCCGACGTCGCGCGAGGGGCGGCGGCCCGGGACCGCCACCAGTTCCTCCTGGGGCTCGCGGAGGTCTCCCTCGTCGCGACCGCCGCCGCGGCGATCCTCGCCGTGGCGGCGCCTTGGGTGGTCGAGATCGTCTTCGGCAGCCGCTACGGGCCGGCCGCCGCCCCGCTCAGGCTGCTCGCCTGCTCCTACGCACTCCTCGGCGTCCTCGCCTACCTCGTCGGCCACCACCTCGCCCACCGGAGCCGCTCCGTCCTGCTTCCCTGGGCGGGATCCGGTGTGCTCGTCGCGGCCCTCTTCGCCGCCCACGGCAGCCCGACGGTCGTCGCGCTCGACGCGCTCGCCGCCTCGGCCAGCCTGCTGTGCCTGCTCGGGACCGCCTCGGTCCGCCTGGAGCGGGGGACGAAAGGGCTCAGCCGGCCCGCCGGGCGATGACCGTGACCAGCAGCGGGAGCACGATCGGGTCGTCCTCGGGGCTGGCGCCGGTGAGCGACTCGAGGTAGTCGGCGACCGGGCCAGGACCCGCGCCGGCCGGCGCCTCGCCCCACGCGTCGAGCAGCTCGAGCCCTGCCTCGCGCACGAGGGCGGGGAGCAGGCCGCCGACGTCGGGGTGGCGGGCGTCCGGCATCGACAGGGGCCGGCCGGCGATGCGGCCGGCGCTCGTGATGGGCTCCTGGGCCACCACGTAGCCCCCGGGGCGGGTCGCAGCGGCCATCCGCCGGAGCACGAGGGAAGGGTCGAGCACGTGCAGCAGCAGGAAGCGGCAGAAGGCGAGATCGACCGCCTCGGGCAGCAGGAGGTCCTCGCCCGCCTGGGTGATCGCGACGACCTGGGCCCCGCCGGCTGCCGCCGCCTGCTCGGCCACGGCGTCTCTGGCCTCGGGGTCGCTGTCGACGGCGTAGACGCGGCCGGTCGGCCCGACGAGCTCGGCGAAGGCGACGGAGACGTCGCCGGCACCGGCGCCGACGTCGGCGCAGCGCCAGCCGCTCGAGACGCCGAGGCGCTCGAGCGCCGTGGCGAGCGGCCGGCGGTAGACGTCGTTGCGCAGGCCGAGCTCGACCACGCCGCGACAGTACCGATCTCGGCGCCGCCGCCCGGCGCCGGCCGGGGCCCTCGACCGCCTCGGGGACCGGCCGCGGCTCGAGCCCCAGCCGCTACCGTGTGCCGGTGCGCGTGACCATGCTCCTTTGCGACTCGGCCCAGGTCGCCGACGGCAAGCTCTACATCCTCGGGGGCGGTTGGAGCCTCATCGGCCCGGACCCGATGCCGTCGGCGATCGCCATGAAGATCGACGTCGACTGGACCGAGGTCGACCGCCCGCACCACTGGGAGCTGTACCTCACCGACGAGGACGGCCAGCCGGTCGTGGCCGAGACGCCCGAAGGGCCCCAGGCGATCGAGGTGCGGGGCGACTTCGAGGTGGCACGCCCGGTCGCGGTGCCGCCCGGGAGCCCGGTCGACGTCGCCCTGGCCCTCAACTTCGGCCCGCTGCCGCTCAGGCACGAGTCGCGCTACACCTGGCGGCTGGCCATCGACGGCGAGAGCGCCGACGACTGGGTGCTCGCCTTCTCGACGCGGCCGGCGCGCAGCGAGTGAGCGGGCCGGCCGGCGGGGAGCCGGCCGTGCCGGCGGCCGTGGTCGTCCGGGGCATCCTGCGCTGGTGGGCGGGGGCGCGGCAGGAGCGTGACCGCCTGCCCTGGCGCCGCACGAGGGACCCCTGGGAGGTGCTCGTCGCGGAGACGATGCTCGCGCAGACCCAGGTCGGCCGTGTCGGCTCGCGCTACGAGGAGCTGCTCGACCGCTTCCCGACCCCGGCCGCGCTCGCCTGCTCGCCCGTGGGCGACGTCGTGCGGGCGTGGAGCGGCCTCGGCTACAACCGCCGCGCGGTGCTGCTCCACTCGGCGGCTTGCGCCCTGGTCGAACGGCACCAAGGGGTGGTGCCTCGCGAGCTCCACGAGCTGCTGGCGCTGCCCGGCGTCGGGCCCTACACGGCCCGTGCGGTCCAGGCGATCGCCTTCGGCGCCCGGGTCGGCGTCGTCGACACCAATGTCGGGCGCGTCCTCGCCCGAGCCGTCGCCGGACGGGCACTGCGGGCACGGGAGGCGCAGCGCCTGGCCGACGGGCTCGTGCCGGACGGCTCGGCGCGTGACTGGGCGGTCGCGTTGATGGACTTCGGGGCGCTCGTCTGCCGAGCGCGCCGGCCCGGCTGCGCCGGCTGCCCGCTCGGGACGGCCTGCGCCTGGCGCTGCGCCGGTGCCGGAGGCGCCGACCCGGCGATCGGCTCGTCGGCCGTTACCCGGCCCCAGGGCCGCTTCGCCGGGTCCGACCGGGAGGGCAGGGGGCGCCTCGTACGCGCCGCCTGCGCGGGACCGGTCGGCGGTGACGAGCTCGCACGCGCTGCCGGCTGGCCCGAGGACCCCGGGCGCGCCCTCGCGGTTGCCCGGGCGCTCGTCGCCGACGCCGTCCTCGTCGAGACGCCCGACGGGTCCTTCGCGCTGCCGTGATCGGGCCGGGGGCACGCGCCACTGGGGGCGGCCGGCGTATGGTCTGGCAGGTCTCCCGTCGCCGTGCGGGCCGGAGCCCCGCCGTGGTGGCTCCCGAGCCGGCACGAGGGTCCGGTCCCGGGCGCAGGCGGCAGGAGGAGCGAGGTTGGTGAAGCTCGAGGTGTCCGAGGTCATCGAGGACGTCGTCGTGGTCGTCCCCGACGTGCACGGGGACGAGCGGGGCCGCTTCGTCGAGAGCTACCGCCGGTCCTGGTTCCCGCTCGGGCGTGAGATGGTCCAGGCCAACCGCTCCGACCGCCGGCGCGGCGCGGTCGTGGGCCTCCACTACCACCTCCACCAGGCGGACTA
Organism: Actinomycetes bacterium; assembly: GCA_021786195.1. Lineage (GTDB taxonomy): Bacteria > Actinomycetota > Acidimicrobiia > Acidimicrobiales > Bog-793 > JAKAOD01. The sequence goes on along the minus strand of JAJYNS010000074.1, from coordinate 6,352 downwards.
CTGGTACGTGACACGCGGGCTCGCCCGCGTCGTCCTCCACGACCTGCGGGCTGGCTCGCCCACCGAGGGGCGGACCCAGCTGCTCGCGCTCGGCGACGGCGAGGAGCGGGGCGTCTTCGTGCCTCCCGGGGTGGCGCACGGCTTCGCCGCGCTGAGCGACCTCACGCTCACGTACCTCGTCGACGCCTACTACAACCCCTCCGACGAGCTGGGGGTCGCGTGGGACGACCCGGAGATCGGGGCCGACTGGGGAGTCGAGGAGCCGGTCCTGTCGGCCCGGGACCGGTCCAACCCGCGCCGGTCCGATATCGACCCGGCCCTCAGGCCCCGCTACGGCCTGCGCACCTGAGCGCCTGCCTGGCCTCTTGCGATCGCGTGACGGGAGCCTCGCCAGCCTGTCAGGGGCGGGAGATTCGCGCTTGAATGGTGGCGTGCAGCAAGCCGGCGGCAAGCGGCCCGCGGGAGGGCTCCGATGATCGCGCTCGCCGTGGTCGGGGTGCTCGTCGTCGTGATCGTCGCCTCGCTCTGGGTTCGAGTCGGCTCGGCCCGGGCGGAGCGGCGCTCCATGGCGGCCTACGAGCGGGGCCTGGACCTGCTCGGGGACGTCTCCCGGCGCTCCGACAAGAGCGCCGGGGTGAAGGCGCCCGAGGGGCCAGAGCGGGCTCGCCCGCACGTCCGGCCCGCCCCCGGCAGGCAGTTCCCCTCCCCGGCGCCCGGCGTGCTGCGCAGCGTCCCGCCGGCGAAGGCTCGGCTCGACCTGCCCGGGCTCCCGGGCAGGCCGGCGGCCCGCGTGCCGCTGTTCGACGGCTCGGGCTCGGCCGACGCGCCCGAGCGTCGTCTCGCCCGGCCCGCCGGCCCTCGCGAGGAGGCGGCGGAGGAGCCCCCACCCTGGACCCCGACCATTGTCGAGCCCCCGACGTCCGAGCCGCTCACCGAGGTCGTCCCGGTGGTGGAGGGAGTCGCAGAGGGGGCGGGTCGGCCGCCTTCCGGCAGCGCCCGGACGGTCCGGCGCGCCGCGACCGGGGCTGCCGCGGCTGTGGCCCTGGCGGCCGTGGCGGTGGGGGGGTGGGAGCTCGCCTCGCACAACGCGCCGAGCGTCTCGGGGACGGCGCCGACGACGACCACGCCCCCGGCGCCGTCGCACACCTCTCTGCCTCGCTCCTCCGGCCATGCGCGCACGCCGGCGACCCAGACCACGATCGAGCCGACGTCGAGCTCGGTCTCCCTCGTGACCTACCAGGCACCGGCGGGTCGGTACACGCTCACGTTCCGGGCCACGGGCGGGGAGTGCTGGCTTGGCGCGCAGTCCCAGGCGGCGACGACCTCGTGGCTGAAGATGTGGCTGCTCACCCCCGGCGAGCAGGCGAGCTACAGCTGGTCGGGACCGCTCGTCGTGCGGATCGGCGCGCCGCGCTACGTCTCGATCAGCGTGAACGGCACCCCCCTTGTCCTGCCCCCGGGCAACGTGCGTCCCTACGACGTCAGCCTGACGACCGGCACCGGCACGTCAGCCTGACGGCGGGCCCTTCCGGCCCCGCCCGGGCCCCGGGGCGAGCGTGCAGCGCCCGCCGCCGCGTAGATCCTGGCCGCACGAGTTGTTACTATGCAGATAGGAGAAATACGGGCCGGCGCTCACTGGCGCGGGCGCGTCTGTCGGGGGAAGGGAGCTGCCGGCGAGATGGCGACGACGCAGGTCGATCTCGGGAAGTACCAGCTCGGCTGGAGCGACGTCGAGGACTACGTCTTCAAGCCGCGCAAGGGGCTCTCGGAGGAGATCGTGCGCGAGATGTCCGCGATCAAGTCCGAGCCGGCCTGGATGCTCGAGTTCCGCCTGCGGGCGCTGCAGCGCTTCCTCGCCAAGCCGATGATGCCGTGGTTTGCCGACAAGATGCCGGACCTCGACTTCGACGACATCTACTACTACATCAGGCCGGTCGACAAGCAGGTGGACGTCTGGGAGGAGCTCCCGGCGTCGGTGAAGCGCACCTGGGACCGGCTCGGCATCCCCGAGGCGGAGCGCAAGTACCTGGCCGGGGTCACCGCGCAGTACGAGAGCGAGGTCGTCTACCACCGCAACCGTGAGGACCTCGAGCGGCAGGGCGTGCTCTTCTCGGACATGGACAGCGCGGTGCGAGACCACCCCGAGATCGTCCGCAGGTGGTTCGGGCGGATCATCCCCCCGAACGACAACAAGTTCGCCGCACTGAACTCGGCCGTGTGGTCCGGCGGGTCCTTCATCTACGTGCCCCCCGGCGTGAAGGTCGAGATGCCCCTGCAGGCGTACTTCCGGATCAACGCCGAGAACATGGGGCAGTTCGAGCGAACCTTGATCATCGCCGACGAGGGCGCCCAGGTGCACTACGTCGAGGGGTGCTCGGCACCGGTGTACTCGAGCGACTCGCTGCACTCCGCCGTCGTCGAGCTCGTGGCGCTGCCGGGGAGCAGGATCACCTACACGACGATCCAGAACTGGTCCACCAACGTCTACAACCTCGTGACCAAGCGGGCACGGGCCGAGGCGGAGGCGCACGTCGAGTGGATCGACGGCAACATCGGGTCGCGGCTCACGATGAAGTACCCGTCTGTCTACCTGATGGGCCCGAAGGCCTCCGGCGAGGTGCTCTCGGTCGCCTACGCCGGCAAGGGCCAGGTTCAGGACACCGGCGCGAAGATGTTCCACTGCGCGCCCGAGACGAGCTCGACCATCGTGTCGAAGTCGATCTCCAAAGACGGCGGGCGGACGACCTACCGTGGGAAGGTGCACGTCGACCCGGGTGCCGAGCGGGCGAAGTCCTTCGTGCGCTGCGACGCGCTCATCCTCGACGAGGACTCGGTCTCCGACACCCGGCCGTACATGGAGGTCTCCGAGCGGGACGCCTCGATCGGCCACGAGGCGACGGTGTCGAAGGTCGGCGAGGACCAGTTGTTCTACCTGATGAGCCGGGGGCTGAGCGAGGCGCAGGCGACCGGGATGATCGTCAACGGCTTCATCGAGCCGATCACGCGCACGCTCCCGATGGAGTACGCGGTGGAGTGGAGCCGGCTCATCGAGCTGCAGATGGAAGGGGCGGTCGGCTGAAGGCGGCCGGCCGGCGGTGGCGCCCGAGCCAGAGCGAGGAGGATCGGCCTCGGTGCCGATGCGCGAGGAGTGCAAGCACTTCCAGTCGAGGACGTACAGCTCGGGCGAGGTCGCGCGCTTCTGCGTGCTCGACCTCGCGCCCGAGGCGCCGTGGCGCTGCCCCTCGGGCTGCGCTCGCTACCAGCGCCGGCTCGCCGACGCGGGCTGGGCCCACGGGCGCCTCATCGAGCCGGAGGTCGAGGCCGAGCCGCCCGACGCGGGTGCGGGGGTCGGCTCCTTGCTCGCCGAGGCCGAGCAGATCGTGAGCGCCGTGGCGCCGCAGGCCCTGGCGGCTGTCGAGCGGTCGGAGCGTGCTGCCGGAAGAGCGCAATGGCTGAAGCGCTTGCGCCCCGGACGCCGCCGGGGATGAGCGCGCCCGCCGCCGGGCTCGCCCGCATCCTCGCCGTCCCACCTCCCGGACCCGGGGCCTCTGGGGAGCCGCGATGGCTCGCCGAGCGCCGGAGCCGTGCCCGCGCCGCGCTGGAGCGTGCCGAGCTTCCGACCGAGGCCGAGGAGGACTGGCGCTACAGCAGGATCGGCGAGCTCGACCAGCAGGGATTCCTCGAGCAGACCGGAGTCGTGCCGATCGGCTCGCCGGCCGAGCTCGACCAGGTCGTCGACGCCCTCCGCGCGGCCTCGGGAGTCGCGGGCGTCGTCAGGACCCTCGACGGCAGGATCGTCGGCGTCGAGCTGGGCGCGCAGGCCGCGGGTCTCGGCGTCGAGGTCGTGGGCGCCGCCAGCCTCGAGGAGGCGCCCGACCAGCTCGGTGAGCTGGTCGCGCCTCGAGCCGACGCCTTCACGCTCCTCGCCGACGCCGCGGGGGCCGACGTCGTCGCCGTTTTCCTGCCTGCCGGCCTGCAGCTTGGGGCACCGCTCGTCGTCCTCCATGAGCTGTCCGACGGCGGGGTCGCCTTCCCGCGCACCCTCGTCCTCGCAGGGGAGCACTCGGCGGCGAGCATCGTCGAGGTCGTGGCGTCCGGGCCGGGCCGCCGGCTGGTCGTGCCCGTCGTCGAGCTCTCGGTCGGCGCCGGGGCCGAGCTCGCCTACAGCTCGATCCAGCAGCTCGGAGCAGAGACGTGGCAGATCGGCTACCGAGCGAGCCGGCTCGGTGCCGGCGCCTCGCTCCGCTCCTTCTCGGCCGCGCTCGGCGGCGACTACGCCCGCCAGCTCGACCAGTGCGTGCTCGCAGGGGAGCGGTCGCGAAGCGAGCTGCTCGCCGTCTACCTCGGCCGCGGCCACCAGGTCCAGGACCTGAGGACCTTCCAGGAGCACGCCTCGGCCCGCACCCGCAGCGAGCTCGTGTTCAAAGGTGCGGTCGCGGACGAGGCGAGGGCCGTCTACACCGGGCTCATCAGGATGCGCCGCGGCGCGGTGAAGGCGGACGCGGCCCAGACCAATCGCAACCTCGTGCTGTCGAAGGGCGCGCACGCCGACTCGGTCCCCAACCTCGAGATCGAGGAGAACGACGTGCGCTGCAGCCATGCGTCGGCCGTGGGCCCGATCGACCCGGACCAGCTCTTCTACCTCGGCTCCCGGGGAGTCCCGCCCGAGGCCGCCGAGCGGCTGATCGTCCTCGGCTTCTTCGACGACCTCTTCTCCCGCGCCGCGGAGGCGGGCGTCGGCGCCTACCTGAGGGGCGCCGTCGCGGCCCGGGTCACCGGCGCCGCGCCGCTGCCGGCGCCCTCTGCGGCGTGACCGGGGCCAGCGCGCACCGGCTCGTCGCCGACGACGAGATGCAGCCGGGCGAGGCCCGGCGCTTCGAGGTCGAGGGGACCGCGATCTGCCTCGTGCGCTGCGCCACCGGCTACCGGGCCGTCGGCGACACCTGTAGCCACGAGAACTACTCCCTCTCCGAGGGGACGGTCGACCCCGACGCCTGCGAGGTGGAGTGCTGGAAGCACGGGAGCATCTTCTCGCTCGACAGCGGCGAGGCGCTCACCCTCCCGGCGACTCGACCCGTCCCGGTGTACGTCGTCACCGTCGAGGACGGCGACGTCGTGGTCCACCTGCCATGAGGGATCACGAGCCGGCGAGCGCGAGCAGGTGAGCCGGTGACGGGGAGGTCTCGAAGCGTGCTCCAGGTCTCGGGCCTGCGCGCCTCGGCGGGCGGCGTCGAGATCCTCCACGGGGTGGATCTCGAGGTCTCGAGCGGCGAGGTCCATGCCGTCATGGGCCCGAACGGTGCCGGCAAGACGACCCTGTCGTCGGTGCTGATGGGACGCCCAGGCTACGAGGTGCTCGAGGGGCGCGTCGAGCTCGACGGCGTGGACCTGCTCTCGCTCGAGCCCTGGGAGCGCGCCCGGGCCGGGCTGTTCCTCGCACCGCAGGACCCCGTCGAGGTGCCGGGCGTCTTGGTCGCCGACGTGCTCACCGAGGCCCTCTCGGCGCTCGGGCGAGCCGGCACGGTGGCGCAGGTGACCTCGCGGCTTCGCGCCGAGGCGGCGAGGATCGGGCTCGACGAGGCGGCGATCGAGCGGCCGCTCAACGTCGACGCCTCTGGGGGGGAGAAGAAGCGGCTGGAGACGCTCCAGCTCGCGGTGCTCGCGCCACGCATCGCGGTGATCGACGAGCTCGACTCCGGCCTCGACGTGGACGCCCTGCGCCTGGTCGCCCGTCGGTTGGAGCTCGAGACCAAGCAGCGAGCCGACGGCTCCTCGCCGCTCGGCGTGCTCGCCATCACCCACTACCGAAGGCTGCTCGACGAGCTCAGGCCAGACGCCGTCCATGTCCTCGTGCGCGGAAGGATCGTCGCCTCCGGGGGTCCCGAGCTCGCCGAGGAGCTGGAGCAGACCGGCTACGCGAGCTACTCCTCGGGCTGAGCCCTCGGGTGACCACCCGCGCGGGGCTGGCCGCCGGCGCCTGCCGGGCGCAAGCTCCCGCCCTGTGCGACGCCCCGGTCCGGGAACTAAGGTCGGCGGCGCTGTTGCTGTCGCTGGCGCCGAGAACCCGGGGGCGAGCAGGTTGGCAGGCGCGTCGGGGACGGAGCGGACGCTCGGGCACACAGGCTCGCGTCGGCTCTTCGCCCGCCTTCCCCTCACCGGCCGCCCGACCACCGAGCGCCTCGGCGCCCTCCGGACCATTGCCGGCCGCTGGCGAGCCCTCGCCGAGCGCCACCGCCGCCTCGCCTTCCTCGCGCCGGCGGCTTTGGCGATGGCCGCCTACGCCGCGCTCGCCTGCGTCGCGTTCTGGCCGGTCCAGCCGCTGTCGAACAGCGCGATCCCCGTCTGCGCCTGC
>JAJYNS010000040.1 GCA_021786195.1 Actinomycetes bacterium | reverse complement strand
GTGGTAACCATCAGCGAAGGGAATGGGATCCGTGCGAGGAGCGCCTGGGTGACCCCGACGTCCCGCACGCGCCTGGCGCGCTCGTCGACGCTGCTCCGCTCGGGGCCTGTCCGCGCACGCACGTGCCGACGACTCGGCGTGCTCCGAGGTGGCGGCTGAGGGAGAGAGCGCATCGTGCTTACCGGCGAGCCCCTCGGCCCGGGCGCACCTCGGCCGACGCGGCGCCAGCTCGGAGGCGGTAGCTTTGCGAGGTCATGACGCGCCGGATGGACGTGGAGCTCACGTCGGAGCGGGACGACGGCAGCTTCACCTGGCGCGCCGCGGGCGCTCGCCAGCCTCGAGGCGTGGTCGAGGAGAAGCTCCTTCCCGCCGGCGCGCGAGTCGGCGACGTGGTGCGCGTCGAGACGGAGCTCGGCCTCGACGGCATCACGGTCGTCTCCGTCGTGCCGGTGAAGGGCAAGGCCGAACCCGAGGGGCGCATCGAGCTCGTGCCGCGGCCCTCGAGCGGCGGCGTGACGACCTCGCTCGTCGGTCGCTCCGGCCGGCCCGGCTCGGGCCGCCCTCGGCGTGACGGGCTCACCTGGGCCGGAGGTGCTCCGGAGGGGAGGCTGCGCAACGGGGCTCGTCATCCGGACCGGGCTGCCCCCGTGCGCCGGGGCCCCTCGGAGCTGGGACACCAGGGCAGGGCCGCCAGCGGCAGCGCGCCCGGTCGGGCCGCCGGGCGAGTCGAACGCCCTGAGCGCCCGCGCCGTGACGGCTCGCGTGATTTCGGGCCCCTCGTGCGGGCGGGCGACGAAGGGTCTCGGAGGCGGACCGGCTCACCGATGGCCGCACGGCGCGCGGGGAGGGTCGACGAGGCTGGCACGCCGCCAGGTCGTCCGGTGCCGCGAGACCAGCCGGCGGCGCGCGCCCATCAGGACGACGCGCGACCCGGGCGCCGGGACGGAAGGCCGCGGACCCAGCGCCTCGTTCCCGGGACCAAGCACCGAGACGCCCTGTTGGACAGCCTCCCGGCTGAGCAGCGTCCGGTCGCCGAGCAGCTCGCAGCCGGCGGGATGCCGGCGGTTCGACGCGCGCTCGAGGAGGCGCGGGCGCAGGCGCGAGCCGAAGGTCGGCCGGCGGTCACTGGCGAAGGGGTGATAGCGCTAGCCGAGCAGCTCCAGCCCATAGTCCGTCAGGCGCTTTGGCTCGACCGTGCCGAGGCCGCCGTTGCGCGCCTCGATGGCATCGCGCTACGCGACCTCAGGACCACCGTGATAGGGGCGGCTCCTCGCGACGAGGAGGGTAGGGCCATCCTGCAGCAGCTTCGCCAGTCGCTCGAGGAGCGCACGTCGCGATTGCGCGCCGGCTGGGAGCGCGACATCGGCCAGGCGCTCGAGGCCGGACGAGTGCTCCAGGCGCTCCGGCTCTCGGCCCGCCCGCCCGAGCCGACGGCCCGTTTCCCTGCGTCCCTGGTCACACGGCTCGCAGAAGCGGCCGGGTCCGCGATGACGGCGTCGACGCCTGCCGAGCGGTGGCTTGCGCTACTGGACGCCGCCGTCGCTTCACCCGTCCGCCGCTCCGTGAAGCCGGAAGGGATTCCGGAGGATGCATCGGGCGCACTGCGAAAGGCTGCCCAACAAGCTGCCGGCCGAGTCCCGGCACTCGCCCGACTTCTCGGCATGTCGATGCCGCCTCCTCCACGGCCGCTCCCGTCTCCCCCGAGTCGCCCTGTCGCGGAGGTCCGTGCTGAGGGAACTGCCTGTGGCGACGAAGACACGACCGCGGGCGGGTCGGTCGGCGAGTCCGCGCCAGGCGAGCCTCGTGCCGAGGAGCCAGCGAGCAACGAGGCAGGCGAGACCTGAGCTTCTAGCCCTGCCCGAATGGCTGGTGAGGCGAGGTCTAGACGCGCTCAATGTCAAGCTCGTCGGTGGCCGGAGCGGCGGGTGAAGTCGAGGTTTCTCCAGGATATGGCAATCTTGCGCCTCCAGGGGAAGGTTCAGCTCGTGCGGGTGGACGTAACCGCGACCGGGGAGGCCAGGTGCTACCGGGCTCGAGCGTGCGGAGCAGGAGCCCTTCGATGACGCCCCGTGGGTCCGACCCTGGAGCGGACAGCCTCGGATACGATCCGGTCGTACCTCGGGAGGAGTGCGGACGTGGAGGCGGAGCGCGGGTCGTGACCGTGCCGGCGAGCCGGGCATGCGGACCGGGCGCGGCGAAGCGTGAGCACGAGGGCCGCCGACCGCTGCTGGCGGTCGGCTACGGGCCGCGTTGCGTACCGGTCCTCGAGCTCGCGCAGGCGGCGACCGGCCTTTGCGATCTCGTCTGGGTCGTCGACGAGTCCCTGCCGGAGATGCGGGATATGGGCGGTCTGCTCGACCACTTCGGCGTGGTGCTGGACCTCGCCGGACGCACTCCGGACTCTGTGGCCGACGATCTCGCGAGCAGGGGGGTCGTCGGCATCGTCACCTATCTCGACGCCGGTATGGTCACGCTCGCGGAGGTCGCAGCCCTGCTGGATCTCCCGTTCCATGCTCCGGCAGTCGCGCGCTCGCTCGTGGACAAGGCGCGCCAGCGTGAGGTGCTTCGCGATGCGGGGGTGGAAGTTCCCGAATGTACCGTCCTGCCGGGGGTGCCTGGGGCCGCTGCGCTGGCTGAGCTCAAAGGGCCCCTGCACTGGCCGGCAGTGCTGAAGCCGCGATCGTCGCAGGGCAGTCGCTGGACGTTCTTCGCGAGAGACGCTTCTTGCGCGGCCAGCCTGCTCGACGCGCTCGGGCCGGATCGCCCCGAGATGATCATGGAGGAGTACATCGAGGGGGACCCAGAACGCGCCGGCGGTCCCTATGCCGACTACGTCTCGGTCGAGTCGATCGTGGCCCGGGGCGTTGTGAGCCACCTCGCGGTCACCGGGAGGTTCCCCCTTGCCGACAACTTCCGCGAGACCGGGTTCTTCATACCTGCCGCGCTCGGCGCCGATGAGCGTGCCGAGGTTGTCGACGCCGCGGGCGCGGCGATCGACGCCCTCAAGGTGAGGACGGGCTGCCTGCACACGGAGGTGAAGCTCACCTCGAACGGGCCTCGCATCATCGAGGTCAACGGCAGGGTAGGCGGTGGTGTGCCGGAGATGCTCGAGCGGGCCGCCGGGATCTCACTGCTCGAGTTGTCGATGCGGGTCGCGCTCGGCGAGGAGGCGCGCATCGCGGGTCCGGTGCGCACCGAGCGGATCGGCTATCGCTTCTTCCTCCAGCCTCCTGCCGTCAGCGCGATCGTGGCCACGATCGAAGGCGTGGACGCCGTCACCGACCTGCCACAGGTCGACAGCGTGCGCATCCATAGCGGTCCGGGTACGGGGATCGAGTGGTGGGAAGGCTCGAGAAGCCACATCCTCGCCGTTCTGGGCTCGGCACGGGGCTACGAGGAGCTGCTGGCCGTGGAGCGGCTGCTCCGTGATGATGTGACTGTGACCTACGAAGGTTGGGCCGGGTAGTGCCGCTCTCGTTCCTCGAGGGCGTGGCCCGGCGGCCGGTCCCAGACGGCGCGCCCGGGCTGCGCTGTGCCTTCGTGAACAACATGCCAGATGCGGCGTTCGTCGCCACCGAGCGCCAGTTCTTGCGGCTGCTCGAGCTCGGCTCGAGGCCGGCACGCGTCGTCGTCAGCCGTCACGTCATCGCGGGCGCCGCACGCTCGGCGCCGGTCACCGAGCGCATCGCCGCGCACTACCTGCCGCTTGACGCGCTCTGGGGGGCCGCCCCGGATCTTGTGGTGGTCACGGGTGCGGAGCCGCTAGCTCCTCGCCTGCCCGACGAGCCCAGCTGGGCAGAGCTCGTCAGGCTGCTGGAGTGGGCGACAAGCCTGCGCACGACCGTCGTGCTCTCCTGCCTCGCTGCGCACGGCGCCGCGCTCGCGCTTGACGGTATCGAGCGGGTCCGGCTGGCCGACAAGTGCTGCGGGATCCTGCCGCACACGATCTGTTCACCACATCGTCTGACCCAGGGCCTGGTCGAGCCCATTATGTTCCCGCACTCGCACCTCAACGAGGTCCCGACCCGAGATCTCCGCGCAGCCGGGTACACGGTCGCCGTCGCGGCCGAGAAGGACTGGTGTGTCGCGGCCAAGCGACACGGCTGCGCCGACATCGTCCTCGCGCAGGGACACCCGGAGTATGACGCGTCGTCCCTCCTGCGGGAGTACCGGCGCGACCTGACCCGATTCGTCGAGGGCACGGCGAGCGAGCCGCCCGTGCTACCCCGCGGTTGTGCAGCGCCCGCAGACATGCGCATGCTCGAGCGGCTCCAGTCGCTCGCGACCTCCGGCGCCGGGCGCGACCGGTTGGTCGAGGAGCTCCAGGCAGTGCCGTTCGAGCGGCTCTCGGCCCGGGTGCCCTGGTCGTGGCGGCCGGCGGCGATCCGCCTCTACTGCAACGTGCTCGCCACCGCCGTCGAGCGCGCCGGCGTCCGTTAGCCCAGTGATGCACGACGAGACGATCGCGATCCACGGAGGCTACGAAGGCGAGTCGACCCGAGCGGTGGCCGTGCCCATCTACCAGACAGTCGCCCACGACTTCGCCGACGCAGCTCAGGCCGCTGCGGTCTTCGACCTACAGTCGCCCGGGTTCCACTACAACCGGATCAACAACCCGACGAACGACGTGCTCGAGCGGCGCATCGCGATGCTGGAGTCCGGCACGGCCGCGCTCGTCCTCGCCTCCGGGATGGCGGCGGTGAGCGCCGCGATCCTCACCCTCGCGGAGGCAGGGACGAACGTCGTCAGCCTCCCCCAGCTCTATGGCGCGACCTACACCTACTTCGTGCACGTGCTGCCCTCGCTCGGCATCGAGGTGCGGCTAGCCCCCGACGATCGCGCCGACTCGGTCGCAGGGCTGATCGACGGGCGCACCCGGGCCGTCTTCTGTGAGTCGATCGGCAACCCGGCCGGCAACGTCGTCGACTTGGAGGCGCTGGCTGCGGTGGCGCATTCGCGGGGTGTGCCGCTGGTCGTCGACAACACGGTCGCGACCCCGCTGCTGCTCAAGCCAGCCGAGCACGGCGCGGACATCATCGTCCATTCCCTGACCAAGTTCGTGGGGGGCCACGGCACGGCCCTCGGCGGGGCACTCGTCGACGCGGGACGCTTCGGGTGGTCCGAGCACCCTGACCGCTTCCCGGCCTTCTGCCAGCCCGAGCCCGCCTTCCACGGCGTCGTGTTCGCCGAGGAGTTTGCCGACCGGGCCTTCGCGGTGCGCGCTCGCAGCGTCACCCTGCGCAACACGGGGGCGACGCTCGCCCCGTTCAACGCTTTCCTCCTGCTCCAGGGGCTCGAGACCCTCCCGGCACGCCTCGAGCGACACGAGCGCAACGCCCGGGTGGTGGCAGAGTACCTGGCGAGTGACGAGCGAGTCGCTTGGGTGAGCTTCGTGGGTTTTCCCGAGCATCCCTCGTTCGAGCTCGCCCAGCGCTATCTGAAGGGCCACGCTCCCTCGATCGTCACCTTCGGCGTCGAGGGCGGGTACGAGGCTGGGCTCACCCTGTTCGACTCGCTCAAGCTCTTCAAGCGTCTGGTCAACCTCGGCGACGCCAAGTCGCTCGTCGCCCACCCGGCTTCGACGACTCATCGCCAGCTCACCCGAGAGGACCTTGCCCTGGTGGGGATACCGCCGGAGATGATCCGACTCTCTGTCGGCCTCGAGCACCCCGACGATCTCTGTGACGACCTCGACCAGGCGCTCGCCGCGGCGACGAAGCGCGCTCGGTCCAACCGCTGAGGCCCCGAGCGCTGTCGCCGGACGAGCGTGGCGACAAAGGGGCATCCCCGTCGGGCCCTCTCTGCCCGCCCGTCAGCCCACGATCGCCTCCACGCAGGACTGGGCGTCGAGGACGGCGCGAATGCGGCTCTGCGGCGAGGGGAGGTAGTGGGTGAAGTACCTCACCCCTTCGGTGAGGACGCCGAGCAGGGAGAGGTGCGGTTGGAGGCGGCCCTCGGCGTCGTAGGGATGGAACTCCTCGTCGATGGCGACGCTACCGACGGGCGTCTCCCCGTAGGTGAGCTGCGAGAGGCGACCCTTGGTGTACAGGCGCGACAACAGCGGCGAGACCGAGCGGGCGAGCGAGGGCATCTCGATGTGGCCGCGAATGACGAGGAGCGCTGTCGACGCGTGCATCCGCGCGAGCTGGGTCGATCGGACCGTCGAGCGGCCGTCACCCGAAGGGATCACCTCCGGCGACGGCCCGAACGGGACGTGCAGGATCCCGGCGTCCATCAGGGCGAGCATCTGCTGGATCCTCGCAGGTGGCGGGCCGGCCTCGATCCGGTTGATCCGGCCGCGGACCTTCGACTGGAAGTCGACGTAGGACTCGAGCGAGAGCCCTCCGAACTCGATCACGGAGCGCAGCTGGTCGCGAAGGATCCTCGTCACCTCCTGCGCCGCCTTCACCGGGCTGCCGCCCGGAGCCAGGGCTGCGTCAAGGTCGTCCTCGAGCATCGAGTACACGACCGACTCGTACTCGTCGCTCGAGGCGAAGCTCAGCCCCGATCCCGCATAGACATGGGCGGCAGGGTCGAAGCTGCCGTAGCGCGTCTCGAGCTTGTCGACCAGGTCGCCAAACATCCCCTCGCGCCAGGCCTCGCCAAGCTGGGCCCGTACCTTGGCCGAGTCCCCTTCGCCGCCGGCGAGCAGCGCCGCGTGCACGAGGTAGCGGCACTGCATCTCCGCGAACAGCAGTGGCTGCACCTCCCTGCGGAAGTCGACCTGGTGGCGGGGGCGCATCTTGCCGGAGCGACGAAGGTCCGCGAAGGCGTCGGGCGTGCAGACGACCGGCTCGTAGCTCCCCGTCGGATCGGTCGCCTGGGCGGACTTCGCGCAATAGGGCATCCCGGAGCGGGAGTACAGCGATATCGTCGGCTCCCTGCCGCTGCGCAGGTAGCGCAGCCGGTCGCCCTCCCAGGCGAAGCGGCCGCCTCGCCCGATCGTCAGCGCCGCCATGAGGTCGAACGCGACGAGCCCCATGCCCGAGATCGCGACGGGAGCGCCGGCTGGCAGGACGTGCTCGAAGTACTCCACAGGGTACGGTCGCCGCTGGGCCACCTCTCCGGGACGAGTCTCGGGCTCGGCGTTCCAGGTGTGGCCGGAGGTGAGCACCACGTGGTCGACGGTGATCGTGCTGCCGTCGTCGAGCAGGACGGCCTCGCGGCCGTCGGGAGCAGGGACGATGTCGACCGCCGACGCGACATGACGCCGGATCTCGAGATTGCGCGGCGCGCAGGAGACGAGAGAGTCGTAGAACCAGCCGAGGTACTCCCCCATCAGCCGCCGTGGCAGGTAGTCCCCGGGCCCGATGGGCGCTCCCTGTCGCCCGATCCTGCACTCGTGACCGACCCAGCGGTAGCCGCGCTCGACCGCCCACTCGTGCAGGCTCAGGCGGTAGGGGGGGTCGAGCCCCTCGTCCTGAGCGGCGTAGAGGCGGATCTGGCCGCAGGCCACGTTGAGCACGAGGAAGTCGGGCTGGTCGAGCGCGTACACTCCCGCGCTCGAGCTCCCCGGCTGGACCACGTGCACGCGCACCACGCGACCGGTGGCCCTCGCTCGGCTCACCGTGCGCTCGAGCACGCAGAGCCCCCAGGCGCCGAGGCCGACAATGGCGAACTCGGTCATGGCCCCAGCCGCTTCGCGACCACGACGCCCATCAGCCCGCACGCTA
>JAJYNS010000008.1 GCA_021786195.1 Actinomycetes bacterium | reverse complement strand
AGCCGCAGGAGCGCCGAAGAGAGGTGACCGCCATGCTGGACGAGCAGGTGGCGGTCTTCGCCCCGAAGGTCGGCGTCGAGGCGGCCTGTAGGGCCTTTCGCGTCAATCCCCGCAGCTGGCGCCACCGCCGCCAGCGTGACGAGGGCCGCCTGCGCAAGCGAACGCGCAGCGCTCCTGGTCCACGGGCTCCCCATCCGGCTTCGCTTTCCGAGACAGAGAAGGACCGGATCGTCGAGGTGCTCTGCTCCGAGCGGTTCTGCGACCTGGCTCCGGCCCAGGTGTACGCGACGCTCCTCGACGAGGGCACCTACTTGTGCTCGGAGCGCCAGATGTACCGGGTGCTTTCCGAACGGGGCCTCGTCCGTGAGCGGCGCCGTGGCGGGCACCAGCGTCGTGGCGCCTACGGGGTGCCCCGCTTGGAGGCCGACCGGCCGAATGCGGTGTGGACCTGGGACATCACGAAGCTCCGCGGTCCGGTGAAGGGGGTGCGCTACTTCCTCTACACGATCATCGACATCTTCAGCCGCTGCGTGGTGGGCTGGTCGCTCTGCGAGGCGGAGTCCGAGACCCATGCCCGCAGGCTGATCCAAGAGGCCTGTCGGCGACAGGGCGTGGAGAAGGACCAGCTGGTCATCCACGCAGACCGCGGATCCCCCATGATCGCCGGATCGGTGGCCGAGCTCATGAACGAGCTCGGAGTCGCCAAGTCCCACAGCCGGCCCAGGGTCTCGAACGACAACCCCTACATCGAGAGCCACTTCAAGACCTTGAAGTACCGGCCGAACTACCCCGAGCGCTTCGACTCGATCAGAACCGCCCGCTCGTGGTGCCGCAGCTTCTTCCACTGGTACAACGAGGTGCACTATTCTCATGGGGTCAGGGGACTGTGGCGTGACGTGGCATAGAACCGTCGTGTAGGTCAGGGCGCCCGGCTTCTCTTGGGCTGTTGCGGTTGTGGTGTCACAGGGTGCTGGTAGTCCTGTGCCGTCCGGCTGCCGGCCACGGGAGGGTGCGATGCGGGCGTTCATGGTCAAGCTGCCGTCGGGGGTCCGCTACTGGACGGTGGTCGACGATGCGCTGGTGACCGTCGGTGACGCGGACGCCTACTTGCGGCACCTGCGTCTCGGCCGGGACGCCGCGGAGCTGACGACGAGGTCCTACGCGGGGGCCATCGCGCTGTTCTTTCGCTGGTGCGATCTGCGCGGCTTGCATTGGCAGGCCGGCGTGGAGCACATCGGGTTGTTCATGACCTGGCTGCGACACGCCGCTGTGGCGCCGTCAACGTCAGGTGATGGAGAGGGGATGGGAGAGCTACTGGCCGGCCCGGGGGCCCGGCCGGTGCGTGCCGCCCGGCGGGTCAACGTGGTGCTGACCGCGGTGCGCGGCCTGGTCACCCACGCTGTCGCCACCGGCGCGGCGCCGGCGGGGTTGGTGTCGTTGGTCTACGAGGTGGCGGACGAGACCGACCTGCCCGAGGAGGCACGCCGGGAGGATGGCCGCATCCCGTGGCGGCTGCGGGCCCGTCACCGCTTGCACGAGCCCGATCCGGCGGTGAACCGGGCGTCTGATGACGACATCGTGGCCTTGCTGGGGGCGTGCCGGTCGGCACGGGACCGGCTCATCGTGTTGCTCATGGCCCGCGCCGGGTTGCGCCGGGGAGAGGTGTGCGGGCTGCGGCGAAGCGATGTCCATCCCGCAGCCGAATCTCGTGTCCTGCGCTGCGACGTGGAGGGACCCCATCTGCACGTGGCCCGGCGTGACAACCCCAACCAGGCGTGGGCGAAGTCCCGCCGGGGCCGGGTCGTGCCGCTCGATGGCCTGGTGGTGCGGGCGTTGGACACCTACGAGCTCGAGCGAGCCGGCCACCTTGACGGCTCGGGGAGCGACTTTCTGGTGGTGAACCTGTTCCGCCGCCCGCTCGGCGCGCCGGTCCGCCCCGACGCCATCAACGAGCTGCTGCGGGCGTGCTCGGCCCGAGCTGGGCTGGAGGTGGCGGTGGCACCGCACCAGCTGCGTCACGCGTTCGGGAGCAACGTCGCGGATGCCGGAGGAGCGTTGGACGTGATCGCCGATCTGCTGGGGCACCGCTCGGTGGCCTCCTCGCAGGTGTACCTGCATCCCGACCCGGCCCGGCTGCGCCGGGCGGTCGACGCGGTCGGGACCCCTCGGAGCTCGGGAAGCGTCCAACAATGAGCCCGTCGTCGCTGGCGGCCGGGTTGACCTCGGTGTCGGTGCGCCCAGCACCTGCCGTCGAGGGAGACGCTCGAGCGGCAAGGATCATGGCGATTGTCGACAAGGCGTTCCTGACTGAGATGGGCTGGGATCCCGAGCGAGCCGTGTTGTCCCCGCCGGACGGGCATCGCCTGGTGGTCCGTCCGGTGTGCCAGGTGGATGGGTGCTCGACGACGGCCACCAACGCCCGGCGGATCTGCTTCTCCTGTCAGGCTCGCCTGGCCGCCGCGGGGCTGGGCGACGACCAGTTGGGCCTGCTTCCCCCGCCGGGCAGGTCGCGCCGGGCACCAGCGACCTGTGTGGTGGCCGGCTGCGCCCGCGAGCGGGTCTCGGGTCCCGCCGGGCTGTGCAGGGCCCATGACGACCAGCGGCGCTGCCTTGGCGTCGAGATCGACGCGTTCGTGGCCCACTCCGACACGGTGGGCCTCCCCGCCTCGGGGCCTTGTCTGGTGGGGGCCTGCCCCCGTCAGCGCCGCCACCCGAGCGGCTGCTACTGCGAGGCCCACCAGCTCCGGTTGCGTCACGCACGCCGGGCCGACCCGGCCCTGGACGAGCTGCGATGGCGGCGGACCGAGCCGGCGGCCAGCCTCGGCGGCCAGGTGAGCCTGCGCGGCGTCGATTCCCTCGTCGTGGCCAGGTCCTCTACGGGCTCTGCCAGCGCTGCCTCATGGAACGGGTCCAGACCAAAGAAGCCGACCTGCGGGCCGTGATCGACGACCTGCGCCGCCAGCAGGTGAGCTCGCTCGACGACTACGTGATCCCCGAGCAGCGCAACCTCGGATTTGTGGGCCTCGCCCACTCCCTCGCCGCTTACGCCCGCCGGGCGCTCGCCACCCCCGAGAGCGAAGTCGCCGGCGACGACTGGGACCTGAGGGTCTTCGGGCACACCGGCACGCTGTCGTTCGGCCCCATCAGCCAGCTGTGGTTGCGCCAGCTGTCCAAATCGTGGGCGGCCGACGACCTGCCGAGACGGCGGATCCGCCCCGGACGGCACACCAGCGGCGGGCTCGCGGTGCGCCACCACATCGGTTGCGTGGTCATGCTGTCGGAATCCCTCCGCCTGCGCCCCGACCAAGGTGAGCGGCCCGGCGAGCTCGGCCGGGCCGACATGGAGGCGTTCTTGAACCGCCTCGCCTACCTGGTGTCGGTCGACCGGATCAGCGCGGATGCCCGCATCCGTGCCACCCGCGAGGTCCGGGCGGTGTTGAACAGGACGCGGGCCATGGGGCTCACCCGCCCGGGGCGGGTCGCCGCCGGGCTCGGCGAGGACTTCGCCATTCACCGCGACGACGTGCCCGACAAGCCCGAGTCGGCCAAGCTCGGACGGGACCTGCCTGCCGAAATCCTCACCCAGCTGTGCGCGCAGCTCGACCGGATCGCCTCGCCCGAGACTCGAACCGGCATCGAGCTGGCCATCGACACCGGCCGGCGTCCCGAGGAGATCTGCGATCTCCCATTCGACTGCCTGGCCCGTGACGACGACGGCCTCGCCGTGCTGGTCTTCGACAACCACAAGGCGAACCGGCTCGGGCGGCGCCTGCCCATCGCCGAGACCACCGCCCAGGTGATCGTCTCCCAACAATCCAGGGTCGCCGCCAGGTTCCCGGCCACCCCGATCGGCGAGCTGAAGCTGCTGCCCACCGACCGGCGCAACCCCGACGGACGTCATTCGATCACCGCGTTCAGCCTGAGCTTCGCCCATCGCGAATGGGTCAACCGGCTGCCCGAGTTGACCACCGCGGATGGAACGCCGTTCGACCGACGCCGTGTCGCGCTCTACGCCTACCGGCACAGCTACGCGCAACGCCACGCGGATGCCGGGGTGCCCATCGACGTGCTGCGCGAGCTCATGGACCACCGAAAGCTCGACACCACCACCGGCTACTACCGCGTCGGCGAGCCCCGTCGCCGCCAGGCCGTCGAGCGAGTCGCCGCCCTCGCCTTCGACCGCCACGGCAACCACATCTGGCACCAAGCGCAGGCCCTGCTCGACTCCGAGCACGCCCGGCTCGCACTGGGCGAGGTGGCCGTCCCCTACGGGGTGTGCACCGAGCCGTCGAACGTCAAAGCCGGCGGTGGCGCGTGTCCGTTCCGGTTCCGATGCGCCGGATGCGACCACTTCCGCACCGACGTGTCCTACCTGCCCGACCTGCACGCCTACCTCGACGACCTGCTCCGCAACCGGGAGCGTCTCCTTGCCGCCACTGACATCGACGACTGGGCGCGCGCCGAAGCGATGCCCTCCGAGGAAGAGATCGGGCGCATCCGCTCCCTCATCGGCCGGATCACCGCCGGCCTCGACGACCTCGACCCGGCGGACCGTGCCAGCATCGACCGGGCCGTCGAGGCCGTCCGGGCCCATCGTGCGGTTGCTGTCGCCATGCCCCAGGCGCGCCGTGTCCCCGTCGACCTTCGACCCCGCCGGCAGCCGTGAGCACCCCAGGCTCGGGGCGTGCCGCCGCCATGGTCGAAGGCCGGCGAGCCGAGACCGAACGACACCGCCAGCGGGTCGTCGCCGCCATCACCGCCGCCAGCGCGGAAGGCGAGGCCATCACCGTTGCCGGGATCGCCCGGCGCGCCGGCGTCGACCGGACCTTCTTCTATCGCCACCGCGACCTGCTCGACCACATCCACGCCCTCGCCGCCCAGCCCCCAAACCCCGATCCCGGGGCGGTGAGCCGTGCGTCGGTGCAGGCAGACCTCCACGCCGCCCAGGCCCGCTGCGCCCGCTACGCCGCCCGCGTGCAACAACTCGAGCGTCGCCTCTCCGAGCTCATGGGCGAGCAGACCTGGAAGACCTCCGGGCTCGGTGCACCCGACGACATCGACCAACTCCACCAGCGGATCACCGCCCTCGCGGCTGAGGTGGCTGACGTTCGCATCCAACTCGGCGAACGCACCGACGAACTCCACGCCGCCCGGCTCGCCAACCGGGAGCTCATGACCCGCCTCAACCTCCCGCGGCCAACCGGTTGACCCGTCGAGACCATGCGCCACAGGTGTTGCGCACGTCTCTAACCCATCCGCACCAGCCCCACCAGCAGAAACGCTACAGCCGCTCGCCTCGCGCACATCGCTACCCCAAGAGAAGCACTACCACTCGGGGATCGGGTACCTCCGTCCCGCCGACCTCCACGCCGGCCGCCACGAGGCGGTCGTCGAGCGCCGCCAGGCGACCTTGGACGCCGCGGCACGGGCCCACCCCGAGCGCTTCACCAAGCGACCGGCTCCTCACCGAGTCCCGGTCAAGGCCTGGATCAACCGACCGACCATCCAAAACGCGTAGATCTTCGGCAACCACCTATTGACAGGTTCCGCTGTGGCGTCGTTGCCCGATCTCCTGGCGTCCAAGCTCAACGCTCTGGTGACACGAGCGCCTGCCGCGTTGCGTGACTACTTTGACCTGAAGGTGATCGAGGAGAAGACGCAACTCCGGGTAGAGGAGGGGCTCGGGCTCTTCGTTCGGCGGTTCCGACCCGCGTCACCACGGTCGTACCTGGCTCACGTCGTACGGGCGCTTGGCTACATGGGCGACGTCGAGGACGACAACCTCCTGCCGAGGGGATCATTCGCTGAGGTGGAGGCGTACTGGCAGAGGCGCCAGCCGGAGATCCTGCGCCACCTCGAGCGGACGGCGTTCCGGGCGTAAGCGAACCGGGCGCCCCAACACTGCCTCCGTGCTACCTCACTTCTGCCAACCGCGTGCATCACTCCTGCCGCACGTAGAGTCAACTTGTGCTCGACAACGTGCTTCTCGTCACGAACGGCAAGGGCGGCGTCGGCAAGACGAGCATCGTCGCCAACCTCGCTGGGCTCGCCGCCAAGGCTGGCTGGTCGGTGCTGGCGGTCGACCTCGACCCGCAGGGCAATCTGGCCCGTGACCTGGGCTATCTCGATCGCTCCGACGGTGGCCAGGGGCTCCTCGCGGCCGTCTTGCTCGACCAGGAGCTCTCTGTCATCGAGGGGGTGCGCCCACTGGATGCAGCCAAGGGCGCTGCACGTCTCGACGTGGTCGCGGGCGGGCCACAGGTAGCCAGGCTCTCCGACCAGCTCGGCATCGAGGTGGCTCGCTCTGGGCCGGCCGGCTACGGCCGCCTTGGCGAGGTGATCGGTACCCTCGCTCCGCCCTACGACCTCATCCTCTGTGACCTGCCACCTGGCGACGGGGCGATCGGACGAGCAGCGCTTCGCATGGGTCGCTTCGTCCTCGTCCCCACCCCACCCGACGACGCCGGCATTGACGGGCTCGGCCGGGTCTTCGCCGAGCTCCAGCTAGCGAGCGCGGACAACCCCGGCCTCGAGGTGCTCGGCGTCGTGCTCAGCTTGGTGGTGAGCGGGGCCGCCGCCGTCGAGCGCCGGGCCCGGGTCGACCTCGAGGTCCTGCTCGGCGAGAAGGTCCTGGTCTTTGAGCACACGATCCGCTTCGCCCAGGCGGCGGCCGTCGCCTGCCGGGGGCGTGGGTTGCTTGCTCACGAGTATGCCGCCCGGGCCGCTTCGGCGACCCCTTGGTACCGAGCGAAGGCTTCAGGCCAGCCGGTCGAGCGGTACTCGAGCGCCGCAGCGGGGCTCGCCGAGGACTACCGGCAGCTCGCTGACGAGGTGCTTGGCGAGCTGGCTGGCCGCCTCGACATCGCCAAGCCGGCGACGTCCAAGGCCCGGGAGGTGGTGGGCTGATGGGCTTCGACCCGAGAGCTGCGGTGACAGAGGCACTGCGCAACGGGGTGGGCATGGGCAACGAGATCGGCACGGGCGCCGCGACCGGTGGCCACTGGCAGCTGTCCGTCGAGCCACCTCCGACCAACAAGGAGAAGCAGTCGTCTCGCCCGGCCCACCCGCGCTCGGCCGGCGGCGATGGCTCGGCCCGAGGGGGCGATGTCCCCGGTCATGCGGAGCCACGGCCGGCGCCGCAGCGCACCGTCGGGGTTCGTCGTGGCAGGCGCCGGGTCCTCGATCTGAACCTCGGGCGAGCAGCGCGCGCCGTCATCGAGGAGGACCACAGCGGGCGCACGAGGACCGAGATCGTCCTCCAGGCGATCGAGGCGACCTACGACCAGATCGTGGCGGCCCACAGCCGGCAGCGCGGCGGCCTGTTCGCCGCGGCAGGGCGCCCGGCCGAGCGCCGGCGGGTGGACGAAGCGCGCAAGGTCGTCGTCACCGTCTCGGAGGCCGAGGCCGAGATACTTGCCGAGGTGCTCGCCCGCACGACGCTCAGCCTGTCGGGCTTTGTCGACGAGGCACTGCGGCGAATGGGGAGCGCTGGCGACCGATAGGACCCGATCAGACCTAGATCCTCGAGTCAGCTGGGCAAACACGACCCGAAAGACGTGACGAGGTGCCTCTCACCTGGGAGAATGGTGGTTGTGAAAGCCCCCATGATCCCGAGAGGAAAGGCACCCGTCAGGTGAGAAGGATACGCCGACAGATCCGCCGTGTCAGTCTTGGAGAGGCGGACCCGAGCCTCACCCC
>JAJYNS010000037.1 GCA_021786195.1 Actinomycetes bacterium | reverse complement strand
GTTCGGCGACATCCACGACAGCGACCCGTGCGTGGAGATCACCTCCTCGCCGAGGTCCAGGCCCACCTCGAGCACGGGCATCGTCGTGCCCTTCACGTCCGCTCGCACCGCTCCCACCTCCTCGTCCACAAGGCCTGCGGCCTCGCCCACGACCTCCCACGCCGGTCCCGGCAGACGCCCCGGGAACGTGGCGGGTCGGCCTTTCGCCCCGACCCTACGGCGCAGCTGCCTCGGCGCCACAGGAAGGGCAGTACCTCGCGCCCTCGGGGACCGGTGCCGCGCACGAGAGGCAGAGCCGGGCACCTGGCCCGGATGCTGTCCGGCCGGCCACGCCGTCTCCCGGCTCCCCCCCGGCCGGCTCCCCCGCGGCGGGGGATGGCGCCGAGGGTGCCGGAGCCGTCCGGGTGGCTGCGCGTGCGGGTACGGGGAGCCCGCCGACCTGCAGCCAGGCGGCGTGGCCGAACACGGCGATCGACAGCCCGAGGAGCACGTCGATGACGGCGCCGCCGACCTGCAGCCCGGTCACCGTGCCGCTCGGACCGAAGACGATCCCGGCGACGACCGCCTCGGCGAGGAACGAGGCGGCGGCCAGACCGAGCGCGGCGAGGACCCGAGGGACGAGGGGGCTCGACAGCAAGCCGTGGTTGCGGGCGTCGGCGACCGCGGCGGCCCAGACGCCGAGGCCGATGGCCCCCATGACACCGGACGCGATGCTCGCCCCCTGGCTGGACGCGCCGAAGGAGATCCCGTAGCCGATGGCGAGCAGGACAAGGCCCGCCGCGATGGCGACCCAGATCGTCGTCAACCGCCCCATCCCGCCGCCGGGGGTCCCCGTCCGGTCGGCGAGGCTCAAGCGACCGGACCGGACCAGCGCGAGGAGGCCCCACAGGCCGATCCCCACCGCGCTCAGCGTGTCGCCGGCAGAGGACCCGCTCGAGGCGGCCGAGACGAGCGACCCGAGCGCGATGAACAAGGTGGCAACCGTGGCACCGCCGAGCTCCAGCCCCCCGGCCCCGACGAGGGCCGCCTTCCCCTGGTCCTCGACGATCCGCCGCCAGGCGACGAGCCCGACGGCTCCGAGGGCGAGGAGCGAGCCGCCGAAGAACAGCCAGTCGTGGGCATGGCTCAGGTCCGTGAAGGTCCCCGGGCTGTTGATGTTCAAGACGGCGAAGCCGATGACGCCGGCAACCTCGCCGAGCGCGGCCAGCGCGGCCCCAAGGGCTGCGAGCAGCATCGCATCGCGCGACCGGACGATCTCGTTCATCGGTTCCCCTCCGGCGCTCAGCCCGCCCAGGTCGCCTTCAAGACGGCCCCCTTCATCGAGAGCAGGCTCCACGACAGCGTCCCGTTGCTCGAGGTAGAGGTGGCGTTGCTCGACACGGGCCGCCCGGGCAGCTTGAAGCTGAAGACGACCCGCATGCCCATCGCCTCCAGCACCTTCTTGGAGAACACGCCGGACAACGGGTTGGTCTGGCTCGAGCTGCCGCCGGAGAGGGAATCTTCCTTCCCCAGCCGTGCAAGCAAGGTCCAGGTGCCCCCACGGTGGGTCAGGGAGAAGGTCGAGAACGTCGGGGTGCCGCCGGAGCTGCCGCTCGTCGTCTCCAGCCGCTTCAGCTCGGCAAGGTTGCTCAGTTTGATGACCGCCTTCAGGCCCTTCCAGCCGCTGGGGTCCTTGTAGGGGGCGACCGACACCTGGCCGGGGAAGTGCCTGGCCTGCGCCTTCAGCTGGCTGATCTCCTGGCTCGGGTTGACGTGGGCCAGGGAGGCGAAAGCAGGGCTCAAGGTCACGGTGAGGACCTCGACGGAGCTGCCGTTCGGGTTGACCGTGGCGGCTTCTCCGACGTGAAAGCAGGCGCTCAGCAGGATCCCTGCCAGGCCGACGGCGGCCAGGCCGCCGGCTCGATGCAGCCGGAGGCGCCTCCTCGTCTCTTCCCCCCCGTTGGCTTCGGGTGCCGTCGGAAGATCAGGTGTGCTCACCGATGTGCTCACCGACACCACCTCCGCCTCCCTGGTACCTCGGGACAGCTGTCGCTCAGGCCGCCCGGGGAGGAGACCCCCCCAGCTACGCTCGCTGCGAAGTGACGAGCGCGGAAGATCCTACACGACCGGCCGCTGCTCCCGAGAGCTACTTCCTGCACGCCGGCTGCGCCATCACGCCCGCAGGTCGCCCGTCGAGCTAGGGGACGGCGACGACCGCAGGGCAGTCGGGCGCTTTGACGGCGACATCCGTCGGGGCCGTTCCGCCTGGCGCTTCGGCGCGACAGGGCCCGAGGTTCACGACGCCCGCCAAGGCGCCGGAAGTCGAGAACCGGTACATCGCACGGGCGCGGTAGGGGGTGCCGCAGGCATTGCAGGCGTCGTTGATCGGGAACTGCAGCCACAGCTCCTGCGTGCCGCCTGGCAGCGTCCGGGCCGCCTCGAGGTCGGGAGGGTAGAGGAGGAACAGCGGGTCGAAGCCCGCTCGGTAGCCACCGGCGAGGCGGTAGGCGAGCTGGAGGGACGAGTAGGCCGCGGTGGCGAGCGACGGCCCCGGGGCGCGCCGCTCGGGGGGCCGGCCGTTGAGGAAGAGCCAGCCGAGGCAGCCGCAGTCCATCGGGAACGCCGAGAGGGTGTAGCCGAGGTCCACCCGTCCGGTGCCGAGGAACCGGACGAGGTAGGTGTCGGTCGCCTCGAAGAAGGCGACGGCGGCGGCCGAGGCGCCGTGGGCGGCCATGTAGCGGGAGGCGCAGGCCTGCGTCGTGCCGCCCGAGGTGCGCGCCGCAGCGGCGCACGCCTCGAAGACGTCGACCTGGCCCCCCTTCGTCGCCCGTTGCCAGATTGCGCCCGGGCCGATGCGCCCGCTCGAAGGCGGAGGAGCTTGCTCGATCGGGACCGCCGACCAGGTGAGCCCGCCGTCCCGGGTCATGAGGAGGCGGTCGGGCGAGGGGCCGTCCGACGGCCGCCCGTCGACGACGATGCCGACCGAAGGGCTGACGAAGGCGAGGTCCGACAGCCCGGCGCCGCCGTCGTCGAGGGTGGTGACCTTCCAGTGCCGCCCGGCGTCTGCGGAACGGTCGAGGAACCCCGCGCCCGAGCTCGCCGCGAGCACGAGCAGGGAGGGGCTCGGGGCGGCGAAGGCCTCGACGAGCCCTCCGAGCGGCGGGCTACCGACCGGGTGGGTGGACGCGCCGCCGTCGGACGACTCCAGGACGAACTTGAGCTCCTGGCCGGCTCCGGGGTTGCCCGCGCACAGCTCGAAGAGGGTCGAGCCTCCCGGGGCGGCCAGCCCGGCGAGGTCGACCGCCTCGGCGGGCCGGTAGCAGGGGTCGGGGAGCCGGCTCCAGGTGGCGCCACCGTCGGTCGTGCGCCAGAGCGACACCGGCGAGGGGAACCGTCTCGGCCACATGGCCACCCAGCCGTCGCTCCCCCGGAACAGGAGCTGGGCGGAGGAGAAGCCACCGACGCCTTGGACCTGCCGCCAGGCGTCCGTGCCGGCCGGGGCTCGCTCGAGGCGGAGCGAGGGCACGACGCAGCCGGGGTCCTCGGTCCAGCAGCTGGCGACGACCGCCCAGACGGCGCCGGCGGCAGCGGCGAGGTCGAGCACCGCTCCCCCCGGGTGCAGCCGCACCCAGTGAGAAGGGCCCGACGCCGAGGTGCTGGCCCACAGCCCGGGCCCGTAGGCGTAGACGGCCGTGCCGGTGGAGAGGATCGAGCCGATCGCGTCGCCGGGCACGACGGCACCTGCGGCGGGGGGACCTGCGAGGGGGGCGGGCGGCGGCGCGACGGGGCTCCAGCGACGCCCGCCGTCGGAGGTGGCGACGAGGGCGGCGCAGGTGGTGCTCGAGCAGGGCGCCGCGCCGAGCAGGAAGCCCCGGGTCGGAGAGGAGAAGCTCGCCGAGAGCGGCTCGAAGGGCGCAGGTGCGCCCTGTCGCGGTCGCGCCGGCGGCGCCGAGCCGCCCGTCGCCGGGGCGGCGGGGAGGCCGAGGACGACCAGGGCCGCGGCGGCGAGGCCGCCGGCACCGAGGCGGCCGCCTCGTGCCCGGCGCCAGGGTGTCCTTGGACCGCCCGGTCGGGCGGACGAGGCGCCGGGTCGAGCCGGGATCCGTCCGGTCGGCATCGTCACGCGGTGGGCCCGGACAGTATCGAGACGGTGAAGGACCTCGTCGTCGAGCTCCCCTGGCCGTCTGCCAGGCGCAGGGTGAAGGAGAACGACCCCGACTTGGTGGGCGTCCCGGAGATCGCGGCCTTTGCGCCAAACCAAGGCTTGTAGACGGCGACGGCGAGGCCGAGGCCGGGCGGGAGGGCCCCGGAGACGACCTTCCAGGAGAAGGGCGGGGTTCCCGCTCCGCTCGCCTCGAGCGTCTCGGAGTAGGCCTTCCCCACGGTTCCCGACGGCAGGCTCGCCGGCTCGATCGTCAGCTGCTGCTGGGCGAGGCGGTAGACGGTGAGGGACACCTGGGCGCTTGCGACCACTCCCAGGGCGTCGGTGACGGCGACGACGAAGTGGTAGCTCCCCTCGACGCTCGGCACGCCGGACAGGACCCCGGTCGCAGCCTGCAGGGAGAGACCGGGGGGGAGCGTCCCGCAGGCCTGGCAGTCGTCCACCCTCCATGAGTAAGGGCCCACGCCTCCGCTCCTCAGGGCGGAGAGGTCCCACCGGAGAGGCGAGCCGCTCGGTGCCTCCTGTGCGCCCTGGGAGAGCGAGAGCCTCGGCACGACGTCGACCTGCAGCGGCTGCGACTGGAAGGAGCGGTAGTAGTCCCAGGCCTGGAGCACGAAGGGGTAGGTGCCGCTCGAGGGCACCTGACCCGAGGTGAAAAGGACGGGAGGGCCGCCGCCGGAGGTGGGTGTCGGCGGGCTGTAGGCGACGCCCAGCCAGGGCGGGTTGCCCGCGAGGCTCCAGGTCACCTCGCCGACGCCCCCGGTCGCCGAGAAGGGCAGCGCGAAGGCCTTGCCGTCGGCGAAGCCGACCCCGGTCTCGTAGGTGAAGGTGGCGGCGGTGCCCTGCTCCTCGAGCGAGAGGGGCGGCGCGACCTCGATGGTGCAGTCGAAGGCGTTGCCGCCGGCCACCTGGGCGACGAACTGGTACACCCCTTCCGAGCCCGGCGCAGGGCTGCCGGCGAGGACGATCACCCCGCCCTGGGCCTCGAGGTCCATCCCCTCCGGCATGCTGCCCGTGACCATCGTGGCCCCGGGGCCTTCCACGAGCTGGCAGGAGAGCGGGTTGGCGCTGGCGCACTGCTGGAGCCAGGGACCGATCAGGGGCTGGCCCACCTCGGCGACCGGGAAGGACCAGGCGTACTCGTGCTCCGTGTACTGCTCGGTCACCACGAACAAGACCCAAGAGGTCATGAAGTTGATCTCGGTCCCGAGGCCCACGTCGGACACCTGCGCCTCCGGGTCGACGGTGAAGTCGGACGTGGTGCCCCCGGTGACGGTCCCGTTGTAGGTGAAGCTCGACTGGCGGAGGCTCACCGACAAGCCGGTGTCGGCCACGCTCATGAGCGCGTTCGCCGCATCGGTGGCGCAAATGGCGCCCTGAGGGCCGGTCTGGGGAGTCTCGAGGCAGGCCTGGTCGGCGCCCGAGAGCCCCGACCAGGCCTGGTTGGCGGTCGAGAGGACCCCCGAGGCGACGCTCGCCACGTCGCCGAGCGGGATGACCGACTGGAACGTCGAGAGGCAGGTGCCGATGGTGTCGGCACCCGGCTGCATCGGCGAGGCGTTGACCTGGGTCGGCGCGCAGGAGCCTCCCGCCCCCGAGATCCCGTAGGTCGCGTCGAAGGTGTCCACGATCGCCTTTACCGAGACCGTCGCCGTCACGCCGGCCGGTGCCCGAGAGGTATAGGCAAGCGTCATCGGCTGGTCGACCTCTCCGCTCGCGACGCCGAAGACGGTCGTGCCGATCGCGGCCAGGCCCCGGGCCGGGTTGTCCGTCGACTGCGGTCCGGCCGTGCAGGAGCCGAGCGGGAAGCCGCCGAGATAGGAGGGCGCGTCGGGGACGTTGCAGGAGGAGCTGGCGCTCAGGCCGCCGACGAGCGACCCGCCCTTCCAGCCGTAGACGGTGGTGATCGTCTCCGCGACGGGCTGGCCCCCGCCGGAGCCCCCCGAGCCGCCCCCGCCCCCGCCGTTGCCCCCGCAGCTCGGGCACGGCGTGATCACCATGGAGGTCGCACCGCCGGTGGACGGGCTGGCCGCCTCGACGCCGAGGGAGAGCCCGAATGCCCGAGCCACCGGGGCCACCGGCACGAGGGCGACGCCCTGCACGAGGACGGGCGCGGCCTCGCCCGTCTCGAGCTTGCCGTCCAGCGTGTAGCGGAGGCTCCCCAGCTGGAAGATGACCTCGGCCCGGGCGGTCGCCAGGCGCAGCTGGCCGGTGGCGGCGCTCCAGCGGCCGCGGGCTCCGCTGAGGTAGGTGAGGATGCCGACGGGTGCGAGGAGGACCCCGTTGCGCACCTCCGGGGCGGCGCGGAGACGTACCGTGCGCCTCCCGATCCTCGCGACCGGTGAGCCGGCGGTGAGCGTGACCCTCGTGCCCGGCGGGGCGCCGAGGGGGCGGAGGTGAGCCGAGGGAGCCTGGGGCGGCGCCGTCACGAAGGCGCTTGCCGCCGCGCCCGATCGGGTGAGGAGCAGCACGACGTAGCTGCGGTCCGCGGCCAGGCCGGACTGTGCCGCTACCACCACCCTTGTCGAGGTCCAGCTCGACACCGTCGTGCCCAGGACCCTCGCCGGAGAACCGGCTCGGTAGGCGACGAGGGAGACGGAGCCACCGGCCGCGCCCAGGTTCCGCCCGAGGACGGCGAGCGTCGACGGTGGGACGGCCGAGCCGCCCTCGACGAACCGGGCGGTCGTGATGACGGGCGCCTGGAGTGGGCTTTCGAGGACGGCGGGCGCGATCTCCCAGGTCCCGTACGTGCATTGGCTGCCCTCCAGGCCGTTGTGCAAGAAGTACTGGCCCTCGAAGGCGAAGACGTCGATGCTCGCCCCGTTGAGGCAGCGGTAGGGGGAGGAAGGAAGGTTGACGTGCAAGCTGGCCTGGCCGACGACGGCGGCCCCGAGGCCTTCCAGGGTCAGGTTGTCGAGGTGGAGCAGGTGCACGGTTTGTCCGGCGTCAGGCCCGGAGGTGACGCTCGCCGTGTAGGGCCAAGGCGTCGGCAACGTCGCCCCGCTCGAGGCCGCGCCTGCGAGCACGCTGGAGAGGCCGAGGGACGCCGCGAACGGCACGGCAAGAGAGACCCTGCGACGACGGAGCAGTCGAGAACGGTGACCAAGGCGACCTGTGTGCATCTTGCACCCACCATGTAGACCTGCGTCAACTGTACCTTGCCCCGGTCCATCCCTCCCGGACCCTCCCCTTGTGCCGAACTGCCGGGCAGGCCGGGCTCGAGTCGGGGTCTGTTGGACCCCGGCTGCTGCTCGCCTGAGTGCCAGACGCCGGCAGGTTCGGAACGACTACGACTCGACGAGGACGTCAGGACCCGCGGACCCGATCCTGGTGGCAGTTGTGCGACCATGCTCACCGTGAGCGAGGGCGCACAGAAGGAGCTGCGCAACCAGGTCGTTCTGACCTAGATCCTCGAGTCAGCTGGGCAAACACGACCCGAAAGACGTGACGAGGTGCCTCTCACCTGGGACAATGGTGGTTGTGAAAGCCCCCATGATCCCGAGAGGAAAGGCACCCGTCAGGTGAGAAGGATACGCCGACAGATCCGCCGTGTCAGTCTTGGAGAGGCGGACCCGAGCCTCACCCCGAGAGCGGGCCTTCGCCTCGTCGCCGAGCTCGACCGCATCCTCGGCGTCGTGGCCACCCTCGACGATCACATCGGCCCGACGACGGCCCGCCGACGAG
>JAJYNS010000042.1 GCA_021786195.1 Actinomycetes bacterium | reverse complement strand
AGCTGTAGCCCCACATCGCGAGCGCACCGGCGACGACCAGCACGACCGCGACCACGATCCCGCCTGCGGAGGCGAGCATGTCGAACACCTTGCGTCGCATGGAGGTGGTCCTTTCTCCTCGGTCCTCTCACGAGCCCCTGTGCCACAGGAGCCCGTCGAGGACACCCTGCACCGGCCCGGGAGGGCGCCGGTAGGGACCAATGGCCGGGCCGGAGGTCACGATCCTCGCCGGCTCGTGCGGCGCGAGCCCTTTGCAGGCGCCGCTCACGACCGGGGCGCCGGCCGGCCGACCCTCAAGATGCCGGGCATTGGCAAAACGGTGCCGTTCGGCCCTAGCTCGACCGCGGCGCCCGACGTTTCATATCGGGCAGGAGGGCACCGGGCCATGAGCGTAGTCCTCACGTCTGGGAGAACAGCCAGGGACCCTGGTGCCCTCCTCGACCTCGAAGCGGTGGGCCGGTACGTGCTCGGCCGGCGCACCCCCCAGGGCGGCTACTCCTTCTACCGGGTCCCGGAGTGGAACGTCGAGGAGCCCAGCGCGCCCGACACCCTGGCCGCCCTTGACTCGCTCGCGATCCTCGGGATCGACCCGCCCGAGCCGGAGCAGACGGCGGGCTGGCTGGGCGGGCTGCAGGACAGCGACGGCGGCTACCCCACCTGGACGATCGGCTGGGCCGTGCTGCGCTCGCTCGAGCTTCTCGGCGCGACGCCCCGGCGCTCGCCGGACGTATGGCTGCGCAGCTGGGCCGAGGGGAGCGGCCAGAGCGAGGGCGCGCGCGACTGGCGCGCTGCGTTGCAGGACGAGCTGCGCCTCGCGGAGCTGCTGCAGCTGAGCGGTGCGGCGTCCGGTGCCTCGGAGCAGAAACGCGCCGCGGAGCTCCTCGCCGCCGGAAGGGATCCCCTCTGGGGGTGGGCGAAGCGAGGGGTCGAGCTCGAGTCGACCGCCGTCGCGCTCTGCCTCGCGATGACCGCCGGGCTTCCCTGGGAGCTCGAGGCCGAGGAGGCCCGGGTCGAAGAGCTGCTTCGCGCCTGCGAGGACGAGTCGCTCGGGCTGACGATCAGCCCCGGTGCCGGGATGACGTCGGTCGGCGCCATTTGGGGCGGCCTGTGGCTCGCCCGGGCGCTCGGCGTCCGCCTGCGCCACCCGGGGGCGATCGGGGCCAGCCTCGCGCTGCTCCAGCGGCTCGACGGCGGGCTCGGCGACCGTCACCGGGCGATATCGACATTGCAGGCGACCTGGCAAGGGCTCGACGCCGCTTGCCTTCTCGAGCAGCTCCAGGAGGAACAGAAGTGACCAAGTTCGAGTACATCCGCTTCTTCGAGGAGATCGGCATCGAGGACGTGCCGCTCGTCGGCGGCAAGAACGCGTCGCTCGGCGAGATGTACCGGAAGCTCTCGGCCGAGGGCGTCCTTGTCCCCCACGGCTTCGCCATCACCGCCGAGGCGTACCGGCGCGTGCTCGACGACGCGAACGCCTGGGAGCGTCTGCACGCCGCGCTCGACAACTTCGACCCCTCCGACGTCTCCGCGCTCGCCCGTGCCGGCGAGCGTGCCCGCCAGATCGTCTACGGTGCCGGGATCCCCGACGAGGTAAGCAGCGAGATCCTCGAGGCCTACCGGATGCTGCGCGAGGAGTACGGCGAGGACGTGAGCCTGGCGGTCCGCTCCTCGGCGACGGCCGAGGACCTCCCGACGGCGAGCTTCGCCGGCCAGCAGGACACCTATCTGAACATCCGGGGCGAGGAGAGCGTGCTCGACGCCTGCAGCCGGTGCTTCGCCAGCATGTTCACCGACCGAGCCATCCACTACCGGATCGACCAGGGCTTCGACCACTTCAAGGTGGCGCTGTCGATCGGCGTCATGAAGATGGTCCGCTCCGACCTGGCCGCCTCCGGCGTGATGTTCTCGCTCGACACCGAGTCCGGCTTCCGCGACGCCGTGCTGCTCACCGGCTCCTACGGGCTCGGAGAGAACGTCGTCCAGGGCGCGGTCGACCCCGACGAGTTCTACGTCCACAAGCCGACCTTCGCCCAGGGGCACCGGGCGGTGCTGCGCCGGCTCCTCGGAGACAAGGCAGTGAAGATGGTCTTCGTCGAGGGCGAGACCAAGCACACGACGCGCAACATCCCGACGCCGCGCTCGGACAGGGACCGCTACTGCATCAGCGACAAGGACGTGCTCGAGCTCGCCGACTACGCGATCAAGATCGAGCGCCACTACAACCGCCCGATGGACATCGAGTGGGCCAAGGACGGGATCGACGGCAAGCTCTACATCGTCCAGGCACGCCCCGAGACCGTCGCGTCACAGCGCAAGGCGACGACCCTCGAGAGCTACGTCCTGCAGGGCAGCGCCGAGGTCCTCGTCGAGGGCCGATCCGTCGGCGAGAAGATCGCCTCTGGGCGCGCGCACGTCATCGACAACCTCACCCAGCTGCACGAGTTCAAGCCGGGGGAGGTGCTCGTCTCCGACACGACGACGCCCGACTGGGAGCCGGTGATGAAGACCGCCGCCGCGATCGTCACCAACCGGGGCGGCAGGACCTGCCACGCCGCGATCATCGCGAGGGAGCTCGGCATCCCGGCGGTCGTCGGCGCCGGTGACGCGACGACCCGCCTGCGCACCGGGGAGGTGGTGACGGTATCCTGCGCGGAGGGCGACACGGCGCGCGTCTACCGGGGGGCGGTGCCCTTCCAGGTCGAGCGCACCGAGGTCGAGGACATGCCTCGGCCCGCGACCGAGATCATGATCAACCTCGGCAACCCCGACCTCGCGTTCAAGACCTCGTTCCTCCCGAACGACGGCGTCGGGCTGGCGAGGATGGAGTTCATCATCACCGAGTACATAAAGGCCCACCCTCTCGCGCTCCTCCACCCCGAGAAGGTCACCGACCCGGCGGCTCGAGCCGCGATCGCCCGCCTGACACGCGGCTACGTGAACGGCGAGACCTTCTTCGTCGAGAGGCTGTCGGAGGGCATCGGGACCATCGCGGCGGCGTTCTGGCCGAAGCCCGTCGTCGTGCGGATGTCGGACTTCAAGACGAACGAGTACGCGAGCCTCATCGGCGGCACGGACTTCGAGCCGGGCGAGGCCAACCCGATGCTCGGGTTCCGCGGTGCCTCCCGTTACGCCCATCCCGCCTACGCCGAGGGCTTCGCCCTCGAGTGCAAGGCGATGAGGAGGGTTCGCGAGGATATGGGCCTGACGAACGTCGTGCTGATGCTCCCCTTCGTGCGGCGAGTCTCGGAGGCGGAGGCGGTCCTCGCAAGGATGGCCGAGCTCGGGCTGAAGCGGGGAGAGAACGGGCTCAAGGTCTACGCGATGTGCGAGATCCCGAACAACGTGATCCTCATCGACGAGTTCGCGAAGTACTTCGACGGCTTCTCGATCGGCTCGAACGACCTGACCCAGCTCACCCTCGGCGTCGATCGAGACAGCGAGATCGTCGCCTTCGACTACGACGAGAGGGACGAGGGCGTGAAGAAGATGATCCGCTGGTCGGTCGAGGGGTGCCGGCGCAACGGCATCCACTCGGGGCTGTGCGGCCAGGCGCCTTCGGACTACCCGGACATGGCGGAGTACCTCGTCGAGGTTGGCATCGAGTCGATGAGCCTCAACCCCGACACGGTGCTCAAGACGACCAGGCTCGTGCTCGATCTCGAGAAGAAGCTGGGCCGGGCGCCCCGCAGCCGGGCCTAGCGGCCAGCGAGATCACGCGCCGGCCGGGCCTCCAGCCCGGAGCGGCCGGCCGGCGCGCCCGCGAGGAGGAGGTAGGTCATGCGCGCCCTCGTGTACAACGGCCCCGGCCGCATCTCCTGGGAGGAGGTGCCCGAGCCGAGCATCGCCGCGGAGACCGACGCCGTCGTCGCCGTCGACGCGACGACGATCTCCTGGAGCGAGCTGTCGGCCCTTCGAGGCGGGGCACCGGAGCTCCCCCGAGGCCGGATCCTCGGCCACGAGGCGGTCGGCAGGGTCGCCGAGCTGGGATCGGCCGTCCGGCACGTGCGGGTTGGCGACCGAGTCCTCGTCTCGTCGGTGAGCGGTTGCGGGGTCTGCCGATTCTGCCGAGAGGGGCGCTACGGCCAGTGCCTTGGCGGGGGCGGCTCCGTGCTCGGACGCAGCGTCGACGGCACCCAGGCCGAGCTCGTCAGGGTGCCCTACGCAGGCACCGGCGTCCACCTGGTTCCGGCAGGGGTGAGCGACGAGGAGGCGCTCATGCTCGCCTCGGTCGTGCCGGCCGCCTACGAGGTCGGCGTCCTCGCCGGACGGGTCTCGCCCGGCGACGTCGTCGCCGTGGTCGGCTCGGGTCCGGTCGGGCTTGCCGCACTGGCCTGCTCCAAGCTGTTCGCGCCGAGCCGGGTCGTCGTCGTGGAGCGATCGGCCACTCGGCGGAACCTGGCGAAGCACCTCGGCGCCGACGCCGTCGTCGACCCCGAGCGTGAGGACGTCCTCGAAGCGGTGCGAACTCTCGGCGAAGGTCTGGGCGCCGACCTCGCGATCGAGGCGGCAGGCGTGGCCTCGGCCTTCGAGCTCGCCGTCGAGCTCGTGCGGCCCGGCGGGCGGGTCGCCGTCGTCGGCTCGCACGTCGCCCCGGCGACGCTCCACCTCGAGCGGATCTGGCAGAAGGACCTCGCTATCACGACGGGGACCGTCGACACCTCCTCGATCCCGAAGCTGCTCGAGCTCGTCCGCAGCCGCCAGCTCGACGTCCGCGCCCTCGTCACCCACCGCTTCGTGCGGGAGGAGATCGAGGCCGCCTACGAGACCTTCGCCGACGCCGAGAGGAGCGGCGCGTTGAAGGTCGTGCTCACCGCCGCCGGCTGAGCTCGGCGCTCGGGCTTTCCCGCGCCGCCGTCCCGGGCCGGCGGCGGCGGTCAGGCTCCGCTTCCCGCGCTGTCGCGCAGCGCCGAGGCCAGCGCGGCTCGTGCCAGCGTGTAGAGCGACTCGGCGTCGACCGGCGCGGTGGCCGGCTCGAGCAGCGAGAGCTCGAGGGGCACCAGCGCCTTGCGCTGGATCCGCTCGAGCAGGCCCGTGTCGCCGCGTGCCGCGGTCAACAGATCGCCGGCGAGACGCCGGCGGACGAGCGACCAGTCGAGCTCGGGCTCGGCGAGCAGGGTCACCTTGTGCTGCCGCCTCATGAGCCGCCCGAGCAGCCGCAGGTCGCCGTGGGCGACGGGATGCAGGCACGCCCAGGCGGGCCGTGCGACGCCGAGGAGCTCTCCGGACGCTTCGCCTTTGAGGAAGCCCTCGCACTCCCGGACGAGCCGCCTGGCGGCGACCGCCGAAGGCGCGAGGGACGGGATCCGCCACCTCATCGATCGTCCACCTCCCTCACGTCTGAACACCTCATCGTTGCGCGACTCGCCAGCGGCCGGCAGGGTCGAACGTCACGATCTCCGGGCCTCCTTGGCCCCGGACCCTCCTTCTCGCCGCCTCCGGGCGCGGGGCGACCGGGCGGGACCGGCTCAGCCTCCCGCCATGGCGCCGACCACGAGGTAGGGCTCCCTGCCCTCGATGATCGCCGGCGGGAGGGGGTCGTCTGGGTCGTCGTGGGACAGGTCCTCACCGCAGCCGAAGAAGCGGACGAAGGGCCGTCGCCGCATGGTCGCCGGGTCGCGGATGGTGCCGCGCAGCGACGGGAAGCGTTCCTCGAGCGCGTCGATCACGGCGCGCTGGGTCGCCTCGACGGGGAGCTCGAGCTCGATCTCCCTCTCGGTGCGCGCGAGGACTCTGAGGTGCGGGGGGAGCACGACACGGATCACCTCAGGGTCTGGACCTCCAACGACAGCACGGCCGGCAGGTCCCGGACGATCGCCGACCAGGTGTCGCCGGCGTCGGAGGACGCGTAGACCTGTCCGCCTGTCGTCCCGAAGTAGACGCCGCAACTCTCGAGCGCGTCGACGGCCATCGCGTCGCGCAGGACGTTGACGTAGCAGTTCTGCTGTGGGAGCCCCTCGGCGAGGGGCTCCCACTCGCCGCCGCCGGTGCGGCTGCGGTAGACGCGCAGCCGCCCTTCGGGCGGGTAGTGCTCGGAGTCGCTCTTGATCGGGACGACGTAGACGGTCTCCGGCTCGTGGGCGTGGACCTCGATCGGGAACCCGAAGTCGCTCGGGAGGTCGCCGCTCACCTCGCGCCAGGACTCGCCGCCGTCGTCGCTGCGCATGACGTCCCAGTGCTTCTGCATGAACAGCAGCTCCGGCCTGCCGGGGTGCCCGGCGATGCGGTGCACGCAGTGGCCCACCTCGGCGTCCTCGTCCGGGAGCTGCGGGGAACGCAGCCCTCGGTTGATCGGGCGCCAGGACTCGCCGCCGTCGTCGCTGCGGAAGGCGCCTGCGGCCGAGATCGCGGCATACATGCGACCTTTGCCCCCGGGGTCGAGCAAGATGGTGTGGAGGCACATCCCGCCCGCCCCCGGCTGCCAGGAATGGCCCGAGCACTGGGTCCTCAGCCCGGCGAGCTCCTGCCAGCTGCGCCCTGCGTCCGTCGTGCGGAACAGCGCAGCGTCCTCGACGCCGGCGTAGGCGGTGTCCGGGTCGTCGAGCGACGGCTCGAGGTGCCAGACCCGAGCGAACTCCCAGGGGTGCGGCGTGCCGTCGTACCACTGGTGGGTCCCCGGGACGCCGGAGTAGGCGAACTCGTTGCCGACCGGTTGCCATGTCTCGCCGCCGTCGTCCGATCGCTGCACTACCTGGCCGAACCAGCTGCTGGACTGCGAGGCGTAGAGCCGGTCGGGATCCGCCGGGGACCCCTTCAGGTGGTAGACCTCCCATCCGCCGAAGTGCGGCCCGCTCACGCTCCAGTCGCGGCGAGTGCCGTCCGAGGTGATCACGAAGGCGCCCTTCCTCGTCCCCACCAGCACGCGCACCTTGCTCACGGTCCCCCCACCGGTGTGCTCGCCGGGACGCCCGCCGTGCGCCCGATGCGGCCGGGGCGCCTCCCGGATGCGCTCGTGCCGGCGAGGCGGAGCCTAGGTCCGACGCCGGCGGCTTGCTCGGACCGGCTCGGGTGCCCGCGGGGGCGGGGCGAGAAGAAGGCCGCCATGGGCCGGGCAGCGCGGGCGCGCCGAGGAGCGGCAGGTCGAGGGCGTCCTCCACGCTCGCGAGGAGCGAGTAGTGGTTGCAGGGCAGGCCGACCCTGCGGCCTCGAGGCACTCCCGGCGCAACCACGATGGTGAGGACGGGGCCGCCTCCTCCCGACGGCACGATCCTCCCGGGCGGGACGACGGCGGAGTCGATGCCGTTCGACTCGTCCCAGGTGACGAACAGCGCCCCGCCGTCGCGCCATGCGGCGCTCCCCGTCACCTCTCCCACGAAACGGGCAAGCCAGGCGCCAGCCGTCGCCGGCGGGCAGTCATGCCCGTCGTCGCAGAGGTTGGGCGTCACCCAGACGAAGCGGGGGACGGCGCGAGCCGGCCCTGCGAGCAACGGCGCGAGCCGCGAGTACGGCAGGATGTGGGCGCAGAGCGATGGGCTCGAGCGGACGTCCTCGTAGTAGCGGAACGGGTCGTGCTTGCCGGCGTAGTCGACGCCGCCGTAGGGGTCGAGGTAGCAGGGGGAGGGTATGCCCTCCATGTACGCGCCGAAGCTCTCATGGGCGGCGGGGAGCTCGCTGAACAGGTTGGGCCCGTTCACGTAGCAGCTCGTGCAGTCGCTCGTGATGCCCCAGGTCCCGCCGCTCGTCAGGGCGAGGTAGTTCGGCAGGCTCGGATGGGCGACGGAGTAGTAGCTCGTCGCCGTGGCCCACCTCTCGGCGAGCCGGGCGATGTCCGGTGTCGCGAGGGCCTCGGCGGCGTCGAGGTTCTCCATCACCACGACGAAGACGTGGCGCAGGCGCGGAACGCCGGCTCGGCCGGTCCCCGTGGCCGCCTGGCCCGCTCC
>JAJYNS010000123.1 GCA_021786195.1 Actinomycetes bacterium | reverse complement strand
GACCCGGTCCGGCCCGACCAGGAGGCGAGTTGGTGACCGCAAGGATCGAGATCGGGATCGACGCACAAGACCCCGCCAAGCTCGCCCGCTTCTGGGCGGCTGCGCTCGGCTACGGGATCGGCCGGCTCGACGCCGAGGGCACCTACCTCGACCTCGTCCCGCCGAGCTCGCAGCTTCCCGTCGTCTACCTCCAACGTGTACCCGAGGGCAAGGTGGCGAAGAACCGAGTCCACCTCGACCTGTTCTTCCCGGACCCCGCGTCGGAGGTCGAGCGGCTCGAAGCCCTCGGCGCCGGGCGGGTCGGCGAGCCGATGACCGACGTCTCGGGCGGGTGGTGGCAGGTGATGCGCGACCCCGAGGGCAACGAGCTTTGCGTCTGCCGAGATGACGCCTCTCGGCAGCCGTGAGGAGGACGCCCGGTCCGTGCGGGGCACGCGCCGGAGGCTGCCGGGTGTGCCATGCTGGACAGGCCTCGCCCCGAGGGCGAGCAGGCACGGTGGCCGTAGCTCAGTTGGTTAGAGCGCCAGGTTGTGGCCCTGGAGGTCGGGGGTTCGAGTCCCCTCGGTCACCCCGATCGCCTCCCCCGACGGCCCCCGGACGATGCGGCCGCCGGGGCCGGAGGCGGGTCGCGCACAAAGGGTGCCGCTCGGCTACCATCGGCGGCAGGCGCCTCTAGCTCAATTTGGCAGAGCAACGGACTCTTAATCCGCAGGTTCTGGGTTCGAGTCCCAGGGGGCGCACATCCTCCCAGGTCAGGGACCTGAAGCCGCTCCTCCGCCGGCCGCTCCGTCACCAGGTTCACCACCGACGGACGGCTGGTCGTCCTCGGTCGTCCTCCACGGCGTGGCCCTCACACCTCGACCAGGAGGCTGAAAGGTCCTTCGTTCACCAGGCGGACCTGCATCGACGCGCCGAATCGCCCCGTCGCGACCCGGGCCCCGAGCTCGACCAGCGAGGCCGTGACCGCGTCGACGAGCCGCTCGGCCTGCTGGGCGGGAGCGGCCCGGACGAACGACGGCCGCCGGCCTCGCGAGGTGTCCGCGTAGAGGGTGAACTGGGAGACGACCAGCACCTCGAGGCCGAGCTCCTCGGCGGAGAGGTTAGAGTCGCCACGGGCGTCGGGGAAGATCCGCAGTCCCCACACTCGCCGGGCCAGTCGCTCGGCGACGGCGGCGTCATCGGCCTGGGTCACGCCGACGAACATGCACAGCCCTCGGCCGATCGCGCCGACGACCTCGCCCCCGACCGCCACCGAGGCCGAGGAGACCCTCTGCACGAGCGCGCGCACCGGCCGAGGGTACCGCCGGTCCGCAGCCCCGGCTCGAGCCCGGCTCAGGCGAGCTTCATGAACATCTTCTGGACTTCCTCGATCGGGTAGCCGTCCGCGGCCGCCTCCTCCGGGTGCTCCACGCAATAGGCGAGGCCGGCGGCGACGATCCGGAACCCCACCTGCTCGAGCGCCTTGGTCGCCGCCGACACCTGGGTCACCACGTCTCGGCACTCCCGGCCGCCGTCGAGCATCCGCTCGATGCCCTGGAGCTGACCGGCGATGCGGTGCAACCGGTTGCGTACGTCTTCGATCACGTCCTGGGCGAGCTCCACCGACTTGCTCCTCGTCTGCTCTGCTGCTCTGCGGCACCACCCGCCGCGCGCCGCCGGCCCTCGAGCCGGCCCCGCCCGCCGCCAACCGCCGGCCGGCCCGACCCCTCGTCCGCCACACGATATCCGGTGGTACCCCTGCCCGTATCACCCGGACACCGCGCCCGGGGCCTCGAGCCTGCTCGCCGTGCATGCCGGCTCGCTCCGGATGATACCCTCATGGGTATATGGAGCGAAGACGGTCCGCAGGCACGCGCAGCGGCGGACCGGTCGTGTCACAAGGGAGGACCCGATGACCCAGGACCGCGGCGCGCGCCCGCACCGAGTGCTCGTGTTCACGACCCCGACCTGCCCCTGGTGCAAGAGGGCGAAGAGCTACCTGCAGAGCCAGAAGGTGCCCTTCAAGGAGGTCGACGTCAGCCGAGACCCTCGCGCAGCGAACGACCTGGTGCGGCGGACGGGCCAGATCGGCGTCCCGGTGATCGAGATCGACGGTCGCCCGATCGTCGGCTTCGACCAGCGCCGGATCGACCGGCTCCTCGGCCTGGGGGCCCATGCCTGACGCCACCGGTCGCTCCTGATCCCAGGACGACCACGCAGAGATCGAAGCCGGCAATGAGAACCACGAACCACAAGGAGCAGAAGATGACCGAGACCGTCCGACCGCTTGGCGCCCGCGTGCTCGTGAGGGTGCTCGAGGAGGAGAGCGTCACCACGAGCGGGCTCGTGATACCCGACACGGCGAAGGAGAAGCCCCAGCGCGGCGTCGTCGTGTCCGTCGGCGACGACGAGGAGGCGATCAAGGTGGTGCCCGGCGACAGGGTTCTCTACCCCCGCTACTCCGGCACCGAGGTGCGCGTCGACGGCGCCGAGCATCTCATCCTCGACGCCAACGACCTCCTCGCGGTGTTCCAGGTGGCGGACGCCGCGTAGATCCCACGGGCCGGGCCCCGACCCCAGCGGGCGGGACGAGGCGGGCCTACGCCCCGGCCGGCTCGAGCCGGCCGGGGCGGCGGGCGCGGACGAGCGCGTCGATGGCCTCCCGCCCGTCTTCGAGCCTGCGGCGCACCCGCTCGGCGCGCTCGAGCTTCACCCCGGACAGCTCGGCGGCGATCTCGTCGGGCGTGTACAGGACCGACGCGTCCTGGGGCCCTCCAACACCGTCGGTCAGGTTGGTCGAGTCGTGCCCGACGACGAGCAAGGTGCCGCCGGGGGCGAGGGCCCGCGACGCAGCCGCGAGGACCTGGCGGCGGTCCGCGGCGGGGAGATGCAGGTACATCAGCACGACGAGATCGAAGCTCGCCTCGGGGGGGTCCCATTCGCGCAGGTCGGCCTCGACGAGCTCGACCCGCAGCCCGCGTGACGCGGCGAGCGAGCGCGCCTTGTCGAGCCCGACCGCGGAGAAGTCGACCCCCACCACCTCCCAGCCCCGCTCGGCGAGCCAGAGCGCGTTGCGGCCCTCGCCGCAGGCGAGGTCGAGCGCACGCCCCGGGCGCAGCGATCCGACCTCGGCGACGAGGAACCGGTTCGGCTCGGCCTTCCACACGAGCTCCTCGGTCCGGTAGCGCTCGTCCCAGCTCGATCGGTCCACTTCGCTCCTCCTCTGCAGGGCGCTCTTCGGGCCCGCCACCTCGACGGTCGACGGGACGGTGTCACTGCGGCTCGATCGGGCCTGTGCCCGGGCGAGTCACGAGAGCGTGCGAACGACCAGCGCGTCGCCCTGGCCGCCGCCACCGCACAGCGCGGCCACGCCCGTCCCGCCGCCCAGTCGGCGCAGCTCATAGGCGAGGGTGATGGCGAGGCGAGCCCCCGACATGCCGATCGGGTGGCCGAGCGCGATCGCGCCGCCGTTCGGGTTGCAGTTGGAGAAAGAGACGCCGAGGTCCTCGACCGAAGCGCAGATCACCGCGGCGAACGCCTCGTTCAGCTCGAACAGGTCGACGGCAGAGAGGGGCATCTCGGCTCGTGCCAGGGCGGCGCGCACCGCTCGCGACGGTTGGGTCAGCAACGAAGGGTCCGGACCTGCCACCTGACCGTAGGAGACGATCTCGGCGAGGGGCTCCTGGCCGAGCTGCTCGGCGGTCTCGGCGGAGCAGACCACGACCGCTGCGGCGCCGTCGGATATCTGGCTCGCGTTGCCCGCGGTGATGGTGCCGGACGGGGAGAAGGCGGGCCGAAGGCCCGCGAGGGTCTCGAGGCTGGTCCCCGGCAGGATGCCCTCGTCGACCTCGACGAGCTCGGGGTCGCCTCGGCGCCGAGGAGCTCGGACCGGGACGATCTCCTCGCCGAGCACCCCGGCCTTCGTCGCCGCGGCGGCACGTTCGTGCGACGCGACGGCGACGGCGTCCTGCCGCTCCCTGGTGATCCCCGCCCTCGCCGAGTAGTCGTCGGTCGCCTCTCCCATCGAGCGGCTCTCGAACGCGCACGTCAGGCCGTCGGCCGAGATCGCGTCGACGATCTGCGCGCCGCCCAGCCGGAGACCGCCCCGCGCCCCCGGGAGCAGGTGCGGAGCCGACGACATCGACTCCATGCCCCCGGCGACGACGACACGAGCCTCCCCGGCGCGCACCATGAGATCGGCGAGGTGGATGGCATTGAGGCCCGAGAGACAGACCTTGTTGACCGTCGCCGCGGGGGTCCCGAGCGGCACGCCCGCGCCCGCCGCCGCCTGGCGCGCCGTGCCCTGGCCCGCCCCTGCCTGGAGGACCTGGCCCATGACCACGTAGTCGACCTCTTCGCCCGCGACCCCCGCCCGCGACAGGGCAGCGCCGATCGCGATCGAGCCGAGCTGAGCGGCCGAGAGCGTCGACAGGGCGCCCGAGAGCTTGCCGATCGGCGTCCTCGCGCCGCTCAGGATGACACTTCGCGACATGCTGCTCCCCCGTCCCGCGACCGGGTCGGCGCACAGGGCCCGGCCGGGTCCGGTCGCGGGGAACCATCGTAGGTCGGCCCGGCGACGGGGCAAGACTTGGACCGGCGGGACAGGAGCAGAGGAGGGTTATGGGACCGGAGAGCGCCGAGCCATGCAGGACCGCCCCAAGGGAGGTGGGCCGCTCCGCCGAGGGCCCGGCCGAAGAGGTCCCCGGCCTGCTCGACCTGGCGACCCGTGTCGCCGAGGAGGCCGGCGGGCTGCTGCTCAGGATGAGCTCAGGCGAGGCCCGAGCGGCGCTGCGCGGCGGGGCGACGCGAAAGTCGTCGCGCACCGACCTCGCCACCGAGGCCGACCGGGAGAGCGAGCGGCTCATCAGGGCCACCCTCGCCTCGGCGCGCCCCGACGACGCCGTCCTCGGCGAGGAGGGAGGCACAACCCCAGGACCCTCCGGCCTCACCTGGGTCGTCGACCCGCTCGACGGCACGATCAACTTCGTCTACGGGTTCCCCGCCTGGGCGGTCTCGGTCGCCCTCGTCGACGCTGCGGGGGCCACGGTCCTCGGGGTCGTCCACGACCCGGAGCGCGGCGAGACCTTCCGGGCGGCGCGCGGTCAGGGGTCGACCCTCGACGGCCACGAGCTCGGCATCGGCGCCCCGGCCCCGCTCGCCGAGTGCCTCGTGGGGACCGGGTTCGGCTACTCCGCGCAACGGCGGCTCGCCCAAGCGTCGCTCCTCCCCCGCCTGCTCCCGGCAGTCCGGGACATCCGCCGAGCTGGCTCCGCCGCGCTGGACCTGTGCTGGGTCGCCTGTGGCCGGCTGGACGCCTTCTACGAGGCGGGCCTGTCCCCCTGGGACTGGGCCGCAGGGCTCCTCGTCGCCGAGGAAGCCGGCGCGGCCTCCCTCTCGCTCCCGGGGATCGTGCCCGGGGCGCCGACGCTCGTGGTCGGCGCGCCCGAGCGAGTACCCGAGCTCGTCGCGCTGCTCGAGGGCCGGGACGGGCCTCCAGGCGGGGGCGAGCCTTCCGGCTGACCGCGCCGGTGGACGGCTCGGACGAGATGGCTCCGCCAACCCGCCCGACCGCCGACGGCGCGGGCGGAACGGGCGATCCTCCTCCGCTCCACCTCCGCCAGGATCTGCTCCTGGCGCTCCCTGCCAAGCCTCACGTCCCAAGGGTTCATCATGCGACGCACGGTAGGGAGCATTGCGGACGATATCGGCCCGCAATGGCAAGATCGTGAGATGCGGGACACCGCCGCCCGGCTCCTGCGCCTCCTCGGCCTGCTCCAACGCCGCCCGACCTGGAGCGGCGCGGAGCTGGCCGAACGGCTCGGGGTCGACGAGAGGACGGTCCGCCGAGACGTCGAACGCCTTCGCGGCCTCGGCTACCAGGTCGACTCCAGCCCGGGCGCGGGCGGCGGCTACCGCCTCGGCGTCGGCGCCTCGATGCCGCCGCTCCTGCTCGAGGACGACGAGGCGACGGCCGTCGCCGTCGTGCTGGGCATCATGGCCGGCATCGCGGTGCCCGGCATCGAGCGCGGGGCCCTGGACGCGCTGACCAAGCTCGACCGGTTGCTCCCGACGAGGTTGAAGGGTCAGCTCGCCGCCCTCCGGACCAGCACCGTCACGCTGCTCCCGCCCATGGACGCCGTGCCGGCCGACCAGCTCGTGGCGCTCGCGCGGGCGTGCGACGGGCACCTCCTCGCCCGGTTCAACTACCGCTCCCGGGAGGAGGTGGAGACCGAGCGCCGCGTCGAGCCCCACCGCCTCGTCGCCACGGGACGCAGGTGGTACCTGGTGGGCTTCGACCTCGACCGCGGGGCCTGGCGCACCTTCCGGGTCGACCGCACGAGCGCCGTCGAGGTCACCGGGCACACCTTCACGCCGAGAGCCCTCGGCGACGCCGGACGGCTCGTCGCCGAGGGCCTCGCGACGGCGCCCTACCGTCGCCGTGCCCGGGTCGCGGTCGCGGCGCCCCCCGAAGAGCTGGCCAGGCGCGTCGGGCGGACGGTAGGGGTCGTCTCGCGCCGTGGCAACCACAGCCTCCTCGAGCTCGGCTTCGACGAGGTCCAGTGGCTTGCGGGGTACCTCCTCGCCCTCGAGCTGCCGTTCGAGGTGCTCGAGCCCGAGGAGGCCCGCAGCGGGATCTCCGAGCTGGGGCGTCGCCTTGCGGCCGCGCACGAGCCCTCCCGTCCGGGCGGCGCCGGACGTTATGCTCCACCGGCGTGAAGCGCCGTGCGCTGTCGCTCAGGGACGACGTCGCCGAGATGATCGACCGCATCGCCCGCTCCCGGGGGCACACCGCCCCGGTTGACGGCGCG
The DNA here is from genome assembly GCA_021786195.1 of Actinomycetes bacterium. Classification (GTDB taxonomy): domain Bacteria; phylum Actinomycetota; class Acidimicrobiia; order Acidimicrobiales; family Bog-793; genus JAKAOD01. The sequence continues at coordinate 1,228 of JAJYNS010000123.1, read as the reverse complement.
CCGAGCACGGAGGACGAGCTCGTGCTGCCGTCGGGGACGCACCGGATCCGTCCGCGCCGACCCGACGCGGATCGGCCGCCGGACTCCGGCGGCCGCGTGACTTCGTCCCGCCGCGCCTGAGCGCACGCCGGTGAGCGACCCGGCCGCAGCCGGCCAGGCGGGCGGCGCGCCCTCTCTCGGGCTCCCCGAAGGCGCCACGGGCGTCCTGCCCGACCGCCTCCTCCGCAAGGCGGTCGAGCTGCACGTGATCGACGCGGGCCGCTTCGTCGTGCCGCCGGAGAACATCCAGCCGGCGAGCATCGACCTCCGCCTCGGGGAGCTCGCCCACCGCGTCCGCTGCAGCTTCCTTCCGGGCGACGCGACCGTCGAGGAGCGGCTGAAGGAGTACTCCTCCGATGTCCTCGACCTGCGGGACCGCGGCGCGGTCCTCGAGATCGGTCGCCCCTACCTCGTCCCTTTGAAAGAGCGCCTCCGGCTCCCTCCCGACGTCCGGGCGAGGGCGAACCCGAAGAGCTCGACGGGGCGGGTCGACGTCTTCACCCGGGTGGTCACCGACCACGGCAAGCGCTTCGACGACGTCGCGCCGGGCTATTGCGGCCCGCTCTACCTCGAGGTCGTGCCGCTCTCCTTCGCCGTTCGAGTCCGGGAGGACCTCGCGCTCAACCAGCTCCGGCTCGTCTCGGGCAAGCCCGAGCTGAGCGACGAGGAGCTGCGAGCGCAGCATGCCCGGCGGCCGCTGCTGTACCGGTCCGGAGCGCCCGTGCCCGCCGAGGAGCTCGCGCTCTCCGGGGGCCTGTTCCTCGGGCTGGACCTGCGAGGGGACGAGCAGCGCGGCGTCGGCTACCGCGCTCGCGAAGGCGCGCCGGTGCTCGACCTCACGCCCGGTGCCGCCGTCCGCACGGAGATGTTCTTCGAGGCCGTCCACAGCGAGCCCGGCGACCGGCTCCCGCTCATCCCAAAGAAGTTCTACCTCTTGATGTCCGACGAGGCCGTAGCCATCCCACCGATGCTCTCTGCCGAGATGACCGCGTACGACCCGACGAGCGGCGAGCTTCGGACCCACTACGCCGGGTTCTTCGACCCCGGCTTCGGCTACGACCCCGAAGGCCGCTTCCTCGGGTCGCGAGCCGCCCTGGAGGTCCGGGCGCACGACGTGGAGTTCATGATCGAGGACCGACAGCCGGTGTGCAAGCTCACCTTCCAGCGCATGCTCGAGGTGCCCGAGCGC
>JAJYNS010000098.1 GCA_021786195.1 Actinomycetes bacterium | reverse complement strand
TCGTCTGCGGCGAGCCCCGAGACCCCCGCCGGCGTCTTCTCGGGTACCTGCCGCAGAAGGTCGTCGTCGACGACGACCTTCCGCTGAGGGCGCGCGACGTGGTCGGGCTCGGCGTCGACGGCCACCGCCTCGGCATCCCCCTGGCCCGCCGGCGCCGCAGGGAGCTCGTCGAGGAGATGCTGCGTGCCGTGGACGCGACGGCCTTCGCCGACGTGCGCATGGGCCATCTCTCCGGGGGCCAGCAGCAGCGGGTCCTGATCGCCCATGCCCTCGCGGCTCGTCCCCGGCTGCTCCTGCTCGACGAGCCACTCGCGAGCCTCGACCCCGCGAGCGCGCAGGACATCGTCGGCCTGCTCTCCCGCCTCGCCGGTGACCACGGCGTGTCCGTCCTCGTCTCGGCTCACGAGATGAACCCGCTGCTGCCCGTCATGGACCGCGTCGTCTACGTGGCCGGCGGAAAGGTCGCGAGCGGACCGGTCGCCGAGGTCGTGCGGTCCGACGTGCTGAGCGCGCTCTACGGGGGCCACGTCGACGTGCTCCAGGTCCACGGGCGGGTCCTCGTCGTGACGGGCGAGCCACCCCCCGACGGGCCCGGCCGTCTCGAGCCCTCCGCGTCGCCCCACGGCGTGCTCCTCTGACTCGACGCCGATGAGCAGCGTCCTTCGCGTCCTCGTCGAGCCCGGCTTTCTCGCGAACGGGCCGGTGCGCACGGCGCTCGTGACCGGCACGGTCGTCGCCGTGGTGTCCGGGGTGATCGGCGTCCTCACCGTGGTGCGGGGCCAGTCCTTCGCCGGGCACGCGCTCTCCGACATCAGCGCGACGGGAGGTTCCGGGGCGCTCCTCGTCGGGGCCGCGCCGATCGTCGGCTTCGTCGGCATCGGCGTCGTCGCCGCGGGGGCGATGGAGCTCATCGGGCTCCGCCGACCCCGCGCGAGAGACCTCGCCACAGGGGTGGTCCTCGGTGCCTCGCTCGGGCTCGCGGCGCTGTTCCTCTATCTCGACTCGACCGCGAGCACCTCGACCGGGGTCTCGGCCACGGTGCTGTTCGGCTCGCCGTTCGCCATATCGGCCACGACGGTGCCCGCCGTCGTCGTCCTCGGGGCGGCGAGCCTCTCGCTCGTGCTTGCCGTGTGGCGGCCGCTGTTGCTCGCGACGCTGAGCGACGACCTCGCCCGCGCGAGAGGCGTCCGGGTGCGGGCCGTCGGGGCGGCCTACTTGCTCGCGCTCTCCTTCGGCGTCTCGATGTCGGCGCTCATGATCGGCGCGCTGCTCGGGACCGCACTGCTCATCGGGCCCGCGGCGGCGGCCGTGCGGCTGGCGCGCCGGCCGCTGGCGGCCGCGGGAGTGGCGGCGGCGATCGGTCTCGGCGCGACCTGGGCCGGTGTCCTGCTCGCCTACGACAGCTTCTACTGGCCGCCGGCCGGCCGCGGCTGGCCGGTGAGCTTCTTCATCGTCGCGCTCGTCTTCATCGCCTACCTCGTCGCCGACCGTTGGTCCTCCGCCCGGTCGAGGCGGCCCTCTCGGGGCTGAGCGCCGTGTTCTCCTCGTTCATGACCAACACCTGGATCGTCGCCTCGGTCGTCGCCGTCGTCGTCGGCGCCGTCGGCTTCTTCACCGTGCTGCGGGGCTCGGCGTTCGCCGCGCACGCCATCCCCCAGGGCGCCTTCGCCGGCGCGGCCGGTGCGGTGCTCCTCGGGACGAGCACGCTGCTCGGCCTCGGCGTCTTCGCCGTCGCCGGCGCCCTCGGGATCGGCTGGCTCGGGAGGCGGGCGAGGAGAGACGTCGCGACCGCGCTCGGCTTCGTGCTGATGCTCGCCGTGGGCGCCCTGCTGCTGTCGATGAGCCAGGGCTACGAGCCGGAGATCGACGCCCTGCTCTTCGGCCAGGTCCTCGGCGTCGGGAGCTACGAGGTGCTGCCGACCGCCGCCCTCGGCCTCGCGAGCGTGCTGGCGCTGATCCTGCTCTACCGGCCGCTCGTGCTCGCCTCCGTCCTGCCGGACCTCGCCGGGTCGCGGGGCGTGAGCGCGCTGTGGACCGAGATCGCCTTCCTCGTCGTGGTCGGGCTGGCGACGGCGATGACGGTGCCTGTCGTCGGGGCCTCTTTGATGTTCAGCCTGATGATCGCCCCGGCCGGGGCCGCGAGGTCGCTCACCGACCGTCCGGGCCGGGCGCTCCTGTGCTCCTCGGCGATCTCGCTCGCGGTCGTCTGGGCTTCCATCGCCGGCTCCTACGCCTCGAACTGGCCGGTCGGCTTCTTCGTCGGCACGATCGGCGTCGTCGTCTACGGCCTGTCACGGGCCGCCGCCGCCCGCCGCCACCGCGGGCTCCAGCCGGGCGCGCCTCAGCTCGCGGAGCGAAGCGCCTGACGCAGGGCCTCGACGAAGGCGTCCACGTCCTCTTCCGTCGTGTCGAAAGAGCACATCCAGCGGACCTCGCCCGGCCCGGTCGGCCAGTCGTAGAAATGGAATCGCCGGCGCAGGCGCTCCGCGACGCCGTCCGGCAGGCGCGCGAAGACCGCGTTCGCCTGCACCGGCTGGACGATCCGGACGCCCTCGAGACTCTCGACCGCTCCGGCGAGCCGGGCCGCCATCTCGTTCGCCCGCGCCGCCGAGCGCCGCCAGAGGTCGCCCTCGAAGAGCGCGACGAGCTGGGCCGAGACGAAGCGCATCTTGGAGGCGAGCTGCATGTTCATCTTGCGGAGGTAGGCGAGGCCCTCGACGGCGGAGGGGTCGAGCACGACGACGGCCTCGCCGAAGAGGATCCCGTTCTTCGTCCCTCCCAGGGAGACGACGTCGACTCCGACCTCGGAGGTGATCTCGCCGAGCCCCGTGCCGAGGGCGGCCGCCGCGTTGGCGAGGCGCGCCCCGTCGAGATGCACCCGCATGCCCAGGCGGTGCGCGTGGTCGCAGAGCCGCCGGAGCTCCTCGGGTCGGTAGACGGTGCCGAGCTCGGTCGACTGGGTGACCGTCACCGCGAGCGGCTGGGCACGGTGCTCGTCGCCGAAGCCCCATGCGTGAAGGTCGACCAGCTCCGGAGACAGCTTGCCGTCGGGCGTCGCCACCGGCAGGAGCTTGACGCCGGCCACGCGCTCGGGGGCGCCGTTCTCGTCGGTGTTGACGTGCGCGCTCTCGGCGCAGACGGCGGCGCCCCATCGGGGAAGCATCGCCTGCAGCGACAAGACGTTCGCCCCGGTCCCGTTGAAGACCGGGAAGACCTCGGCGTTCGGGCCGAAATGGGCGGCGAGGACCTCCCTCAGCCGCTCGGTGTAGGCGTCGCCGCCGTAGGCGACCTGGTGCCCGCCGTTGGCCTCGGCCAGCGCGGCGAGCACCTCGGGGTGTGCCCCGGCGTGGTTGTCGGAGGCGAAGTGGCGCGAGCTCGGGTCGTGGAGTCGAGGCATGGCTTCAAGTGTGCCCCGCGCCCGCCGCGGGGCGCGGGCGGAGCGAGCACACTGGTGGCGATGGCGACGTCACCGCTTCACGGCGCCCTCCGGGAAGAGCCGGGCGGCTCTTGCCTGCTGGAGCTGAGGGGCGTCAGCTTCGGCTACGGCGACCTTCGGGTGCTGAACGGCGTCGATCTCGAGGTCGCTCCGGGCGAGCTCGTCGGGCTCTGCGGCGAGAACGGCTCGGGCAAGTCGACCCTCGTCCGTTGCATCGCCGGCGACCTCACCCCCGAGGCCGGTGAGGTGCTGATCGACGGCGTGAGGGTCCGCGGGTACGCAAGCGCCGCGGCGTGCGGCCTCGCGGTCGTCTGGCAGGACCTCGCCTTCTGCGACAACCTCGACGTGGCCGCAAACTTCTTCCTCGGGCGCGAGCGTGGAGGCTGGCTCGTCTCGGACCGCCGAGCGAGCATCGCCGCGCGCTCGATCCTTTCCAGCTACGGGATCGACGTCGGTGACGACCGGTCGATCCGCTCCCTCTCCGGCGGGCAGCGCCAGCTCGTGGCCGTGGCGAGGGCCATGCAGGACGAGCCGCGCCTTTTGGTGCTCGACGAGCCGGCGGCCTCGCTCGGCGTGCAGGAGACCAGGCAGGTCGAGGAGCTGATCGGCAAGCTGAAGTCCGGCGGCACGACGATCCTGCTCGTCTCCCACGACGTCGACCAGGTCTTCAGGCTCGCGGACAGGATCGTCGTCCTGCGCCGCGGCAGCATCGTCGCCGACCTGCCGCCGTCGGAGACGCACCCGGACGACGTCTCCGCGATCATGTCCGGGCACGCACCCGATGCGACGGCGAGGCGTCAGCTGAGCCGCCTGCAGGACCTCGTCGACCAGCTCGCGTCGGCGCGGCCGACCTCGAGCCTGCCCCTCATCGTCTCGGCGCTCGGCTCGGCGCTGCGCACCGAGCAGCTCTGCATCCACCTGCTCGAAGATCGCGGCCTGTGCCTGGTCGCCTCCAGCGGGCTCCCCCCCGATCTGCTGGCTGCCTGGTCGACGCTGCCGGTCGGACCCGACGGCGGGCCGATGGGCGTCGCCGTGTCGAGCGGGACGGTGGTCGTCGACGAGGACGTCGGGCGCAGCCCAGCGTGGTCGCCCTTCTCCCAGCTTGCCAGCCGAGCGGGCATCCGCAGCTCGTGGTCCGTGCCGCTCGTGGGATCTCGAGGCCTGATCGGTGCGATCACCGGCTGCCAGCCCGTCGTCGGGCGGCCCCACCGGGACCAGATGGACCTCGTCTCGATCTACGCCGGCTACGCCGGCGGCGCCATAGAGCGGGACCGGCTCTTCGGCGAGGTGACGGCGCGCAACCGGGTCCTCGAGACGATCCGCGAGGTGCTCGAGACGCTTGCCGGGCCCGAGCCGGTCTCGAGCGGGGTCCTCCTCGCGCTCGAGTCGTTGTGGCGCGGGCTTGGCGCGACGGAGGTCGAGCTGTGGGAGCAGCCACGAGACGGACCTTTGCGCTGCATGGCCTACGTCGGGACCGACGGCCTGGGTCGTCCGGACCCGCCCGGGCGAGACGGCGCTGCCGCCCTCGGGGTGCTCGGGCGAGCGCCGCAGCCGGGAAGCCCCGCCGTCTTCGACCATGGCGAGAACCTCGACGCGATCTCGACTGCGGTCGACGCGCCACGGGGCCGGGTGGGGCTCGTCGCGCGTTGGTCGGGGACGGCAGCCCCGGAGGGGGCAGCCGCGCTCTTGGTCGACGCGGCCAACTCCGTCCGGCTCGCCCTGGAGCGGGAGGAGGCAGAGCAGGCGCACCAGCATGCTGCGGCGCTGATGCGCTCTCACAAGATCCAGCGCGACTTCCTGTCGCGCCTCAGCCACGAGCTACGAACCCCGCTGACGGCCATCAGGGGCTTCGCGAGCAGCCTGCTCGCACCGGACGTCACCTGGGACGACGACTCGAAGCAGCGGTTCTTGAGCCGCATCGCCGAGGAGTCGGCGCGCCTCGGCCGCCTCGTCGGTGATCTCCTGGACTTCTCGGCCATAGAGTCCGGCCTGCTTCGCCTCCAGCCCGACTGGTGCGACCTCAGCTTGATCCTCGAGGCGGCCGTCTCCTGCCTTCCCGATGAGTGGTCCAAGGCCGTGTCGATGCGAGGCCCTGTCGCCGCCGGCCCGGTATGGGGAGACCACGACCGGCTCGAGCAGGTCTTCGTCAACCTCCTGGAGAACGCGTTCCGCCACAACGCACCGGGCGTCTCGGTCGCTATCGAGGTGTTGCCCGCCGGAGGTGACATGGTGGCGGTGAGGGTCAGCGACGATGGGCTCGGGATACCCGAGGAGCTCCGGTCCGGCCTGTTCGACCTGCCGGCCTCGGACGGCTCGAGCCCGCGCCGTCCGGGCATGGGCCTTTCGATCGCTGCCGGGATCGTCCGCGCCCACGGCGGGCGCATGTCGCTCGAGCCGAGCGCGCCCGGCGCCTCGTTCGTCGTTACCCTCCCGACGGAGGCGCCCGGGGAGGCGTTGCCGTGACCGCGCTCGAGCGGAGGACGAAGGCGCTTCTCGTGGAGGACGACCCGAACATCGTCGACCTGATCCGCTCCAACCTCGCGGTGAGAGGCTTCGAGACCTCCTCGTGCGGCGAGGGCGCGCGGGCGCTCGAGCTGTTCGAGACGGAGGCCCCCGACATCGTCCTGCTCGACCTGATGCTCCCGGACGTCGACGGGTTCGAGCTGTGCCGAGAGATGCGGGAGCGGTCGACGGCGAGCATCATCGTCGTCTCGGCCCGAGGCGGCCAGAGCGACAAGGTCGCGGCGCTGAACTACGGCGCCGACGACTACATCACCAAGCCCTTCGGGATCGAGGAGCTCCTCGCGCGCATCACCGCGGCCCTCAGGCGCTCCCGCCCGGCCGAGCTCGCCGTCGCGCCGGCCCAGCGGATCGAGGCTGGCGAGCTCGTCATCGATCTCGAGCTGCAGCTCGTGACGAGAGGCGGCGAGACGGTCCACCTGACGCCGACGGAGTTCGCGCTCCTAAGGGAGCTCGCCTTGAACCGAGGCAAGCTGCTCACCCACGCCCAGCTCCTGCGCCGGGTGTGGGGTCCAGGCTACGCGACGGAAACCGAGTACGTGAGGGTCTACGTCCGTCGGCTCCGCTCGAAGCTCGAGCGCAAGGACGGCCCCGCGGTCATCGTCACCCAGCCACGTGCCGGCTACCGCTTCATGCCCGGGTGAGCGCGGCATCGGGCCGCGTTCACGGTTTATTCACGCAGCCACAGGAATGTTCACGGCTCGTTCACAGCTCTCGCCTTATGTTCGTGCTGCCGGGGGGCGACAGAGCGTGCCCCGGTCGGCCGGTCCGGGGGCGGGGGCACCTCTCGCGCGGGAGGCGACCTGCGAGCCGTCGCCCGGAGCGTCCGGGTCCAGTCCGCACGAGCTTCCTCGCGGGGAAGCAAGAAGGGGGGAGTCCATCGAGATGAGACGCCCACGCGCATCGCGGATGCTGGCTGCAGCATCTGCCTCGGTCGTCGTCGCGACCGGCATCGCCGGCCTCGCCGTCCAGGGCGCATCGGCCCAGTCGACGGTGTCGGCCAGCACCTTCAACCGCAACTTCACGACGATGAAGCTGCTGAAGCCGATCACCGCCAAGGGCAAGGGCGGGATCGGCGCGATCCTGCCCGACACCGTGTCCTCGACCCGCTACGTCGAGTTCGACGCTCCCTACCTCACCAAGGCGCTCCAGCTCGCCGGTATGCCGTCGTCGGAGTTCTCGGTCGTCAACGCCCACGGCAGCGACGCCACGGAGTTCGCCGACGCCCAGGCCGACATCACCAGGGGCGACACGGTGCTGATCATGGACCCGCTCGACGCCGGCGTCGGGGCGAAGATCGAGTCCTACGCGAAGGCCCACGGCGTCAAGGTGATCGACTACGACCGCCTGACCCTCGGGGGCAGCCGGGCCTACTACGACAGCTTCAACAACGTCCGGGTCGGCACGCTGCTCGGCCAGGGCCTCGTCAGCTGCATCGCGGCCTGGCACGTGAAGAGCCCCGACGTCCTCGTGATGCACGGCGCCGTCACCGACAACAACGCGACGCTGTTCGCGGACGGCTACAACGCGGTCCTCGACCCGTACTTCGCCTCGCACAAGTGGAAGCTGGCCGGAAGGCCGGCGGGGACCTGGACGCCGACCGTGGCGCTCAGCGAGTTCGAGGGCTACTTCACGAAGGACCCCAACATCAACGCGATCCTCATGCCCAATGACGAGAACGGCGCGCCCGTCATCGCCTACCTGAAGAGCAAGGGCGTCAAGCCCGACACCTTGCCGATCACCGGCCAGGACGCGACGCTCACCGGTCTCGGGAACGTGCTCACCGGGTACCAGTGCGGCACGGTGTACAAGCCGATCTACCTCGAGGCCCAGGCCGCGGTCGCCCTGGCCGTCTACCTCCGAGCCGGCATGAAGCCGCCGGCGGCGCTCGTCAACGGCACGACCGAGGACACGGTCGAGCACGTCGCCGTCCCATCGGTGCTCCTCACCCCGGAGTGGGTCACGACCAAGTCAGCATGGAACAGCTAGCGCGCCGGACCGGGTGACTCTCGGGCTGGCGCCCGAGACCGGAAGGAGTCGTTCCATGCCAGCGCGCCGAAAGCTGAGCGGTGGTTCCGAGGAGGCAGGCCTCG
>JAJYNS010000050.1 GCA_021786195.1 Actinomycetes bacterium | reverse complement strand
CAGATCGGCTCGACCCCGAAGGTTGCGCGGTGGGCGTCGATGAAGCCGACGGCTACCTGAAGCGGCGGTCGAGCTCCGCCGCCGCGAAATACGCCGAGGCGGCGCGCAGGATCTCATTCGCCCGGCGGAGCTCGCGGTTCTCCTTCTCGAGTGCCGCGATGCGGCGGCGCTCCTCGGTCGGCACGCCGGGGCGCCGGCCGGAGTCGACCTCGGCCTGGTGCACCCAGCTCCGGAGCGACTCGGTGCCGATCCCGAGCTGGCGGGCGACGCGTCCGATCACGCCCTGGCGCTCACCGGTCTCCTCGATCGTCTGCAAGACCATACGCACCGCACGCTGCTTCAGCTCGTCCGGATAGCGCTTCTGTGCGGGGTGCACAGACCCCTTGGTGCTCTCTGACATGGCTCCAATCCTCTCGAATCACACTGTTGTGGTTCCAAGCGGAGGAGCCTCCGGAATTCCCAGGCCGATTCAGTTCAGGCGACCGTCTGATAGAGCGTGCTCCGCTGGCGAAGGGGGCGACCGAGCGGGGCGACGAGCGCTTCGAAGTCTTCGCGTTGGAGGCCCTGACCGTGGCTCGCGCCCGCGGCACGGCTGATGCTCTCCTCCATCAAGGTGCCTCCGAGGTCGTTCACCCCGGCCTGGAGCAGCTGGCGGACGCCGTCCACGCCGACCTTCACCCAGCTCGCCTGGACGTTGTCGATGAGGCCCCGGTAGGCGATGCGGCCGACAGCGTGCATGAGGAGCACCTCGCGAAACGTCGGGCCGCGGCGTGACCGCCGCTGCAGGTAGAGCGGGGCGGCCATGTGGACGAAGGGCAACGGCACGAACTCGGTGAAGCCTCCCGTTCGCCGTTGCAGCTCGCGGGTCCGCACGAGATGGCGGGCCAAATGAAGCGGGCCCTCGACCGTGCCGTGCATGATCGTGACGTTCGATGCGAGCCCGACGCGATGGGCCGTCTCGTGCGCGACGAGCCACTCCTCGGTGGTGATCTTGTCGGGGCAGATCTGTCGGCGGATCTCGTCGTCGAGAATCTCGGCGGCGGTCCCGGGAAGCGAGCGCAGCCCCGCGTTGCGTAGGCGCCGGAGGTAGTCGGCGAGCGGCTCGCCGAGTCGACGAGCGCCCTCGGTGACCTCCAGCGCCGTGAAGCCGTGCACGTGCAGGCCCGGCGCCGCATCGAGCACCGCCTTCACTACCTCGACGTAGTAGTTCCCATCGAAGTCGGGGTGGATGCCACCCTGGAGGGTGACCTCGGTCGCCCCGCGCTGCCACGCCTCGAGCGCGCGCTTGGCGATGTCCTCGAGGCCGAGCCGGTACGGCGCGCCACGCAGGTTGAGCGAGAGCGGGCCCTTGGAGAACGCGCAGAATCGGCACTTGAAGGTGCAGACGTTGGTGTAGTTGATGTTCCGGTTGTGCACGAAGGTGACTACCTCGCCGACGGCGTCGCGCCGCAGCTCATCCGCGCACTCGGCGACCGCGGCGACCTCTGGGCCGCGCGCCGAGAAGAGCGTGACGAGCTCCTCGATGCCCACCTCCTGGCCGAGACGCACGCCGGCGAGCACGTCACGGATCGGGCCGGAGGCACGGGCGGGGGCAGGCACGAGCATAGGCGGGGCACCCTGGGCTCCCGAGTACCAGGCGGTGGAGGCCTCGCTGGCGAGGACGACCTCGACATCGTCGCCGACCGGTCGGATAGCGGTCACCTTCTCGGGGAAGAACGCGCCGGGGTCGTCGCGCCCGAGGCCCTCTGCGTCGGAGCGGTCCAGGACGGCGAAACGCACGCCGTCGTCCAGCCAGTGCTGTGGATCGCGCACGAACTCCGGATAGACGCAAAGGCGCGGCGCGAGGCTGTGGCCTGCGGCTTCGGTCACCGCTTGAAGGCGCTCGAGGCTCGGCCAGACGCGCTCGGGGTTCACGTGATCGATCGTCACCGGCGAGATCCCACCCCAGTCGTCGATCCCCGCGGCGAGCAGTTCGCCGAGGTCCTCTGCCAAGTTCGGCGGCGCCTGCAGGTGGACCTCTTCAGGGAGGATCAGGCGGGCTACGGCGATGCTCCAGCGGTGCTCGTCGGTCGAACAGGGCGGTGCCTGGCTCATGGCCGTTCCGTCCTTCGGAAGGAAGTTCTGGACGATCACCTCTTGGATGTGGCCGTAGCGAGCGTGGCTCTCGGCGATCGCCCGAAGTGCTGCGAGGCGGTCGGCGCGACGCTCGCCAATGCCGACCAGGATCCCCGTCGTGAAGGGAATGGCGAGGCGGCCAGCCGCCTCCAGGGTGGCGATACGGCGCTCGGGCGCCTTGTCGGGTGCGCCCTGATGGCAGAAGAGTGTCGGGTCGAGGCTCTCGAGCATCATCCCCTGGCTTGGCGCGACGACGCGGAGCTTGGCGAGCTCTTCTTCGTACAGAGCACCGGCGTTTGCGTGCGGCAAGAGACCGGTCTCCTCGAGGACGAGCTTGGCCATCGCCACGAGGTGGTCGATCGTCGAGGCGTAGCCGTGATCGGCAAGCCAACGCGCTGCGACCTCATAGCGCAGCTCCGGCCGCTCGCCGATGGTAAAGAGCGCCTCGTGGCAGCCGGCGCGCGCCCCGGCACGGGCGATCGCGAGCACCTCGTCTTCGTCCAGGTACGGGGCCGCAAGCCTCGCTGGCGGCTTGGCGAAGGTACAGTAGCCGCAGCGGTCCCGGCAGAGCCTCGTGAGCGGGATGAAGACCTTTGGCGAGTACGTTACGCGCGAACCGAACGCGCGGTCGCGAACGGCAGCCGCCGCGACGAGGATCTTGTCCAGCGGAGCGTCCAGTAGCTCGTCGTCGGTGGGCACGGCGCCAGGTTAGCGAGAGTCAGTTCTCAATGCGAACTGACTGGGCCCGACGCTATCCTCGGGCGTGACCAGCGCCGTGCCTCGGCCATTTGACTCCATCGGGAGGACTCTCGAGCTCGTCGGCGACCGCTGGACGATGCTCATCCTTCGCGACGTCTTTCGCGGGCTCCATCGCTTCGAGGAGTTGCGGGGCGATCTCGGCATCGCCCGGCCGGTCCTCTCCAATCGCCTTGGCAAGCTCGTCGACGGTGGCATTCTGACCAGGGTTCCCTACGAGGAACACCCGCCTCGCTACGAGTACAGGCTGACCGAGATGGGTTTCGAGCTCTCACCGGCCCTCGTCGCGCTCATGCGGTGGGGCGACCGATGGCTGTCGGACGGTGAAGCGGTGGTCGTCCTCTACCACGGGACGTGCGGGACCGAGCTCGAGCAGGGTTTTTGGTGCCCGAGGTGTTTGACGACCTTTGGCCCGCGGGCGATCAAGAGTCGTCTCCAGCCCTTCCGCTCACGGCGGCAAGCGACGGGAACACCGGCGAAGCATCCCTGAATTGGCCGGAACGGACCGCGTAAGAGCCGGGCCACTCGCGAACCTCGTTCAGTCGGCCCTGTCAACACCGCCGGCAACGCGCTCCTCCGAGCCGGGCTCTACGCAGTGCACGTGTGAGACGTGCTGGGGTCCGCCACGGAAGAAGACGAGGCCCCGTGGTTCCCGGTGACGCCCCGGGCAGTAGCTGGAGCTCGGCGTGGTAGTGGTGCCGGGCGAGGCGGGTCAAGGTGATACGAAGAGGCTGTCGTGGATGTTCGCGCCGGTCGGGGCTCGCGCACGTGTAACTACTACCACGGACTATGGCGATATAGCGCGAAAGATCCAGAAACCACAGGCATAACGGACGACGCATGGCGACATGACCGACGAGGAGTAAGCGCTATCGCCGATCTCGTCGAGCCCTGCTCGAGCCGGGGGAAGATGGGCCGGCCGGTGAAGAACGACCGGCGAGCGGTCCTCGACGCGATCTTCCACGTCGCCGCCACCAGTTGTCAGTTGCGGGCGCTGCCGGAGAAGCACCCCCACTGGAGCACCTGCCACCGCTACCACGACAGCTGGTCGAGAGACGGCACCTGGGAGCGCGTCTGGGACCGGCTGGGGGGCCTTGTCCGGGAGAAGCAAGGGCGTGAGGCAGATCCCTCTGCAGGGGTCATCGACGCCCGCAGCGTGCGCGGGGCCTCGACGGTTGGGGCCGCGACCAGGGATCATGACGCCGGCAAGAAGGTGAACGGCCGCAAGGTCTTCGGCGTCGTCGACACGCTCGGCCTGCTCGTCGCGGTCGTCACCCTCGCCGCCGCGAGAAGCGACAACCTCGGGGGCGCCGCCGCGATGGAGCGAGGCCGAAGTCTTCGCGCCTTGCCACCGTCTTCTGCGACGGTGGCTTCAAAACGGCCTTCGCCGAGGCGTGCAAGGCGCTCGGCGTCGCCGTCGAGGCCGTCAACCGCATCGCGGCGGGACGCTTCGAGGTCCTCCCTCGGCGCTGGGTCGTCGAGCGGACCTCGCCCTGGCTCATGAACCATCGCCGCCTGCAGGTCGACTACGAGCGAGACCCCAAGGTGTCCGAGGGCTTTGTCTGGGCGGCACACAGCCGCCTCCTGATGCGCCGCCTGACGAGCTAATGGCGCAGGTCAACGCGCTGGGAGAACATGCGCGACAGCCTCTCAGCGCCTACGACCCGGTTCGCGTCACGCTACGGTAATTCGACCTGAAGGCCTCGCTCGACCTGCGGAACGTAGGCTCCGGCTGCCCCAGCCGACTTTTAGAGTCGTTGGGCCCTAGCGTGGCGACTGTCGCATTCATACGCTGCGGTAGATGCAGGACCTGCTCGAGCCAGTGCAGAATGTGCAGTACCACGGGGTGGCGCATGAGATGCCCAAGCCTGGACAGTTCCTGCGGGCGGAGCATGTCGGTCGCATCCTTGGTGTCGACCGGTCCACCGTGTACCGAATGGCCGAGCGCGGGCGGCTGCCTGCCCTGAAGGTCGGTCACCAGTGGCGCTTCCCCGCGGAACAGATTGCCAGGCTCTTCGACGCGAACGAGGTGAGCCCCCACGACGCGGAGAGCCGAAAGGCGCTCGAGCTGGCGGCTCAGGCCGCCGTGCCCTATCTCGAGCTTGGCGCGGAGCTGCTGGGCGTCACGATGGTCGTCACCGGCATCGCCGGCGAACCGGTGATCGACATCATCCACCCCTGCCCATGGTTCCGTCAGAACGGTGACGACCCTGCCCTGTTGGCCGCGTGCCTGGCCGATTGGAAGCAGCTGGCTGAAGACCCCGACTTCACCCTGAGCTTCCAGACCGGGCCGCTCGGTTTCGACCGTGCACGCACCTTCGTACGGATCGGCCCACAGCTTGTCGGCATGCTCGTCGTAGGGGGCATCGCGGCGTCCGACGACGATCCCCGGGAGCTGTACCGACTGGACGACGCCAGCCGGGCAAAGGTGCTCGCGACGTTGCCCACGATGGCAGCCAGGGTCTCGACGCTGGCCGCCCAAATCCTGTCCGGGCTCGACGAAAGGACCCTCCTATGAAGCGACTGCTGATTCTCGGTGGCGGCACAGCCGGCACGATGGCTGCCAACCGCCTCCGCAGGCGGCTCAGCCCCACCGAGTGGCGGATCACCGTCGTTGACCAGAGCGAGGCCCACTACTACCAGCCGGGGCAGCTGTTCATCCCGTTCGGCATCTACCGGCCCAGCGACTTGGTGAAGCCCCGGCGACGGTTCCTCCCCGAGGGCGTCGACCTCGTCATTGCGGAGATCGAGCGGGTGGTTCCGGAAGACAACAAGGTTGTGCTCGCCGACGAGAGCGAGCTCGGCTACGACTACCTGATCATCGCAACCGGGACCTCGCCACGCCCCCAGGAGACACCGGGATTGGCCGGCGCAGAATGGCAGCAAAGTATACATGAGTTCTACACATTCGAGGGAGCTTCGCTCTTGGGCGAAAAGATCGCTCGTTGGGATGGCGGGCGTCTTGTGATCCACATCGTCGACATGCCGATCAAGTGCCCGGTGGCGCCGTTGGAGTTCACATTCCTCGCCGACGCCTACTTTGCCGAGCAGGGAATGCGTGATCGGGTGGAGATGATCTTCGTGACCCCTCTTGACGGCGCGTTCACCAGGCCGGTCGCGTCGAGGCACCTTGGGGCGATGCTCGAGGAGCGCAAGGTCGCCCTCGAGACGGACTTCATGGTCGAGCGTGTTGATCCGGAGAAGAAGAGGCTCGTGTCCTATGACGAGCGCGAGATCCCCTTCGACCTACTGGTCACCGTCCCGCTCAACATGGGCGCCGACTACGTCGCCCGGTCGGGATTGGGTGATGAGCTCAACTACGTGCCCGTGGACCCCCAGACCCTGCTGTCCAAGGCCCATGACAACATCTTCGCACTAGGGGACGCTTCGGACATCCCGACCTCGAAGGCGGGCTCGGTCGCGCACTTCTCCTTGGAGCTGTTCGAGGAGAACTTCGTCCAGTACGTACGCGGACGCCCGATGATCCAGCTGTTCGACGGCCACGCGAACTGCTTCATCGAATCGGGTCGGGGCAAGGGCTTGCTCATCGACTTCAACTACGATACCGAGCCCCTCCCCGGTAAGTACCCCTTGCCCGGTCTGGGACCGTTCACGCTCCTCCGCGAGTCCGAGGCGAACCACTGGGGCAAGATGCTGTTCCGCTGGGTGTACTGGAACCTCCTTCTCCCGGGGAAGGAGATGCCGCTCGAGCCGCTCATGTCGATGGCGGGCAAAGAGGTGGAGGCGACGGTGAGATGACCGCCGGCGCCTTCGAGCAGTCGGCCGAGTCGGTCGATGAGCGTCTTGACCGGCTAGACAAGAATGTAGAGGAGATCGCGCTCGAGTTGCGTCGGCAGCGACTCGAGCGGGACCGCTGGCAGGAACTGGCGGACGAGCTGGCGCCCGTCGCGGAGGAGGCGATGGACCTGGCGATCACCCACCTCGAATCTGACGGCTACAACATGGCCGACGTGGCCCGACTGGCCAGGGCAGTGCTGCGGGACGCGTCGGTCATCGAGGCCTGGATCGGTCCGTTGCGCAGCCTGGCCGCCCTGGCCGACGAAGCAGGTCCGCTCGCGACGCCCGCGATGGCCAGCCTCAACGCGCGTCTGCAGCAACTCGACGAGCGCGGCTACTTCGCGTTCGCCCGGCAGGCAGCCGGGGTGCTCGACACCGTCGTTACCTCCTTCAGCGAGGACGACGTCCGACTCCTCGGTGACAACATCGTGCTGATCCTGCAGACGATCAAGCAGATGACCCAGCCCGAGGTGATGGGCCTGTTGGGACGGACTGCGCTCAGCATCCAAGAAGTCGAACTCGAGGGTGCGACCGAGCCTCCCTCTTCGCTGGCGCTGCTGCGCCAGATGCGTGATCCGGAGGTCCGTCGCGGCCTCGCGCGCCTGCTCGAGACGCTTCGAGCCATCGGGGCCGAACGAATGGCCGACCGGCGACCACCGGTCGGCGTGCACACAGATCGGAGGTAGAGCGATGCCCGTAGCCGCCATCAAGGACCGCCTGGTCAAGGTCGACGAGGAAGGCTTCCTGACCGACTACGACGAGTGGGACGAAGAGCTGGCAAAGGTCCTGGCCTCGCAGATCGGGATCGAGATGACCGAGGACCACTGGAGAGCGATCCGCTTCCTCCGCAGCGATTACAAGGAGAACGGCGAGACGCCGACCCTTCGGCGAGTATCAACGGTCGGGGGCATCCCGACCAAGGACCTCTTCACCCTGTTCCCCAAGAAGCCGGCGAAGAAGATGGCCTACATCGCGGGCCTTCCCAAGCCACGAGGCTGCGTCTAGTGACAACCGATCGGAGTAGCCCACATGACTATCGATGTCCAGCCGGCACCGACGCCGAACTTCGAGGGCGGCGGCACGGGCCGCAAGATGGCGTTTATCTGCTCCAAGGGCAATCTCGACATGGCATACCCGGGCCTGGTCCTCGCCAATGCCGCCCTCGGAGAGGGTGTTGAGGTCCACATGTTCTTCACCTTCTGGGGCCTCGACATGATCACGAAGAAGCACATGGACAGTCTCAAGTTCACAACGCTCGGCAACACGGCCACTCACATGCCCCAAGGCCTGGGGGGCCTGCCAGGCATGACGACCATCGCCACTTCGATGCTGAAGAAGCAGATCGCCGCGATCGGCGTGCCCGGAGTGCCGGAGATGCTGGAACAGATCGTCGCGTCGGGAGGCCATCTGTGGGCGTGCCGAATGTCGACCGACATGATGCACCTCGAGAAGGAGGACCTCTACGAGGAGGTCGAGGGCGTCCTCAATGCAGCTGACTTCATCGAGATGACCGACGGGGCGCAGTTGCTCTTCATCTAG
>JAJYNS010000026.1 GCA_021786195.1 Actinomycetes bacterium | reverse complement strand
GTGCGAGCACCCGATAGGCGATAGGCCCGGCTCGGACATCACCGCTACGCGCGTGTGAGCACCGTCGCGCTCCTAGACCGAAGCCCTTCCGGGTGGGGAATCGACCCCCGGAAACGTCAGAAGACCCGCATTGTCACTCGGAGCCGGGCGGAGCTCGCGGGCAGCCTCAGCTCACGGCAGTGCCCAACCGACCGCTAGTCGCCTCGACATTGCCGATGTCCCTGCATAGGTGTGGGAGTTTGTGTTGTGTCTTGTTGCTGGTCGCTTGGGCTGTTGGATATTCATACGGGTGACCGAAATCTCAGGCGAGAGCATTAGGTAGGTTCTGGTCCACGCCCCTAGCCACCGAGCGATAGCTCGACGGCGGTGAAGGACTGCGGCGGCAGCGCCAGCTCGACCGAGGAGCCCTTGGTCGCCACCCCCCCCTCCTCGAGGCATGCCGTCTCGACGTCGGCGATCGCTCGGCCGGCCGTGGAGCGCTCCGCCGTGAGGGTCCTCAGGCGAGCCGGCCCGTCGAGGGCGCGCCCGCGTACGATGAGCTCCACCTGCTCCGGCTCCTCCGGGCTGCGGTTCACGAGCGTGAGGAACATCCGGCGGCGCCCGGCGTCCACGGTCGCCGCGGCGTCGACCAGTGGGAAGGGGCCGAGGTCGCCGACTCGATGGGGCCAGCGGCTCTTGTGCGGCTCGCCGGGCCACTCGACCGTCGGGCCCTCGACGAAGACGTCGACGGCGAGCTCGAGCGCGCCCTGGGAGTGGAGGAGGAAGGGGTAGTAGATCGGCTGGACGGCAACGGCCTCCGGCGTCGTCACGATCGGGGCGATGGCGTTCACCATCTGGGCGAGGTTGGCCATCTTCACCCAGGCGCAGTTGCGGACGAAGATGTTGAGGTAGGTCCCGACCGCGAGGGCGTCGACGAAGCTGTAGCGCTCCTCCAGGGCACCGTCCATGTTGCGGTACCAGACGTTCCACTCGTCGTAGGCGAGGCGTGGCGGGTGGTCGACGCGCTGCAGGTACGCGGCGCGCTCGATCAGGCCACGGGCCGCGGCGATGGCCCGCTCCGCCTGGTGGGGCTGCAAGACATTGGTCCAGTAGTCCTCCGAACCGGTGTAGATGTGGATCGAGTGGTAGTCGACGAGCGGCGCGAGCGCGTCGACGACGACGCGGTCCCACTCGCTCCAGCCGACCATCCCGCAGCTCACGAGCTTCGCCTGAGGGTCGAGCATCCGGATCGCCCGAGCCCAGCGGGTCGCCTCGCGGGCGTACTCCTCCGCCGACATCGAGCCGACCTGCCACTCGCCGTACATCTCGTTGCCGAGCCCCCAATACGGGACGGCCCAGGGCTCCTCGCGGCCGTTTTGCCGGCGAGCCTGCGCGAAGTAGGTATCTCGGTGCGAGTTGCAGTACTCGACCCACGCGAGGGCCTCGGCCAGGTCGCCGGTCCCCATGTTGAGGCAGATGTACGGCGCCACGCCGAGCTCGGCGCAGTAGCGCAGGTACTCGTCGGTGCCGAAGCGGTTCGAGTCCGTGCCACCCCAGGCGAGCTCGGGCCGGCTCGGTCGGGCGTCCTTCGGGCCGACGCCGTCTTGCCAGTGGTAGTTCGAGACGAAGTTGCCGCCCGGCCAGCGCAGCACTCCGAGGCGGAGGTCGCGAAGGAGGGCGAGCACGTCGGTGCGAAAGCCGTCCGAGTCGGCAAGCGGCGAGCCTTCGTCGTAGACCCCGCCGTAGATGCAGCGCCCGAGATGCTCGACGAACCCGCCGAACACGGTCCGCTCCAGCCTGCCCACCACCCTTGAGGGGTCGAGATAGATCTCCGTCACGTCGCCTCCTCGCCTTCTCCGCCGTCGCGGCCCTCTCCCGCGCCCGCGCCGCTCGAGCGCCGGACGACCAGCTCGACCGGGAGCAGCACCGGTTCGGTCGGCACGGCCTCACCCGCGATCCTCCGGAGCAGCAGCTCCACCGCCGCCTCACCCGTCTGAGCGAAGGGCACGCGCACCGAGGTGAGCGGCGGGGTCAGATGCTCGGCGAAGGGCATGTCGTCGCAGCTCACGATGGCTACGTCCTCGGGCACCTTGCGGCCCGAGGCGCCGAGCGCGGAGAGCACCCCGATCGCCATCTCGTCGCTGTGGACGAAGACGGCGGTCACCTGGGGATCTCGCTCGAGCAGCAGCCGAGTTGCCGCAGCCGCCCCTCCCGGCGTCCAGTCGGCCTCGACGGCGAGGTCGTCGCTCGGGTCGACGCCCTCGGCCCGGAGCGCGTCCTCGTAGCCGCGGGTCCGGCTCCGGACGACGAGGCGCCGGAAGGGCCCCGTGACGGTGGCGATGCGGCGATGCCCCTGGGAGAGCAGGTGCTCGGTGGCGATGCGCCCGGCCTCGCGGTGGTTGGACCCGACGACGGGGACGCCGCCGCCGGGCACGTGGTGCAGGCTCACCGCAGGGACGTAGCGCCTGAGCAGCTCGGCGACCTCGGCGTCCTCCTCGAGCTGCGGCGCGGCGGCGATGATGCCGTCCACCCTCCGCTCGACGAGCATGCGCACGACCTTTGCGCCGTCGCCAGGCGCGCCCGAGCCCCGCTCACCGAGGCCACCGACGATGTTGCCGACGAGCACGGCCAGCCCGTGGCGGCGCGCGGCCTGCTCCGCGGCGACGGCGAACTTCGCCAGCGCGGCGTCCGTCAAGTCGCCTGCGACGAGGCCGATCGTCGCCGTGGCCCGCTGCACGAGGCTGCGAGCGATCGAGTTGGGCGAGTAGCCGAGCTCGACCGCGGCGGCCAGGATCCGTTGCGCGGTGGCCGGCGCCACGCGGACCTCACCGCCGTTCAGCACCTTGCTCGCCGTCTGGAAGCTCACCCCGGCCCTTGCCGCGACTTCCTTCAGCGACGCGTAGCGCCGTCTCCCCACTCCGCAGACCCCCGACACCGCTCCAGGCGGCGGCCACGTCGCGGCCTCCGCCGTCCCAGCCGAACGCCGCTCGCCCTGAGCGAACGTTCGCTCAATGCTACGGCAAAAACCCTTTCGTGTCAAACAGGAGTCGATCCGACTACGCCACCGGCGTCACGCGCCCGCCGCTACGCTGCCGCGGTGCTGCGCTACCCGCTCACCCACCCGGAGATCATCGGCGCCCTCGCCGCGGCCGGCCATGGCTCCCAGGTCCTCCTCATGGACGCCAACTACCCGCACTCGACCGCGTCGAACCATCGAGCCGTGCGGGTTCACCTCAACCTGCGGCCCGGGATGCCGCTCGTAACCGACGTGCTGGCGACGCTCCTGACCGCAGTGCCGATCGAGTCTGCCGCGGTGATGGCACCCGACGGCGGGGGCGACGCTCCGATCTTCGCCGAGTTCGCCGAGCTCCTCGGCCCCGGCGTGCCGATCGCCCGGCTCGCGCGCCACGCCTTCTACGAAGCCGGGCGCGGGCCGAACGTCGCCCTGGCCGTGGCCACCGGAGAGCAGCGCTGGTGGGCGAACCTGCTCCTCACTCTCGGCGCCATCGAGCCGTAGCGCAGGCTCAGGCGGCCACCGGGGCAGCCACCTGAGGCGCCCGGCTGTGGGCCAGGGTGGCGGCGAGGACCCCGGTGACGTCCTCGACGAGATGGAAGGTCATCTCCTGCCTCACCGCCCGGGCGAGGTCCTCGAGGTCGTCGCCGTTGCGTCGCGGCAAGACGACCTCGCCGATCCCGGCACGTCGCGCGGCGAGGTCCTTCTGGCGGACGCCGCCGACCGGCAGCACGCGCCCGCGCAGGGTGACCTCCCCGGTCATCGCGACCCCGGAGTCCACCGGCACGCCGGCCAGCAGGCCCACGAGGGCAGTCACCATCGTCACCCCGCGGACGGGCCGTCCTTCGGCACGGCGCCTTCAGGCACGTGCAGGTGGAAGTGCCGGCCGGCAAAGGCGGCGGCCTCGATCCCGAGCTCGGCGGCGTGGGAGCGGACGTAGGAGAGCACGTTCTCGGCGGGCTCCTTCCTCACCTCGCCGAGCTGGCCGGTGACGGTCAGCCCCTCGCCGCCGTCTGTCGCGGTCGCCTCGACGAACAGCACGTCGCCGCCGGCGCCGGTCACCGCGAGGCCCGTGGCGACGCCGGGGACCGCGGTGCGGTCCTCGACGGTGCGCCCCAGCGCCGTCCCCCGGCCGTGCGCACGACCCGTTCGACGGGTTAAGAAACGATACCGTTGCGTTTCGTTGAGCGTGCCGTTAGAGTTCAGGGGCAGGGCGGTCCCGTGGCGGGCACCTCCTGCCGGACGGGCGGTGCGCAGCCAGACCCGTCAGGAGATCCGGACAGCTCCTGTCCGGTGCGTCGCCTACGGTGGCCGTCGCCGGGTCTCCGAGCCCCCGAGACCCCGATGTCCCCCAGCCGAACCACACCCGAGAACCCCCCAAGGCAAGGAGATCCGATGCCCCGCCCCGGTACCGAAGCCCTCGCCCAGGCCGGCGCCCCCCTCGACCGTTCGGCGCGCCCGCCGGAGGGCGAGGACGCGCCCGACCCGCGCCGCTGGAAGGCCCTCGCCGTCATCGCGGTCGCCCAGCTCATGGTGGTACTCGACGCGACGATCGTGAACATCGCGCTCCCCTCCGCCCAGCGAGCGCTCCACATCTCGACCATCGACCGGCAGTGGGTGATCACCGCCTACACCCTCGCGTTCGGCGGCCTGCTGCTGCTCGGCGGGCGGATCGCCGACTTCGTCGGACGCAAGCGGATGTTCATCGTCGGGCTGATCGGCTTCGGCGCGGCGTCCGCGCTCGGGGGCCTCGCCCAGGACCCGGCGATGCTGTTCGGCGCACGGGCGCTGCAGGGGGCGTTCGGGGCGCTCATGGCGCCGGCCTCGCTCGCGCTGCTCACCGTCACCTTCACCGAGGCGAAGGAGCGAGCCACCGCCTTCGCGGTGTACGGCGCGATCGCCGGCGGGGGCTCTGCCGTCGGGCTGCTGCTCGGTGGGATCCTCACCGAGTACGCCTCTTGGAGGTGGTGCCTCCTCGTGAACGCCCCCGTCGCCCTCTTCGCGGCGATCGCGGGCGCCCGCCTCGCCCGGGAGAGCCGAGCCGCGGGCGACCGCCGCTACGACCTGCCGGGGGCGGTGTCGGTCACGCTCGGGCTCGTCGCCGTCGTCTACGGCTTCCAGGAGGCCTACCAGTCCGGCTGGTCGGCCACGAGCACCCTCGGGCTGCTCGCGGCCGGGGTCGCGCTCCTCGTCCTCTTCGTCGCCATCGAGCTCCGCACCGCGCACCCGCTCCTGCCCATGCGGGTCCTCGCGGACCGCAATCGCGGCGGGTCCTTCCTCGGGTCGTTCATGGCGGGGGTCGGCCTGTTCGGCATGTTCTTGTTCATGACCTACTACCTGCAGGTCACGCTCGGCTACTCCGCGCTCAAGACGGGCTTCGCCTTTCTTCCCTTTTCCGGGGCCGTCGTCCTCTCGGCTGCGCTCGCCAGCAAGGCGCTCCCCCGGTTCGGCCCGCGGCCGCTCATGACCGGGGGCTTCCTCTGCGGCGTCGCCGGCGTCGCCTGGCTCACCGGGATCGGCGTCCACTCGAGCTTC
The DNA here is from genome assembly GCA_021786195.1 of Actinomycetes bacterium. GTDB lineage: Bacteria > Actinomycetota > Acidimicrobiia > Acidimicrobiales > Bog-793 > JAKAOD01. Next base: position 34,366 of record JAJYNS010000026.1, on the reverse strand, counting down.
GCCGTCCACGTCCTTCCGGCCGAGCTCGTGATGAGCGCCGGTCTTGGCTTCGCGTTCGTCGCCCTGAGCTCGACGGCGCTCGTAGGCGTCGCCGACCACGACGCCGGCGTCGCGAGCGCCCTCGTCAACGCGACCCAGCAGGTCGGCGGCTCGCTCGGCACCGCGCTCCTCAACACCGTCGCCGCCTCGGCGACCGCGACCTACCTCGCCCTGCACGGCCGCAGCGCTGCCGTCGTGGCACGAGGGCTCGTCCACGGCTACGCCGTCGCCTTCGTCTACGCTGCCGCGTTCCTCGGGATCGCCACCGTGGCGGCGGCCCTCCTCGTGCGGGCACGCAAGGAGGAGCTCGCCACGCAGGACGGAGCCGTCGCCGTCGCGTAGGGGCGAGCATAAGCTCCGGGACGTGGCGGAGTGGTTCGCGATCGAGGTCCTCGACGGGCCGGGCAGCGCCCGTGCCTGGGCGGACGCGCACGGCGACGCCCTCGTGCAGGCGGGGTTCGGCCTCGGCGCCACGGACTGGGGCTGGCACCATCTTCCCTGGGGCAGCGTGCTCGAGCTCGAGCTCCCCGACGAAGCCGCCTTCGAGCGCTTCCGGGACCTTCCCGCCGTCGTCGCGGCGCTCGAGGCCGTGCCGGACCCGCTGCACGGGCTTCTCGTGCACCGTGGGCGAGGCGGCAGCTCGGGGAGTCGCCGGCCGAGGCGGCCGCTGCCGATGGCGGGCGCCGGATCTGCGGCCCTTCCCATCCCTGAGCAGCGAGAGCAGGACGAGGGCTCGGAGGACCGACAGCCGACGCGGCGAGCGATCCTGAGCGGGTCGGGCCCTCGCTGACGCCGCCGACAGGCGGCCGCCGGCCCTCCCCGGTCAGGGCAGCATGTGGCCGGAGAAGGTCAGCGCGCTCGCGACGACGAACACGACGAGCTCCGCCCCGACGAAGAGCGCGAGCCTGCCGGCCCGCAGCCTGCGGACCCAGACCAGCACCGCCGGGGCGGCGACGAGGATCATCCGGGCGTTCGGCGGGGTCGTCACGGACCAGAGCGTGATCGCGGCCATCCCGGCGGTCCACTCGAGCGCCCCGAGCGAGAGCTCGCGGCGCACCCGGAACAGCGCGACGAGCGAGACGACGAGGAACACCCCGCCGAGCACGCCGTTCCAGAGGTTCCAGGTGGCGAGGTAGCGCAACACGGCGTGCGGGTCCTCGATGAGGTGCTTGACGATCGGCACGTGGAGCAGCGCCAGGGGCTGGCTCTGCTGGTACCACCCGTAGTGCTGCGCGAGGTAGGCGGCGAACGGCGTGCCCGTCCACGCCCAGAGGAAGGCGCCGAACGCGCCGACGCCGACCGGGGCGAGCAGCGGCGCAAGAAGGCTCATCCGGGCAGAGCGGTCGCCCCAGCCGGCTGCGTGCAGCTTGCGGGCCGAGGCCAGCGCGGCGACCGGGATGAGGACCATCGCGACCGGCTCGACGGCGGTCGCGAGCCCTGCGAGCAGCCCGGCGACGAGCCAGCGCTCGGAGGACAGGGCGAGGAGGCAGCCGAGCACGAGGGGGATCGCGACACCTTCGGAGTAGGCCATCGAGAAGACGATCGAGCCGGGGAAGATGGCGAATACGAGGCCCGCTCGCCGGCCGGCCCGCTCGCCCCACCACCGAGTCGCGAGGCGCTGGACGAGGACCACGGCGACGAGGCCGCCGGCGAAGGAGATCAGCAGCGCGCCGACGGCGTAGGAGACCGACCCGAACCAGGACACGACCCGGATCAGCATCGGGTAGAGGGGGAAGAAGCCGAGCGTCGACTGGTGGTGCACCACCGCGCTCGGGTAGCCGTGCGCCGCCAGCTTCAGGTACCACTGGCCGTCGAAGCGGGACATCTCCTCGACCAGCGTCTTGTGGCCGGCCGCCGAGACGATCCCGGCGACGGCGAGCAGGACGACGCGGGAGAGCGCGTAGACGGCGACGGGCCAACCGGCGGAGCGGATCCAGGCGACCGCCTGGGAGAGCGCCTCCCGGCCGGACGCCAGGGGCTCGGCGGCGACCGAGCCCGTCGCGAGGGACCGTAGCCGGGGAGCGGCATCGGACGGCTCGACCGTCGCCGGTGGACTGACCCTTCCCGAGAGGCTCATGCCGACCCCAGCCACCCCATGCACTGAGATATTACGGTCCCGTTACCACCTTCGGACAACTTTCCGTGCCGTCCTGCCCGGGGCCGTGCCCGGACAGGTCGATTCCCTCGCAGGGACGAGGGGAGCAGCACCTCGAGTCTACGGACCGACCCCTCAAGAAGGGCGCGCGACCCCGTAGGGTCGGCCGCCTCGAAGGAGGGTGAGCCCGAGGGACCCTGGCGTGGGCGGGTGGTCACGCCCGCCACTCTCCTGCTCGAGAGGAGCCCTGCGCAGGGACGAACGGCCCTGCCGGCCGGCGCCGGCCGCTTCGACAATGGCCCGAGCGGAGGTCGGAGATGCCACGTCCGGTGGGCCCCGGGGAAGGGAGTCGCGCGTGCTGACGCGCCTGCTCCGCGACTACCTGCGCCCTTACCGCTGGCAGGTCGCCCTGATCGTGACCCTGATGGCCGGCCAGACCGTCGGCAACCTGTACCTGCCGAACCTGAGCGCCGACATCATCAACCGGGGCGTGATCGAGGGGAACCTGCACTACATCGTGCGCACGGGCGCCGTCATGCTCGGCATCACGCTCCTCGTCGGGACCGTCGCCATCGTGGCCGTGTACCTCGCCTCGAAGACCTCGATGGGCTCCGGCGCGGACATTCGGGCCGCGGTGTTCCGGCGGGTGCTGCAGCTGTCGAGCCGCGACATGGACCGCTTCGGCACGCCGTCGCTCATCACGCGCAACACCAACGACGTCCAGCAGATCCAGCTCTTCGTCCAGATGGCGCTGACCCTCATGGTCATGGCGCCGATCATGAGCGTCGGCGGGGTGATCCTCGCGATCAGGGAGGGGGCCGCGCTCTCGCCGCTGCTCGCCGTCGCCGTGCCGGTGATGGCGGCCTTCATCGCCGTCGTCATCGTCGCGGTCGTCCCCCGCTTCCGCTCGATGCAGGTGAAGATCGACCGGATCAACCTCGTGCTGCGCGAGCAGATCACCGGCGTCCGGGTCATACGGGCCTTCCTGCGCAACGGCCCGGAGGCGGAGCGGTTCGACGACGCCAACCTCGACCTGACCAGGACCGCGCTGTACGTCAACCGCGTCTTCGCCCTCGCGATCCCGACGGTGATGGCCATCCTCAACCTCTCGAGCGTCGCAGTGCTGTGGTTCGGCGGAAGGCTCGTGAGCGAGTCGTCGATGCCGATCGGCAACCTCACCGCGTTCCTCAGCTACATCCTGCAGATCCTCATGTCGGTGATGCTCGCCGTCATGATGGCGATCCTGCTCCCCAGGGCCATGGCGAGCGCCGAGCGGATCGAGGAGGTGCTCGACGCCGCCCCGAGCGTCGCCGACCCGCCCGCGCCGCGCCGGCCGAGCCGGGAGGAGGGGGTGGTGGAGCTCGACGACGTCGGCTTCCGCTACCCCGGAAGCGAGATGCCGGTGCTCGAGCACGTGTCGTTCTCCCTTCACCCCGGCGAGACAACCGCCGTGATCGGGGGCACCGGGAGCGGCAAGACGACGCTGTTGAACCTGATCCCTCGCCTTTTCGACGTCACGGAGGGCCGGGTGCTCGTCGACGGCGTCGACGTGCGCGAGCGCGAGCTCGAGGAGCTCTGGCGCTCGATCGGTCTGGTGCCGCAAGCGGCCTACCTGTTCAGCGGCACCGTCGCCAGCAACCTGCGCCTGGGCAACCCCGACGCGAGCGAGGCCGAGCTGTGGCACGCCCTCGAGGTCGCGCAGGCGAGCGACTTCGTCGCCGCGATGCCGGGCGGCCTGGACGCCCGGATCGACCAGGGCGGGACGAACGTCTCCGGCGGCCAGCGGCAACGGTTGTCCATCGCCCGGGCGCTCGCGAGGCGGCCCGCGCTCTACCTGTTCGACGACTGCTTCTCCGCCCTGGACGCCGCGACCGACGCACGTCTGCGAGCGGCGCTGCAGGCCGAGACGCGCCGGTCCTCGATGCTGATCGTCGCCCAACGGGTGAGCACGATCATGCACGCCGACCACATCGTCGTCCTCGACGAGGGCGGCGTCGCCGGCGCGGGCACCCACGACGAGCTCGTCGAGACCTGCCCGCCCTACCGCGAGATCGTCCAGTCCCAGCTCGGGGAGGGGGCCGCCGCTTGATCGGGCGGCCGGCCGGGCGGATGCGCCCGGGCGCCTCAGCGGCGCCGGTCGAGCGCAGCCGCGACTTCTGGGGGACGCTGCGCCGCCTGCTCGCCCGCCTGCGGCCCGATCGGCTACGGGTCGTCTCGGCCCTCGGCCTCGGAGTCGCCTCGGTGGCCTCCGCCGTGGCGGGCCCGAAGATCATCGGCAACGCGACGAACATCCTCTTCGAGGGCGTCGTCGGCCGCATGCTCGCGCCCGGGGAGACCAAGGCCCAGGCGGTCTCGGCCCTGCGGGCCCACGGGGAGCGGCAGATCGCGGCGATGGTCTCGGCGATGAACGTGACGCCGGGCAAGGGCGTCGACCTCGCCGCCCTCGGCCTCGCGCTCGGCGCGGCCGCCGGCGTCTACCTGGCGAGCTCGGCGTTCCAGTTCGGCCAGACCTACCTGCTCGCCGGTGTCGTCCAGCGGGCCATGTACGGCCTGCGGCGCGAGGTCGAGGAGAAGCTCGCCCGGCTGCCACTGCGCTACTTCGACAGCCACCCCCACGGCGAGCTGCTCAGCATGGTGACGAACGACATCGACAACCTCACGACGACGCTCCAGCAGGGCCTCAGCCAGCTGCTCGGCTCGGTGCTCACGATCCTCGGCGTGCTCGGGATGATGTTCTGGCTCTCACCGATCCTCGCGATCGTCTCCCTGGTCACCATCCCCCTCGCGCTGGTCGTCACGCTCCTCGTCGCCCGGCGCTCCCAGGTCCAGTTCGGCGTGCAGTGGGACCAGACCGGATCCCTGAACAGCCTCGTCGAGGAGACCCACACCGGCCACGTCCTCGTGCAGGTCTTCGGGCGGCGGCGCCCGACGACGGAGGACTTCGACGGGCAGAACCGGCGCCTGTACGAGGCGAGCTACCGGGCACAGTTCCTCTCGGGCGTGATCCAGCCGGCGATGCAGTTCGTCGCCAACCTGAACTACGTCGTGATCGCCGTCCTCGGCGGCTACCGGGTCGCCTCCGGGCTGCTCTCCCTCGGCGACGTCCAGGCCTTCATCCAGTACTCCCGGCAGTTCACGATGCCGATCACCCAGATCGCCGGCCAGATGAACATGCTGCAGTCCGGGATGGCCTCTGCCGAGCGGGTCTTCGACTTCCTCGACGAGGACGAGGAGCCACCTGAGCCGGCGCCTCCGGCCAAGGCGGCGGCCCGCCGTGCGGCCCATGACGGGAGGCGGGGCGCGTTGCGCCTCGAGCACGTGTCGTTCCGCTACGAGGCGGACAAGCCGCTCATCGAGGACTTCAGCCTCGACGTCGCGCCCGGGGAGACCGTCGCCATCGTCGGGCCGACCGGCGCGGGCAAGACCACCTTGGTCAACCTGCTCGTCCGCTTCTACGAGATCGACGCCGGCCGCATCCTGCTCGACGGGGTCGACTACCGCGATCTGACCCGCGACGAGGTCCGTGCCGCGTTCGGCATGGTGCTCCAGGACACCTGGCTGTTCGGAGGATCGATCCGGGACAACATCGCCTACGGCAGGCCCGGCGCCACCGCGGCGGAGGTCGCCGCGGCCGCGGCAGCGGCGCATGTCGACCACTTCGTCCGAGCGCTCCCCCACGGCTACGACACGCTGATCGACGGGGAGGCGTCCAACATCTCCTCCGGCCAGAAGCAGCTCCTCACCATCGCAAGGGCCTTCCTCGCCGACCCGAGCATCCTCATCCTCGACGAGGCGACGAGCAACGTCGACACCAGGACCGAGGTCCTCGTCCAGGACGCGATGGCCCGCCTGCGCCGCGGCCGGACGAGCTTCGTCATCGCCCACCGGCTGTCGACGATCCGAGACGCAGGGACGATCGTCGTCGTCGACCACGGGCGCATCGTCGAGCAGGGCCGGCACAGAGAGCTTCTCGGGCGCCACGGTTTCTACTGGTCCCTCTACAACAGCCAGTTCGCCGGGGCCGGCGCGGCCGACTGAGACGGCGCCCGTCCCGGCGGCCGGCCGGGCCGTCGAGCGGCCCGGCGGGACGACAGGTGTCGAAGCGACGCGACGGCCGGGACCTTCGCCCCTTCCATCTCCGGACGCTCGGGTGCATCATCGAAGAGGTTCGAGGCTCGATCGCCGCGTCCGAGGGCGGCCAAGGGGGCGATCGCAATGTGCGGTGTCGTCGGGGTCATCTCCTCGCCCGAGCGGATCGACGTGCACAACGTCTCGGTCGACGGCGAGCTCGCCGCGGCGGGCCTGTGCGGGATGACCCACCTGCCGACCGGCCGGGTCTGCGTCCGGCCGGCTCGCCACCTCGGCTCGTGCGATTTCGTCGCGCCCGAGGCGGCCCGCGCCGGCCTGCGCGGCGACGCGGCGGCGAGGCGTCAGAGCGCTCCGACCTGGTGAGCCTCGCGCCGACGACCGACCGCCGAACCCGCCGCCGGCGAGGCCCACGGGCAAGGCGCGCAAGACCGGGTCCAACGGCCCTGGTTTCCCGTCGCGGCAGGGGGCAGCATGGCAGTTGCTCCAGAAGTTGGGCAGGGTCCAGGCACCAACTGAGTTCGCGATGCGAACAGCGCCCGCTGGCGAGGTAGGAGGCCGCCGTGTCATCCCATGTGCTCGATGTGCTGGCTGCGGCGCTCGTGATCGCGGCGCTCGCGACCGTCGGCGGGGTCACGTTCTGGGCGTTGCGCCGTCCCTCCCCTCGCGACCTCGAGACCGAGGTGCGAGGCCAGCCCAAGTCGCTCGTCCGGGTCCTCGGCGACGACGAGCTCGAGGAGGCGGTGGCGCGAGCGGCGAGCTTCGAGCGAGTCGTGCGCGCGTCGCTCGACGCCCGAGCCTCCCGCTACGAGTTCCTGCGAGCGGCCTCCGCGTCCGGGACCCCGCCCGCCGCCGCGCCGGCGGCTCCCGCCCCGACGAGCTCCAGTCCGGCCGCCGTGTTCGACCAGGACCAGCCCGATGCGCCGCCTCTCTCCGCGTAGCGGCGGGTCGCGCCTGGCGCGCCTCGCCGGCGGGGCGCTGCTCGCCGGGACGCTCCTCGCCGCCGCGGCCCTCTCCCCGCCGGCCGCCGGGGCGGCGGGACGCCCGGCGGCGACCAGGGCCGCCGGGACAACCTCGGTCCAGGTCCGAAAGGCCGTCACCGCCGCCTTCTCGACGGTCTTCGACCTCTCCGACCCGGCGCTGTCCCCGAAGCTCGCCGCTATCCAGGACGGCTCGAGCCTGAAGGCCGCCATGGCGGCTGCACTTCGCTCGCCGCTCGCACGCCGTGCCACAGGCGCCAAGGTGCTCGCCGTCGTGCAGCAATCGACCAGCGCCTGCCGCGCTGCGCTGCTGCCGGCCCCCTGCGCAGCGGTCCGCTACGAGATCCTCGGGAAGAAGGGCACGGTGTTCCTCGCCGGTGCCAAGGGCTACGCCGTCTACCAAAGGCCACGGTGGAAGGTCGCCAAGTCGACGATCTGCGCGCTGCTCAGCCTCGAGAGCTCAGGCAAGGCCCCCGCCGGCTGCTGAGGTCGGCGGCTCGGGGCGTCCAGGCGAGGGGCGCAGGCTCGAGAGCACCCCGGCGAGCTCCCCGGCGGGCCCCTCGCCGGCGACTCGACCGTGCGCCAGCACGACGACTCGCTCGGCGAGGGCCAGGACCCGCTCGACGTGCTGCTCGATCACGAGCAGCGAGGTCCCCGAGGCGAGGATCTCGCGCAGGCCGGAGAAGATCTCGTCGACGACGGTCGGTGAGAGCCCGAGCGACAGCTCGTCGACGACGAGGAGCTGCTCGGGGACGGCGACCGCTCGACCCAGCGCGAGCATGCGTTGCTCGCCACCCGACAGCGTCCCCGCGAGCTGGCGGCGGCGGTCCGAGAGCCTCGGGAACATCGAGTAGGCCCGCTCGAGGGCACCGGCCCCGCCGTGCCGGCCGGCGAGGCCCTCGAGGCCGAGGAGCAGGTTCTCCTCGACGGTCAACGAGCCGAGCACGGACCTACCCTCGGGGACGTGGACCAGGCCCGCCCGGGCGATCCGCCATGCGGGCCAGCGCGTCACGTCCCGTCCATCGAAACGGATCGAACCGGCTCGGGCGCGCACGAGGCCCGAGACGACCCGGGCCACGCTCGTCTTCCCCGAGCCATTCGAGCCGACCAGGGCCACCGCGGCGCGCGCCGACACGGTGAACGAGACGCCGAACAGCGCCCGGTACGGGCCGTAGGAGAGGTCGACGCCGCTCAGCTCGAGCAGCGGGGCACTGCTCATCTCGCGGCTCCGAGGTAGGCGCGGCGGACCCCCTCGTCGGCGAGCACGGTCGAGACCCCTCCGTCGGCGATGACCTTGCCGGCGTCGAGGACGACCAGGCGTGAGACGACCTCGGCGACGAGGTCCAGGTCGTGCTCGACGAGCAGCACCGCCGCCCCCAGCTCGCGCCGAGCCCGCTCGATCGCCGAGGCGAGGGCCTCCCGCTCGTCGTCGTCGAGCCCGGAGGAGGGCTCGTCGAGCATGAGCAGACGGGGCCCCGCCGCGAGCGCCCGGGCGAGCTCGACGAGCCGGGCCCGCCCGAGCCCGAGCACCTCGACGGGCTGGTCGGCGACGTCGGCCAGACCGACGAGGTCGAGCAGGGCGTCCGCCTCTCGCCGCTCGGCTCGGGTCGGGCGTCCGAGACCCACCAGGTCCTTCCACAACCGCCCGGTCCCTTGCCGGGTGCGCTCGGTCACGAGCAGGTGCTCGAGCGGCGTCATCCCCGAGAAGAGCTCGAGGCGCTGGAAGGTCCTCGCCATTCCGAGCCGGCTCCTACGGAACGGGGGCAGGCCGTCGACGCGCCGCCCGCCGAAGCGGATCGAGCCGGCCTCCGGCTCGAGGAGCCCGGCGATGCAGTCGAACAGCGTGGTCTTGCCCGCGCCGTTCGGGCCCACCAGCCCAACCGGCTCACCCTCGGCCACGGCGAGGGTCACCTCGTGCAGCGCGACGATGCCCCCGAATGACTTGCTGACGCCGGCCAACTCGAGCAACGGCATCAGCCGGCCTCCGCCCCGCTCGCACGATCGCGCTGGAGAAAGCGCGCGAGCTGCTCCGCTCGGTCGAGCACCCAGGACTGCGCGTAGGTGACGACGCCCTCGGGGTGACGGACGTAGCCGAGCGCGACGAGGCCGAAGACGAGCGCCACGAGCGAGCTGTAGCGACCTGGAAGGCTGCCGACGAGCTGCAAAAGCACGGTGTAGGCGAGGGCCGCCTCGATCGCGCCCGCCACGCTGTAGACGCCGACGGCGGCGACCACGACGACGTAGACGAGGGAGAACTGGTAGTTGAAGTCGTTGGGCGAGACCGACTGCTCGAGCGAGGCGTACAAGGCGCCGCCGACACCGGCTATGACCGCGGAGAGCGTGAAGGCGACGATCCGAAGTCGCGCCACGTCGATCCCGATCGACGCAGCGCCGGTCTCCGATCCTCGTATCGCGGCCAGCTGCCGGCCGACCGTCCCTCCGCGCACCAGCACGACGGCGCCGGAGACGATCCCGAGGATCACGAGCGAGAGCCCGAAGAACGCGCCGGTGCCGGCGAAGCTCAGCCCCCCGAGCTTGGGCCTCGGCACGCTGAGCCCCGTGGCGCCGTTGCCGGACCAGGAGTAGAGGAACAGCACGTTGTCGGCGAGGAGCGCGAAAGAGAGCGTCAAGAGTCCCACGGAGATCCCGCCGAGGCTGAGCGTCGGGAGCGCCACGATCGCCCCGAGCATCCCCGCGACCAGGCCGCCCGCGAGCACCCCGGCGAGGACGGGCAGGCCGAAATGCGCGGCGAGCTGGCCCGCGGTGAAGGCGCCTGCACCGGCGAAGACGGCCTGGCCGAGGGAGATCTGGCCTGCGAGGCCCGTGAGCAGCGTGATCGAGAGCATGACGATCGAGAGGACGGCCGCCTGGGTGAAGGTGAACTCCCAGTTGCCCGGGACCACCGCGACGGCGATCGCGACGACCGCAGCGCCGAGGGCCACCGTGAACGCCTTCGCGCCGAGCGCGACCTCGGCCATCCGGGGGGCCGGGCGGAGCGACGCCATCGGCGGGTCGCACCCCGCCAAGGGGTCGTCGAGGCGGCCGTCGTGGCGGAGGCTGCGGCGGCCGACGAGCAGCACGGCGAGGACGAGGAAGGGGAACGCCGGGCGAAGCCCGCTCGACAGGATCGTGCCGGACGGCAGGTAGCCGCCGATCACCTGCTGCGCGACGCCGATCGCGATCCCGCCGACGAGCGTGAGCGGCAGGCTCTCCAGGCCGCCTACCGCCGCCGCGGCGATCGCCGCGACGAGCAGCGCCGTGAAGTTCGACGCGTTGAGCTGCGCGTAGATGGGCGCGAGCAGCACTCCCGCCAAGGCGGCGAACAGGCTGGAGATGGACCAGGCGAGGCTGCCCACGGCGTCGGAGCGGACGCCGTGCAGCTCGGCCATGCGAGGGCTCTCGACGACCGCTCGCATCCTCAGGCCGAGCCTGCGGGAGCGCAGGAGCGCGGCGAGCGCCGCCACGCTGGCGAAGGCGACGAGGGTCGTCCCGATCTCCTCGCCGCTCACCGCGGACCCGGCGAGGTGGAAGTACACCTGGTTCGGGCGGAGGACGAAGGAGGCCGGCACCCTGGTCGAGGTGCCCGCGAGCATCTGGGCGACGCTCGGGATGGCGATCATCAGCCCGAGCGCGGGCACGAGCCGCACGAGCGGCGGCGCGCCGCGGGTGTAGCGGAACACGACCCCGTCGAGGAGCAGGCCCATCACTGGCCCCGCGACGACGACGCTGAGCACGAAGGCCCACCAGGTCCCGGCCCCCTCCTGGACCACGACGGAGAACAGCAGCGCCGAGACGTAAGCCTGGGCGCCGAACGCGAGGTTGAAGACACCAGACGCCCGGTAGGTGAGGACCAGCCCGGCCGCCATCAGGGCGTAGACGCACCCGTAGGGCACGCCCGGCAGCACGTAGGAGAGCAGCTCGGTCATCGAAGGCCTGGCGCCTCCTCCGGTCCTCTCGGGCTAGGTGGGTGGCACGCCCTTGGGCAGCGGCACGAGCGGACGCACCGGGGGGCCGGCCGGCGCCGGGACCGGCATGCACTGGAACACGCTCGGCGGCGTGCCGAAGACGGGCACGAACCTCTTCCCGCGCACCTGGACGAACGCCGCGCAGTTCAGCGGTCCCGGACCGCTGTGCGCCGAGCGCCAGTCGACAGGAGCGAGGATGCCGTCGGCGGTGAAGCTGCTCATCTTGTTGATCGCCGCGACCAGGCGCGACCTCGTGACGTCCCGCCCGACCGCCCTCAGCCCGTCGACGAAGAGGTTGGCGCTCGTCCAGCCCGCAAGCGCCGCCTCCGAGGGCATGGTGCCATGCTCGTAGCGGGAGAGCGCCGCCTGAAAGGCGTCCATCCCCGGGTACCTGCCGGGGTAGAGCCTGCTCACCTCGAAGGGCACGTTGGCCTCGGCGAAGTAGACGCCCTGCATCGCGGCGCCGTACTGGGCGAGCGCCGACTCGTCGTAGCCGTCGCTCCAGTACTGCGCCACCCCGGTCAGGCCTTCCTGCTGCATCGTCTGGGACAGCAGCAGGTTGCCGCCGAGGTCCATGCAGGACACGACCATGTCGACCCCGGCGCGCTTCATGCGTGTCACGTCGGCGTGGAGGTCGGTCGCGGGCGCGGGGATCGAGAGGTCCTCGTAGGCGATGGGCACCTTGTACCGGCGGAACGCCGTCGCCACCCCCGTGCAGCCGGCGCTCGACTGGGCGACGTTGTAGGCGAGGATGGCCGCAGCACGCACGTGGAGCTGCTCTGCGAGGAACACCGGCTGCAGACGCGGTGACGAGAAGCCGATGTAGGAGCCGTTGTTGCCGAACAGGCTCGGGCCGTCCATCCACTGGGCGTTCACCGCCAGGCCGAAGCTCGGCACGTTGTTGGCGGCGAGGTAGCTCCCACCCGTGAAGGACGGGGTCGCCACCGCGACGACGGCGAAGACGTGGTCCTCCTCGACGAGGGTGCGCGCCTGGCTCGCGTCGACCGCCGGGCTCGACTGGTCGTCGAGCACGTACTCGAGGTCGATCCGACGGCCGTCGACGCCGCCGGAGGCGTTGACGGTGTCGAGGTACGCCCTCGCCCCGGCGAGCACCGGGGCGAAGTCGGCCGGGAGCGGCCCCGTCTCGGACACGAGCGCCCCGACCACGATCCGGTCCCCGTAGACACCTGCGGTGTTGCCGCGGTGCGACACGCTCGTCGTCACGTTGCCGCACGCCGCAGCGCCCGAGAGTGCCAGCGCGCCGGCCAGCGCGGAGAGGATGCTCCGCCCAGGTACCACTTGGACAGCGTCCTGCGCCGAAGGCACCACCAGTAGGGTCGAAGGTCACTGCGGCGCCGCAGCCGCCCGGCCTCGGGCGCCCGGGGCTCAGGTGCCGGAGGGGAGCGGCACCACCCGCAGGCGGATGGTTGCCTCGAGCGCCTGGAGCGCCTGGATCAGGTCGGCGGGAGGGTCGGAGGTGATGTCCGTCATCACGTAGCCGACCTCGCCACGGGTCCCGAGCAGCTCGCCCTCCACGTTCAGGCCGTGGCCTGCCACGAGCGAGTTGACGTCGGCGAGCACACCGGGGACGTTGTGGTGGACGTAGAGCAGCCGCCAGCGCCCGGTCGGCTCCTGCAGGTCGAGCGGCGGCAGGTTGACGCTCATCGCCGTCGCCCCGTCGAGGACGTAGCGGCTCAGCTTGCCGGCGACGAAGTTCCCGATGTCCTGCTGCGCCTCCTCCGTGGAGCCGCCGACGTGCGGTGTGAGGATCACGTTCGGGAGACCCTGCAGCTCGGAGACGAACGGCTCGCCGGCCGAGGTCGGCTCGTGGGGGAAGACGTCGATCGCCGCGCCGGCGAGATGGCCGGACTCGAGATGCGCGCGAAGCGCGGCGTGGTCGACCACGAAGCCGCGGCTCAGGTTGAGGAAGATCGCACCCGGACGCATGAGCGAGAACTCCCGCTCGCCGAACAGGCCGCGGTTGGTCGGTCGGCCGTCGACGTGCAGCGTGACGACGTCCACCGACGCGAGCAGCTCCTCGAGCGTCCCGCAGGCACGGGCGTTGCCGAGCGCGAGCTTGTCGGCGGTGTCGTAGAAGAACACGCTCATCCCAAGGCTCTCCGCGACGACCGACAGCTGGCTGCCGATGTTCCCGTAGCCGACGATCCCGAGGCGCCGGCCCCGCACCTCGTGGCTCCCCGCCGCCGACTTGTCCCAGACACCGGCGTGCATCGCGCCGTTCTTGTCAGTGAGGCGCCGAGTCAGGGCGATCATCTCGGCGACGACGAGCTCGACCACGCTGCGGGTGTTCGAGAAGGGCGCGTTGAACACGGCCACGCCCCTGCGGGTCGCCGCCGAGAGGTCGACCTGGTTGGTCCCGATGCCGAACACGCCGAGCGCGAGCAGGCCCGGTGCCGCCGCGAGCACACGCTCGGTCACGTGGGTGCGCGACCTGATCCCGAGCAGGTCGAACTCGCCGATCCTCTCGCTGAGACGGTCCTCGTCGAGCGCGCCCCGCTCCGTCACGACCTCGAAGCCGGCCCCCGACAAGACGGCCTCGGCGTCGGGGTGGATGCTCTCGAGGAGGAGCGCCCTCGCCGTCTTCGCCCCTGCGGCCGCCCAGCCCCCCGCCGGCCCCGCGCCGCGCGCCGAGCCCGCCGCAACCGTCGAGCCCGCCTGTCCTGCCGTGCTCCGCTCGTGGTCGGGGATCGTCATGCTCGCTCCAGGGATCGTGGCTCCACGGGCGATGGTACTGCGGCGGCAACCGAGGTCGACCGGGCGGGCCCCCGCCGGGGCGGGCGACCGGCGCCGCTCCTCGCCGCCGCCCGCCTCAGGACGGGCGACCCTACCTCAAGAGCAGCCGCTGGTCGCGCCGCAGCTCGGGCAGACGTAGCAGGATCCTGCCCGCTGCATGGCGTTGCCGCAGGCGTAGCAGTACGGCGCGTCCCGGTTCTCTACGAGCGGCGCCGGTGCCAGCGCGTCGCCGCCCTCGCCGAAGCGCTCCCGCTCGCTGCGCAAGGCCTGGCTCAGCTCGACCACGTCCTCCAGCCCGGGCAGCGTGGGCTGGGACCTCTCCCCGGTGGTGAGCACACCGAGCTCGATCCTCTCGTCGAGGGAGAGGTAGTCGAGCGCGAGGCGCCGGAAGATGTAGTCCACCAGGCTCGAGGCGAGCCGCAGCTCCGGGTCGTCGGTGATGCCCGCCGGCTCGAAGCGCATGTTGGTGTACTTGCGCACGAAGGTCGACAGCGGGACGCCGTGCTGGAGGCCGAGGCTGACGGCGATCGCGAACGCGTCCATCACGCCCGACAGCGTCGATCCCTGCTTGGACACCTTCACGAACAGCTCGCCGGGGCGGCCGTCCTCGTACTCGCCGACCGTGACGTAGCCCTCGCAGTCAGCCACGCGGAACGCGAAGGTGTTGGACCGCCGCCGGCGAGGCAGGCGCGTCCTCGTCGAGGGCGGCGGCACCAGCTCGCGATCGGCGAGCGCCTCCTCGAGCTCGGCGATGCGAGCGTGCAGGCTCTCGAGATAGGCGGGGTCGACGGCCGTCGCACCGTCCGGCCCGGGGGCGGCCGTGCCCGACCTCCTGGTAGTCGAGAGCGGCTGCCCCACCTTGCAGTTGTCCCTGTAGATGGCCACCGCCTTCAGGCCCATGCGCCAGGCGTCGATGTGCAGCTGCTCGACGTCCTCGACCGACACGTCCTCGGGCATGTTCACCGTCTTGGAGATGGCGCCGCTGATGAAGGGCTGCGCTGCCGCCATCATCCTCACGTGACCCGAGTAGTGGATGACGTTGTCACCCATCGAGCAGGCAAAGACGGGAAGGTGCTCCGCCTTGAGGCGCGGCGCGCCGAGGATCGACTTGTGCTCGTCGACGTACGCGACGATCTCGTCGACCTCCTCCGGCGAATAGCCCAGCCGGCGCAGCGCGCGAGGCACGGTCTGGTTGACGATCGACATCGTGCCGCCACCCACGAGCTTCTTCGTCTTCACGAGGCTCAGGTCCGGCTCGATCCCCGTCGTGTCGCAGTCCATGAGGAAGCTGATCGTCCCGGTCGGCGCGAGGACGGTCGCCTGGGAGTTCCGCACGCCCCAGCGCTCGGCGAGCCCGACCGCGTCGTCCCAGGCGCGCCTAGCCGCCGACATGAGCTCTGCGGGCACGAGGCGCTCGTCGACGCTTGAGAGCTTGTCGCGGTGCATCCTCAGCACCCGGAGCATCGGCTCGGCGTTCTCGTGGAAGCCGGCGAAGGGACCCATGCGCGAGGCGATGCGCGCAGACGTCGAGTAGGCATGGCCGGTCATGAGCGCCGTCACGGCCGACGTCACGGCGCGAGCCTCGTCCGAGTCGTAGGGAAGGCCGAGAGCCATCAGCATCGCGCCGAGGTTCGCATAGCCGAGGCCGAGCTCGCGGAAGCGCCGGGTCGTCTCGGCGATCTTCTCGGTCGGATAGTCGGCGTTCCCGACGAGGATCTCCTGGGCGGTGAAGACGACCTCAACCGCCGACTCGAACGACTCGACGTCGAAGGCCCCGTCCTCTCCGAGGAAGGCGAGGAGGTTCAAGCTGGCGAGATTACAGGCGCTGTTGTCGAGGTGGACGTACTCGCTGCAGGGATTGCTTGCACTGATCCGGCCAGCATTTGGCGCTGTGTGCCAGCGATTTATCGTGGTGTCGAACTGCAGGCCCGGGTCCGCGCACTCCCACGCCGCCTCGGCGATCTCGTGGAACAGCTCGCGGGCGCGCACCGTCTCGAGCACCTCGCCCGTCGTGCGGGCGATCAGCTGCCATGGCTTGTCCTCGAGCACCGCCTGCATGAACTCGTCCGAGACACGGACCGAGTTGTTCGCGTTCTGGTACTGGATCGAGTGGCTGTCGGCGCCGTCGAGGTCCATGTCGAAGCCGGCCGCCTCGAGGGCGCGCGCCTTGCGCTCCTCCTTCGCCTTGCACCAGATGAACTCGCGCACGTCGGGGTGGTCGACGTCGAGGATGACCATCTTGGCCGCTCGCCGGGTCTTCCCGCCGCTCTTGATGGTCCCTGCCGAGGCGTCGGCGCCGCGCATGAAGCTCACGGGGCCCGATGCCGTCCCGCCGCCGCGCAGAGGCTCCCTCGAGGAGCGGATCTTCGACAGGTTGATGCCCGAGCCCGAACCGCCCTTGAATATCGTGCCTTCCTCGACGTACCAGTTGAGGATGGCGTCCATCTGGTCCTCGACCGCGAGGATGAAGCAGGCGGATGCCTGGGCCGGCACCCCCGGCACCCCGATGTTGAACCAGACGGGCGAGTTGAACGCAGCCTTCTGCGCCACGACCAGATGCTTCAGCTCGTCGCTGAAGGCGGCCGCCTCGGCCCCGTCGGCGAAATAGCCGTCCTTCACCCCCCAGGCCGTGATCGTGTCGACCACCCGGTCGACAACCTGGCGCAGAGAGGTCTCCCGCTCTGGTGTCCCGAGCGTCCCGCGGAAGTACTTCTGGGCGAGGATGTTCGTCGCGTTCATGCTCCAGGTCACCGGGACCTCGACCCCGAGCTGCTCGAACGCGACGGCGCCGGTCCGGTAGTCGCTGATGCGCGCGTCTCGCCGCTCCCAGTCGACCATGTCGTAGGGATGGGTCCGGCCGTCGGTGAAGTGCCGCCGGATCCCGATGTCCACACGCTCACCCGCGATCGCCATGCCCGCCTCCTCGGCTGCTCGAGCACCAGGACCCTGAGGACTGCTCAGGGACCCGCGCCCCCTCCCGCGGGCACGACGGCCTTCGGCACCCACTGACCACTACATCTAGTGGTGCTTGGGAGAGGGGCTACCAGATGCAGAGGTAATTACAGCACTGCAGTTTAGCGATGTCAATGAAGTTCGCGTGACGGTGGGCGCTGAAGGCGAGGGCCCCGGCGGCCGTTAGCCGACCGGAGGCCGGCAGCAACAGCCGGGTCGGCCCGGGCAGCGCGTGGGAGCGGGCAGGGGAGGGTCGAGAGGGCGTGGAGAAGGAAGATCTCGTACCGAGCGGACAGGAGGAGCTCGACGGCCGGAGCCCGCCCGGGGAGCTCCCGGAGGCGCCGGCGCTCTCCCCGTCCGATGCCAAGGCGCTGTTCGAGGAGCTCGACCGTCTGCGAGCCGAGGTCGCCCGGCTCCGCAGCCCGATCCCCTCGGTCGAGCGGCAGCTCGAGACGTTCGAGGAGCACCTCGCCAGGGCGAGGGAGTGGCCCGCCATCGACACCCTCGTCCCCTCCGACCAGGGCGGCCGCTTCCACGCGGTGCGCGTCATCTCGCTGTCGAGCAGGACGGCAGCGAGCTTCGACAGCGAGGGCCACCGCGACTTCTTCCTCCTCGCCCCCGGCGACATCGCCGCCCTGATCGCCCTTGCCCGCCGCCTCGCGGTCGCGCTCGACGAGGCGGTCGAGGGCGAGGAGGTGATGCTCGCCCACGTCGACCCTGTGGCGCTCGAGCGCTGGGGGCTCGACGAGTACCCCGAGCGGGGCCGCGCTGCGCTCGGGGCCGCGCCGCCGGCCCCCGGCCGCCGGCCCACCGCGCCAGCCGGGCGCTGAGGCCCGGCGCCGGGTTCAGAGCTTGGTGAGCGCTCGGCGCATCGTCCTCACCGCCTGGGCGATCCGCTGCTCGTTCTCGATCAGGGCGAAGCGCACGAAGCCGTCGCCCCCCGGCCCGAACCCGACGCCTGGCGAGGTCGCGACCTTCCCTTCGGCCACGAGCAGCTTCGCGAACTCGAGCGAGCCCATCTCCCGGTAGGCGGGCGGGATCGGGGCCCAGACGAACATCGTCCCCTTCGGGCGGGCCACCTCCCAGCCGATGCGGGCGAGCCCGTCGCACAAGGCGTCCCTGCGGTGCTGGTAGATCTCGTTGACGACCTTCGGGTAGTCCGGCGCCTCGTTCATCGCGACGATCGAGGCGATCTGGATCGGCTGGAAGGTCCCGTAGTCGAGGTAGCTCTTCAGCTTCGTCAGCGCCGCGACGACGTCTGGGTTGCCGACGAGGAAGGCAACTCGCCAACCGGCCATCGAGAAGGACTTGGTGAGGGTGTACAGCTCGACCGCCACCGCGTCGGCGCCGGGCACCTGCAGGATCGACGGCGGGACGTAGCCGTCGAAGGCCGTGTCGGAGTAGGCGAAGTCGTGGACGAGCATCACGTCGTGGTCGTGGGCGAACTCGACGAGCCGGGTCATCGTGGCGAGGTCGATGCAGGCCGTCGTCGGGTTGTGCGGGAAGGAGAAGATGACGACCCGGGGCTTCGGCCACGCAGACTCCCAGGCCTCGACGAGGTTGGCGAAGAAGGCCTCGCCGGCGCCGACCTCGTCGCCGCCGAGCCCCTCGAGGCGCACCTGTCGTACGTCGGCACCGGCGAAGAGCGGGGCGTAGATGTGGATCGGATAGGAGGGCGAGGGCACGAGCGCGGTGTCCCCGGGGCCGACGAGCACCCACATCAGGTGCGAGAGGCCCTCCTTGGCGCCGATCGTCGTGACGACCTGCCGCTCGGGGTCGAGCGTGACGCCGAAGCGCCGGAGGTAGAGGTCCGAGATCGCCTGGCGAAGCTTCGGGATGCCCCGGGACGCGGAGTACCGATGGTTGCGCGGGTTGCGCGCCGCCTCGACGAGCTTGTCCACCGCGACGTCGGGCGAGGGGATGTCGGGATTGCCGAAGCCGAGGTCGATCACGTCGTCTCCGGCCCGGCGCGCTTCGAGCTTCAACGAGTCGATCTGGGCGAAGACATACGGCGGCAGGCCGACGATCCGACGAAAGTCCACCGGCCGAGCGTAGCTGCCGCACGCCCGGCCGGTCGCCACTACCGACCGAGCTCGATCCCCGCCGCGCGTGCGGCCGCGACCACCGGCCCCAAGGAGCCGGGCCAGCCGAGGACGGCCCAGCTCGCGCCGGACCCCGCCAGGGCGCCGAGCAGGCCGGCGGCGGCGGCCGGGTCCGGGGGAAGGACGCCGCCCCAGGTCACCTCCCCGTCTCCTGCAGCCGCGGCGAGCACCTCGGCCGGAGCCGCCCAGAGGTTCAGCGCCGCGTCAGTCGCACGGGCGACGGCGTTCGTCGCCGCCGAGCCTCCCCCGATCCAGGCCTCGACGCCGGCGTCGAGCATCGCCGAGGCAACCCGGGCCAGGCTCCCCCGGCGAGAGGCCACCGTCGCCCGGGGCACGCCGTAGCCCTCCATCTCGGCAAGGCTCTTGCGATCGCCCGTCCCGATCGCGGCGACCAGACGCCCGGCGCTCACGGTGTCGAGGGTGAGCAGCTCGCTCACGAGCAGGTCGTCGGCGACCGTGCCGACACGCGCGACAAGCGGGCCGAGCATCACCGAGCTCGTGCTCGCCGCCACCGCGCCGAGGAGGGGGAACGACGACAGGGCGGGGCGCAGGGGTCGACCCATCGGCCAGAGGTGGTCGTAGGCGAAGACGCCGTGGATCCCCTCGGCCTCCGCCTCCCGGGCCGCCTCGAGCGCCGGTGCCGCCGAGGCGGTGAACGTCGGCAGCACGACCCCGACGCGCATGGTCAGGGCAGCGACTCGACCCTCGCCTTCAGGTCACGGACGGCCGCGTGGAGGATGTGGCCCTCGGCGCGGCGCTTGACGAAGTTCGGGATCGGCACGCGCAGCTCGACGGCGAGCTCGTAGACGACCTCAGTGGCGCCCTCCGGCAGGGGAGCGAAGCGGTAGCGACCGTCCAGCCGGTTGGTCAGGTCTCCCTCCTTCTGGATCCAGGAGATCTCCGCCGGGGCGTTCGAGTAGTCGTAAGCGAGGACATAGCTCGTGCTCCGGCCGAAGGCGCCGGCCCGGAAGGCGACGACCGACGGCCGGCCCTCGTCGTCCCGGTTGAGGACGTGCACCTCCTTGAGGTCGGCGACCCACTCGGGATAGCGCTCGACGTCCGTCACGACCTCGATGCAGCGCGCCAGGGTGCCTCCGATCACCATCCGCTCGGCGGTGCGCTCCACGTCCGCTCCCTTCCGCGCAGCCACATGCGACACCCCGGCGGCGGCCGGGGCGTCGCGCGTGCCTGGCGAGAGTATGTAGCACGTCCGCCGTCCCCCCGGGTGGCCCACGCCGCCCGGCCGGGCCGGCGCGCGCCCACCCGCGCCTCAGCCGGCCCGGCGCTCGTGGCGCAGACCGGGCAGCAGGCCCGCGCCCTCGAAGAGACGCAACGCCCGCGCCTCGGCCGCGTCGATGACGACGGCGTCGTCGCGCCGCCGATCGAGCAGGTAGGCAACGACGCAGTCCTCGCAGGCCGCCGTGCCGTCGAGGACACAGTCGTCGCAGCTCACCGTCAGCGTGCTGGAAGCGACCACTGCCCCGCTCCCCTCGGCGCCCGCCTCTCCTCCCGGCGTCCCCGCCCGGCCGGCCGGCGCGCCCGGCCCGGCCCCCGCCCGGCGCCCGTCTGCGATCGCCCCGTGCAATTCGCACCTCCCTCGCTCCCGGACCGGCTCAGCACCGTGCCCGCCGGTCCCTCGATGCAAGGGATCATGACTCCGGGGTGTGACGCTCGGGCGCCACCGGCAGTCGGCCCTCTCGAGCGGCGCTCCCGCGGGGTCGCCGGCCGAGGTGTTCGGTGGCCTTGATCCTCGGCATTCGGCGCGCCTCATTCGGGTCCTTCGGCCCTTGGCCACGTCCTCGCCTCGGGCGAGCATCGAGCTGTGGCCCTCCCCGAGCACCCGGCCGTGGTGTCCTCGGACGACTCTGGCCGGCCGGGCCGTGACACAGGTGCCGCCGGCGCGAGGCGCAGCCGCCTCTTCACCCGATTCGCCCTCCTCGTCGGGTTCGGACCGGGGCTCGCCGTGATGCTGGCGGACACCGACGCCGGCAGCGTGGTGACGGCGGCGCAGTCCGGCGCCCGGTGGGGCTACCGGCTCCTCGCGCTCGAGGTCGTGCTCATCCCGGTCCTCTATGTCGTCCAGGAGCTCACGGTACGGCTCGGCATCTGGACGCGACAGGGGCACGGCGCGCTCATCCGGGAGCACTTCGGCCCCCGCTGGGCACTGCTGTCGGGAGGGACCTTGTTCGTCGCCTCCCTCGGCGCGCTCGTCACCGAGCTCGCCGGGCTCGCCGGCGCTGGCGAGCTCGCCGGGATCCCGGACTGGGCGACGCTCCTTGCCACGACGGCGACCTTCGGCGCGCTCTGCGCAGGAGCGGCCTACCGGAGGGTCGAGCTGGCCGCGATCGCGGTCGGCCTGCTCGAGCTGGTGTTCGTGCCGGCGGCTGTTCTCTCGCACCCCGAGGCGGGCGCGCTGTGGCACGCCGCGTCGAGCCCCCTCGTCGCCAGCCGGCCCTACTTCAAGCTCGTCGCAGCGAACGTGGGCGCCGTGATCATGCCCTGGATGGTCTTCTACCAGCAGCAGGCCGTCGTCGACAAAGGCATCCTCCCGGAGCGCATCGGCACGGCCCGCGCCGACACGGCGATCGGCGCCGTCGCCACCCAGGTCGTGATGGTCGCGATACTCGTCGCCACCGCCGCGACCATCGGCAGGACCGCCGGTGGCCGGCCGCTCGACACCATCGGGGAGATCGCCGGAGCGCTCCAGCCGTTCCTCGGCAGGGCGACGGCCCGGCTGCTCTTCGGCCTCGGGATGCTCGGGGCCGCGGCCGTCGCCACGGTCGTGGTGACCGTCGGGGGCGCCTGGGGCCTATCGGAGGTCCTCGGGTGGCGCCACAGCCTCAACGAGTCGCCGCGGCTCGCCTGGAAGTTCCGGACGCTGTGCGTATCGGCGCTCGGGGTTGCCGCGCTCGCCGTCCTTCTCGCCCCGAACCTCGTCGAGCTGAGCGTCGACGTCCAGGTGATCAACGCTGCGCTCCTGCCGGTCGTGCTCGGCTTCCTGCTCGCGGTCGAGCGTCGGGCGCTCCCGCCCGCCGCACGCCTCCACGGTGCCCGCAACTGGGCCACCTCCGTGCTCGTCGTCGCCATTGCCGCCCTCGGGCTGACGGGCGTGGTGCTCACGCTCGCCTGAGGGCAGGGAGGGCCCTCGAGGGCGGGCGCCCGCGGCGGGGTGCTCGGGCCGTGCCGGCCGTAGACTGATCGGGCGGGCAAAAAGGAGGTAGCGGACATGTCCATGATCCGACGTGACCCCGAAAGCTCGAGCTGGCCGGACGTGTTCGACCGGGGCCTGTTGTTCGACTGGCCGTTCCATCCGTCACGCCTGTGGCGACGCATGCTCGCCGAGGACGAGATCAAGGTGGAGGAGCTCTACGAAGGCCGGGACCTCGTGGTGCGCGCGGAGATCGCCGGCGTCGACCCCGACCGGGACATCGAGGTGTCGATCACGGACGGCATGCTGCAGATACGGGCGGAGCGCCGCCAGGAGCACAAGGTCGAGCAGGCGAACATCCGCCGGTCCGAGCTGCGCTACGGCGCCTTCTCCCGGACGCTGCCACTGCCGCCCGGGACGGCCGAGTCGGACATCAAGGCGAGCTACAAGGACGGCATCCTCGAGGTGAGGGTGCCGGTGGCCGAAGGCGGCTCGAAGACCTCGAAGATCCCGATCTCGAGGTCCTGAGCGCATCCTGCGGCCAGCGGCGCCCTGCCGAAGCGCTCCTGCAGCGGCACCGCCGGCCGCAGGCCACGACCAGGCGTGGGGTGCACGGGCAAGGAGACGTCGAGTCAGCCTCCCGCGTCCGCCAGCGCCGAGGCGAGGCGGTCGGCGAGCTGCGAGTACTCGTGCTCGGCGAGCGCGTGCGCTCGAGCCGCGGCGCCGAGCCGAGCCCGCAGCTCGGCGTCGTCGAGCAGGCGTGCGAGCGCCTCACTGACCACGACGACATCACCCGGCCGGTCGGCCACGAGTCCGGTCACGCCGTCGAGCACCGCTTCGTCCGCGCCGCCGCTCCGTCCTGCCAGCGACGCGACCCCCGAGGCGGCCGCCTCGAGGAAGACGATGCCGAAGCCTTCCTGCTCGAGACCGAGCCAACGCGTCCGACAAGGCATCGCCCAGACGTCGCAGGCCCCGTCGAGCAGGGCGACCTCCTCGTCGCTCAGCCGCCCGAGCAGGCGGACCGGTGCCCCGCTCCTGCGCGCGAGGCGGGCGATCCGGCCGGCGTCGCGCCCTTCCCCCGCGATCGCCACGCACAGGTCGGGCCGATCCGGCGCGAGGCGGGCCGCCGCCTCGACGAGCACGTCCATCCCCTTGCGCGGGACGAGCCTGCTGACGCTGGCGACCAGCCGACCCTCGGCCGGCAGGCCGAGGCGTCGGCGAGCCTCGGCGCGCTCGGCGGGATCGAGCGGGCGGAACCGCTGCGCGTCCACCCCCGGCGGGACCACGACCGTCGCCGGCATCCGGCCCCGGGTAGCGCGCCGAGCCTCCGCCGCGGGATAGCCCCCGGCGGCGACGACGAGCCTCGCCCCGGAGACCACGCTTGCCAGCAACTCGCGGGCGCAGGGGAGCCGCGCGGGCACGGTCACCTCGGCGCCGTGGAGCACGACCGCGTAGGGGACCGGGAGCCGCCGACCGAGGAGGCCGAGGGGCAGGGCAGGGTCGAGGACGACGAGCGAGGCACCGATCTCCCCCGCGAGTCCCACGACCGCCTCACGGACCCGCGGCGTCGGCAGCATCAGCGGGACCCGAAGCCGCTCGATGCGGAACCCCGCACGCGCGTCGTGCTCGGCCGCCCCGGAATGCCCGATCGTGAGCACGGCGAACTCCTCGGGGGGGAGGCGCCGCCAGAGCTCGAACAGGTAGGTCTGGATCCCGCCGATCTTCGGCGGGAAGTCGTTCGTGACGAGCAGGTGGGTCACAGGGCGGGGAATCGCCCGCCCGTGTCGAGCCGGCCATTGGCCACCAGCCAGCCGAGCGCCTCGGCCACCGCCTGGAGCGAGCTGTAGCGGGGGCTGTAGCCGAGCAGCGAGCGGGCCTTGGCGATCGACATCGACGGGCTGCGTGCGACGTGCTCCCAGCTCGTAGAGGCCTCCTCGGGGCCGACGGTCTCCCGCCACCGGTCCCACGGGAGGAAGGTCAGGCGTGCCGGGACGCCGAACCACGAGGCGACAGCCTCGGCGAACCCTCTCAAGGTCACCGCGCGCTCGGAGACGACGTGGAACGACTCCCCGCAGGCCGCGCCGGGATGGTCGATCGCCCGCTCGAAGGCCTGGGCCACGTCGTCGGCGTGGACGTGGTGCAGCGTCTCGAGACCGAAACCCGGCAGCGCGACCTCCTCGCCTGCGGCGAGGCGAGCGTAGACCGCGAGATCGGCGTTCCCCGCCGGGTTGACCGGCACCCAGCCGGGACCGACGATGTGCCCGGGGTGGAGCACCGTCGCCCGGAGGACGCCCCGGCGCGCCCGGTCGAGCAGCAGGCGCTCGATCGCCGCCTTGGCTGTTCCGTACTCGCCGAAGGGCCGCCGAGGCGCGTCCTCCGTGACGGGGACCTCCACGCCGTGCCCGTGCACCCAGATCGTCCCGCAGTGCACGAGGAAGGTGCCCGTCCCGCGCAGGGCCTCCACGAGCTTCTCCGCCGATGCTGGGCTGAAGCAGACGAGGTCGACGACGACGTCGGCGCCGAGTTCCGCGACGCGCCGGCCGAAGCGGTCGGCGGCGTCCTCGGCGTCGCGGTCGACGGTGACCCGCTCGACCGCGGACCAGGCCGGGTGCGTGCGGTAGGGCTCTCGTCGCCCGCGGCTCAGCGCGACGACCTCGTGCCCGCGGGCGACGAGCCTCGGAACGAGGTACCCGCCGATGTGGCCCGTGGCGCCGATCACTACGACCCGCATGGTCCCACCTCCTCGAGGAGCAGCCTGGCGAGGCCCCGGAACGCCTTCCCGCGGGCCGAGATCTCGTGCTTCGCCGCCGGAGGCAGCTCGGCGAGCGTGCGCCCGTCCCCGCCGGCGGGGACGAACACCGGGTCGTAGCCGAACCCGCCCTGACCCCGGGGCGCCTCGGCGATCGAGCCGTCGAGCACGCCCTCGCAGACGAGCTCCCGGCCGTCCGCCAGCCTCGCGAGCGCGACGGTCCTGAACCGGGCCGAGCGATGGGAGCTCCCCGAGAGCGCCCCGAGCAGCTTCGCGACGTTGTCCGAGTAGCTCGCTCCTGGACCCGCGAAGCGGGCCGAACGGATCCCCGGCGCTCCGGAGAGCGCGTCGACCTCGAGCCCGGTGTCGTCCGCGAGCGCCCCGAGCCCCGTCGCCTCCGCGAGCGCCCGGGCCTTGAGGCGAGCGTTCTCCTCCAGGCTGGCGCCGCTCTCCTCGATCTCCGGGACCCCGGCAGGGCGCTCGAGCAGCTCGAGGCCCGGCAGCACCTCCGACAGTATCTCGGCGATCTCGACCCTCTTGTCCGGGTTGGCCGTCGAGAGCACAAGCGGATGCACGCGCGCGCCGGCTCCTCCTGCCGCGCTCACAGCGGATCCCGCCGAACCGGGGGCTCGGCGAGCAGCTCTTTTTGGAGCGCGACGATCCGCTCGACGCCCGAGGTCGCGAGGTCGAGCAGCTCCCCCAGCTCGCTGCGGCTGAAGGGCAGCCCTTCGGCCGTTCCCTGCACCTCGACGAAGCGCCCCGAGCCGGTCATCACCACGTTCATGTCCACCTCGGCGCGGGAGTCTTCGGAGTAGTCGAGGTCGAGCATGCACACGGCGTCGACGACCCCGACGGAGACGGCGGCACAGGCGTCAGCGAGCGGCACGGCGCCGATCCTCCCCGCCTGCACGAGCCTCGTGCAGGCGTCGTGCAGCGCGACGTAGGAGCCGGAGACTGCGGCCGTGCGGGTCCCGCCGTCGGCCTGGAGCACGTCGCAGTCGAGGACGACCTGGCGCTCGCCGAGCCCCGCCAGGTCGCAGACGCCGCGCAAGGCCCTGCCGATGAGCCGCTGGATCTCCTGGGTGCGCCCGGACTGACGGCCCCGGGTCGCCTCCCGCTCCACCCGCTCCGGTGAGGACCCGGGGAGCAGCGAGTACTCCGCGGTGACCCAGCCCCGTCCGGTGCCCCGCATCCAGCGGGGCACGTCCTCCACCACCGACGCGGTGCAGAGCACCTTCGTGCGACCGACGACGACGAGCACCGAGCCCGCGGCGAACTCCGTGTAGTCCCGCACGAGCTGCATCGGGCGCATCTCGTCAACCGCGCGCCCGTCGCGGCGCGTCAGTGTCGGGGTCTCCATCTCAGGGCTCCTTCCGGCCGGTCGGCTCGAACGATACCGGGTCGGCCCTGTCGAGCTCGGGGCCGAGCAGGCGACGACCCATCTCGACGAACCAGTCGAGGTCGCCCGACGAGAGGAAGCGGTGCCGGCGATCCCACGCCGCTCCGGGCGGGAGCGCGTCGCCCGCGTGCGCGAGAGCCCCCCGCGTGCCGCTCGTCTGCCCGGCCGCTGCCGACGACGGGCCAGTCGAGCCGAGCTGGCGACGGACCTCGAAGGCCGTCTCGTCGCCGGACGAGACGAGCAGCACCCCTCGGCCCATCACGTCCCCGATCGTCCGGGCAAGGAACGGGTAGTGGGTGCAACCGAGGAGCAGCGTGTCGATCCCGGCCTCCCCGAGCGGCGCGAGCAGCCGCTCGGCGAGCACGTGGACCTGATCGGACTCCGTCTCACCCCGCTCGACGAACTCGACGAACCCCGGGCAGGCCGCGCAGTGGACGTCGACCTCGGGCGCGAGCCGCTTGACCGCGCGCTGGTAGGCGCCGGAGGCGATCGTCCCGACCGTTCCGATCACGCCGACCTTGGCATTGCGGGTCGCGCCGAGGGCGGCGCGGATCCCCGGCTCGATCACGCCCACCACCGGGACGTCAAGCTCGGCGCGCAGCGTCTCGAGCGACACCGACGCGGCCGTGTTGCAGGCGACCACGATCATCTTCGCCCTCTCGACCCGGGCAAGGTGGGTCGCGATCTGCCGGCTGAACTCCCGCACCTGCTCCGCCGGCCGGGAGCCGTAGGGATAGCGCCCGGTGTCCCCGACGTAGACGAAGCGCTCGCCCGGCAGCAGGTCGATGAGCGCCCGCAGCACCGTGAGGCCGCCGAAGCCGCTGTCGAAGACCCCGATCGGCCGGTCGTCCTCCTCGGCGGTCGGCCCCGTCACGCCTGCACGCTCGCGCGGCCGCAGACCGCCCCGCCACCCGGCCTGGGCCCGCCGCGGCCGCGTGGGGAGGTCGACGCCGGAGGTCAGAAGTAGATGGTGCGGCGAGCCCGCTCGACGACCTCGTCGAGATCGTCGGTCCACGCGCCGGTCGACAGGTACTTCCAGCCACCGTCAGGCGAGAGGACGACGATCACCCCGCGCTCGATCCTCGATGCGCACCTCACCGCGCCCGCCAACGCCGCGCCCGTCGAGATCCCGGCGAATATCCCGAGGTCGGCGAGCCGCCTGGTCCAAAGGATCGAGTCCCTCGGACCGACCACGGTCTTGCGGTCGAGGAGCTTCTCGCCGCCGAGCTCACCGAATATCGGAGGGATGTAGCCGTCGTCGAGGCTCCTCAGGCCGTCGACGCTCTCCCCGCTCGGCGGCTCGACGGCCCAGAGCTCCACCGCGGGGTTGCGCTCTTTCAGGTAGCGACCCGTGCCGAGCAGCGTGCCGCTCGTGCCGAGCCCGGCGACGAAGTGCGTCACGTCGGGGACGTCCCGCCAGATCTCCGGGCCCGTGCCCTCGTAGTGGGCCCTTGGGTTCGCCGGGTTGCCGTACTGGTAGAGGAACACCCACTCGGGGTGCTCCGCCGCGAGCCGTTGGGCGAGGCGGACCGCGCCGTTGGATCCCTCCGAGCCCGGGGACTCGATGATCTCGGCGCCCCAGAGCAGGAGGAGCTGGCGCCGCTCGACGGAGACGTTCGCCGGCAGGACCACCTTCAGCCGGTAGCCCTTCACGCGGGCCACCATGGCGAGCCCGATGCCGGTGTTCCCCGACGAGGGCTCGATCAGCGTCGCTCCCGGCCTCAGGCCCCCGTGCAGCTCCGCGTCCTCGAGCAGCGACTTCGCGACCCGGTCCTTCACCGAGCCGCCCGGGTTCATCCCCTCCAGCTTGAGCAGGATCCGCGCCTGGGGGTTCGGGCTGAGCCGGGAGACGTCGACGATCGGCGTGTCGCCGATCAGGTCGAGCACACTGCCGGAGATCGCCACGGGGCCTCCTCCGCCCGGCTACGCCGCGCCACCGGCGACGGCCGGCAGGATGGAGAGCACGTCGCCGGAGACGACCTTGGTGTCCAGGCGATCGAGGTAGCGCACGTCGTCGTCGTTCAGGTAGACGTTGACGAAGCGGTGGAGCGAGCCGTCCTCGGTGAGCACCTGGCCGGCGAGCGCCGGGTGAGCCGCCACGAGCGCGTGCAGGACCTCTCCGACCGTGTCGCCTTCGACGGACACGGCGGCCGCGCCGCTGGCGGCAGGGCGGAGCAGCGTGGGAAGACGCACTTCGACGGTCACCGGCCCTCCGTAGGTGTTGTGCCTGGGTGTCGACGGTCACGATCCAAATATGACCCGCTGGGTCGGATTCTACCGCCGGCGCCGCAGGCCCATGCCGCCAGGCGCTGCCCGCGACGCCGCACCCCAGGGCCGCAGCAGGCAGCCGGGAGGGTCGCCTGCTTCAGGCCTGCTCGACGAGGAGCTCCTCGCTGACGGCGCCGTCGAGGATCCGGTACGAGCGCACCGAGGGCAGCTCGCCCCTCAGGGAGACGAGCACGTAGTGCCATGCAGGGTCCGGCGCCTGGGCGACGTCGGTGGGTGAGGGGTAGGCGTCGGTGTGGGTGTGGGAGTGGAACACGCCGATCACCTCGAAGCCCTGGGCCTGCGCGTCCCGGTCGGCGCGGAGGTGGTCGAGCGGGTCCACCGTGTACAGGCGTGCCGAGCCCGCCGCGTTGCGCGTCGGGTAGCAGCGCCAGGCAACCCCCGAAGCAGCCTCGCCCGCGAGCAGGCCGCAGCCTTCCAGCGGCCACGCCCGCAGGCAGTGGGCGACGAGCTCCTCACGAAGCGCCCGAGGCAGGACGAGGCGCGACCAAAAGGTCCCGGATCCCTCGGGGCTGGAGAGGCGCGCCCCACCGCTGGCCTCCGCCTCGCTCGTCTCGTCCGGCTCGGCCATCGGACAGGGACGCTACCGTGTCGCACCGTGCCGGCGAAGCGCTCGCGTGCAGCTCCTCCCTCGGCGGGCGGCTCCGGCCCGGGCCGCCACGAGGGGCCCGTGCTCCGGAGGGTGTCGCAGAACCGTCGCGCCCGCCACGACTACGACGTGCTCGAGACCTTCGAGTGCGGGATCGCCCTGCGCGGCGCCGAGGTCAAGGCGCTGCGCGCCGGACAGATGACCCTCCAGGACTCCTACGCGCGTGTCGAGTCCGGCGAGGTCTGGCTGCTCGGGGCCCACGTCGCACCGTACGAGTACTCGAGCGGCTTCGGAAGGGTCGACCCCGACCGGCCGCGCAAGCTCCTCCTCCACCGCCGCCAGATCGACGAGCTCCAGGGCCGCGTCGCCCAGCAGGCCCTCACGCTCGTGCCGCTCTCGGTCTACTTCAAGGACGGGATCGCGAAGGTCGAGCTGGCACTCGCCCGCGGCAGGAAGGTGTACGACAAGCGGCGGGCGATCGCCGAGCGCGACGCGAAGCGCGAGGTGGACCGAGCGCTCAAGGAGCATTCGCGCTGACTCCCAGGGCGGGAGCCCTGGTCGGCGGGGCCCCCGCCAGCCGGTACGATGTGGAGGCTGCCCGAACGGCTGCACGACCAACAGGGGGTGACAGGCTTCGACTTCGGTCGTCGAGGTGGGAGAAGCGAGCCGTGGTCTCCGGAGCCACGTTAAAGAGCCGGAGCACAAAACAAACGCCGAGCCTCAGCTCGCGCTTGCTGCCTAACTAGCAGCAACGTCCGCCCGGCCTCAGCCCCATGGGCCGGTCAGCGGGCGTCATACAGTGGGGCTCACCCGAGCGGCGTCGCCGACACGTCGCTAGGGGAAACCTTCGTCGGCTGGGGTCCCGTGCCGGTGCCGGTGGCGAGGCGGGACCCGAGACTCGACCGCCGGCTGCGCTCGGAGAAGGCCCATCGAGAAGCTGAAGGACGCGGGTTCGATTCCCGCCACCTCCACGATGGGGGTCCTAGCGGAATAACCGCTCAGGGGAGCCTGTTGCACAACCCCCGGCGTCCGCCCGTCGGCGATCTGCAAAGCTCCTGGTAGGACGCGTGTGAGATCCACCACCTGACCAGGCGCGATGGCCACGATGGCGTCATGGCCTACAACTTCCTCGCCGTCGAGCGTGACCAGCTGTACCTCATGCCGCCGTCGGTCACCGACTGGCTGGAAGAAGACCACCTGGCCTTCTTCGTCCTCGACGCCGTCGATGAGATGGACCTCGACCTCTTCTACGCGAAGTACCGCCAGGACGGCTGCGGCGCCCCCGCCCACGATCCCAAGATGATGGTCGCCCTGCTCGTCTACGCCTACTGCCTGGGGGTGCGCAGCTCCCGCCAGATCGAGCGCGCCTGCCACGTCGACGTCGCCTTCCGGGTGGTCGCGGCCAACCAGACGCCGGATCACACGACGATCGCGCGGTTCCGCCAGGGACACGAAGCGGCCCTGAAGGAGGTGTTCTCGGCGTCGCTGCGGCTCTGCGCGAGAGCCGGCATGGCCAAGGTGGGCCTCGTCGCCCTGGACGGGACGAAGATGGCGGCTCCCGCCTCCATGCAGAAGAACCGCACGTCGGACGCCATCGACGAAGAAGTCGACAAGATGTTCGCCGATGCCAAAGCGACCGACGAGGCCGAGGACGCGCAGTTCGGAGACGCACGCGGGGACGAGCTGCCGGCTGTCCTGCGAGGACGAGCTGACCGAAAGCGCCGGTTCAAGGCCGCCAAGGAGCTCCTCGACAAGGAACTGGAAGACCAGCGCAAGGCCCACGAGGCTCACCTCGCCGAGCGCCAGGCAGAAGAGGAACGGCGCGGCAAGAAGCTGCGCGGCCGAAAGCCCAAGGCGCCCGAGGACAAGGCCGGAGCGAAGGAGAAGAAGGTCAACACGACCGATCCCTGCTCCAAGGTGATGTCGACCGCCAAGGGCTTCCTCCAGGGCTACAACGCCCAGGCGGTCGCGAACGAAGACCAGGTGATCGTCGCAGCCTCGGTGACCGATGAGCAGAACGACATGGGCCAGCTCCACCCGATGATCGAGGCGACGAAGACCTCGCTCGCCGAGGCCGGCATCGCAGAGCGGCCCGAGAAGCTCTTGGCCGACGCGGGGTACTGCTCGGAGGAGAACCTCGCCGCCTTGGACGACGAGGACCCCGACGTCTACGTCGCCACGCGCAACATGAAGAAGAACCAGACCCCGCGCACCGGCCGGCGCGGGCGGCTGCGGAAGGACGCGACGTTCGTCGAGAAGATGGACCGCAAGGTGACCAACAAGGCCGGCCGCGCCCTCTACCGGAAGCGCCAGCAGATCATCGAACCCGTCTTCGGACAGATCAAGGATGGACGCCAGATCCGCGGCTTCATGCGAAGAGGCAAGGCGGCCGCCGCTTCGGAGTGGAAGCTCATCTGCGGGACCCACAACCTCTTGAAGCTCTACCGCCGCGCGCTTCGTGACACCGCCGCTGCTCCCTACAGCCGGATTGCCGGCACGGTCGTGAGCTGACCGAGCAACTCCCTATCGATCAGCCGCCCGATCGGACAGGCCCGCATCCACGTGCTCGGTGATCGGCGGGCCGAGATCGCCACCGCTCCCGTGTCTCGCACGGTTCGAACAGTGTTGTGCAACAGGCTCAGGGTCTCGCGAAATGCGCATCGGCGGTCCGCCCCCAGGGGCGGGCCGCTGCGCGTCCGGGTGCTCCGCGGCCGCTTCCCAGGCGAGCTCTGCGCAACGCTCGACGAGCCGCCCGGCGAGCACCCTGCCCGGGCCCGCCGCGACGCGCCCGTGGCCGCCGTTCCTCGCCAGCTCCGACCCCTCGGTGGCACCATGTGCCGAGATCGACGGTGCCTGAGCAGGCACCGCGACGGCGTAACGAGAGACGGTGGCGGCAGGTGAAGAGCGCTGACCTGGGAGAGGTGCGTCGGACGCTCTGGGCAGCCGCCGACCAGCTGCGGGCCAACTCGCCGCTCACCCCTGTCGAGTACCGCGGCCCGGTCCTCGGGCTCATCTTCCTCGCGTATGCCGAGCATCGCTTTGAGGAGGTCCGCCCCGAACTCGAGGAGAGACGGCCCGCCGACCGATGACCGTCGATGACCACCGGGCCCGAGGCGTCGTCTACGTCCCCGACGAGGCGCGCCTCTGGTAGCGCTCGATTGCGGCGGCCACCTCGGCGAGCTCGCTCGCCGACAGCGTGAGGATCTTGGTCCGGCCCGCCTCGGTGAAGCTCAGCGCCAAGCTCTCGTGTGGCGCTCCGTTGGCGCACCGGCACGACGGCTTGCCGCAGCGGCGACGGAACGTGCTAAGCGCGCCTCGAAGCAGCAATGGTCGGGACCGGGATGCGATGCAGGGCATCGTCCCTCCTCTCTGTCGCGCTCTATCACTACAGAGCGTCCAGCAGGTACAGGCATCCAACTGGTGGATCTACGCAGGGAGGAGTGCCGTCAGGCGGCAGGGATCAACGAGCGCGTGCTGTCACTACAGGGGAGCCGCACCCTTCGCATTCTTATTGTCGATCGGCACTACCAC
Organism: Actinomycetes bacterium; assembly: GCA_021786195.1. Lineage (GTDB taxonomy): Bacteria > Actinomycetota > Acidimicrobiia > Acidimicrobiales > Bog-793 > JAKAOD01. The sequence goes on along the minus strand of JAJYNS010000026.1, from coordinate 1,691 downwards.
TACACGGCGGTCCATCGCTGGAAAGACGAGCTCCAGCGCGCGGCCTCGAACAGGTGCTCGACCTTCGGGCCGACGAGCACGGCTTCATCGAGGACATTACTCGGGTTCGCTGGGGCGCCGGCCATGCCAACTGCCCTGGCGCGCCCGATGTGCTCGGCACGATCCTGCGCCCAGGGACCGCGGAGCCGAGCACGACGGTCAACACCTTCGTGAGGCAGATCACCATCCGGCAGGCCTACGCGCTTGCTCGCAGGTCTCCGCTCGGCCCAGACGGGTCCCATCGCGCGCAGTGTCCGGCGCTCGCGGGAACCTGCGGATGCCCGCTTCGCGCCGGCACGAAACAGGCGGCCATCGAGCTCGGCCTTCCGATCGTCACGAATCCGCCAGACCCTGTGCGCGACGGCGAGCCGCTTCCGGCCTGCTGCACGCAGCAGACTGTGACCCTCATCCCGCCAGACCAGGTCCGCAAGCTCCAGCAGAACCACTACTGGGGCCGGAGGAACTGGTGGACGAGGTGGAAGAAGCGCCTTCATGTCGAGAGAAGCTACGGAAACCGCGACAACACGAGCACCGAGAACATGCGCCGGGGGCAGTTCCGCTTCACGGGCATCGCCTGGGTGAACATTGTCGTCGGCCTCTCCGCGGCCTCGTACAACCTGCGGCTGCTGAGGAACTGGCAGGGACGCAACGGCAAGCTGGACCCCACCCTTCCGCTCGTCGCCACCCCACCCGAGCGCTTCGGCTGCGTGCTCTTGAGCGAGGAGGAGTACAAGGTGCTCGCCGAGCGGTTCCGGGGCGATGTGGCATGAGGGCGGCCCCGGTCAGCCACCTCCTCGCCACCGTGCGCACGGAGCGCCCCGCCCGAGCGGGGGCCCGACCCCGTCCGGACCAACCGTCAGCTTCATGGTGCTCGCCGCGTGGCTCGTCAACCGCTACGTCGCAGGCCGTGCGCTTCGAGGTGATCGAGCAGGCCCGCATAAAGCTCACTGACCTCGGCAGGGCAGTCCGTCGCGTCGGCGAGCAGCCGACCCGCCCGAGGCTTGCTCTTCGGCGACGTGCCCGTGGCCTTCTCCCAGGGAACGGCCAGGTCCCCCTTCGACTCGATGAACGCCTCGAACGACTCGTCGGCCTCGTGACGCTCACCCTCGTCGCCCTCGGAGCAGCGGGCCCCACGTCGCGGCTTCGTGTGCCAGCCCGACGCGAGGGTGAAGATGCCGTGACGCCGGGCGAGCGCGACACCTTCGTCGAACAGCTCAGGGGTCATGTCGTCCGGGCTCGGCGCATCGCGCCGGGCCCGGTCCAGGTACGCCTGCAGCTCGCGAGTGTGCTCGCCGTCCCCCCCTGCGCCGACCACCTGCTCGAAGATGTGATGCCCGTCGATGCGGAACGCCGCGCCATCGCAGACGATCGCCCACGGCACGCCGAAGCGGTCGAGGTAGCGGACGAAGGCGCCGAATCCATGGTCTCCGCCGACGGAGTAGAAGGCGACGTGCCGGTCTTCCGGACTGCCGCGTTCGGCGGCCGGCGTGCTCTTCGCGAACCAGGTCGGAAGCGCTCCCAGCTCGGTTTCGCCTTCGAGCAGGACGACGCCGTTCGCGAACAGCAGTCCTCGTGCGTCAGCAGACCACGCGAGCTCCTTCGTGATGCGCTGCACCCACTCACGAGCCTCGAGATCCTCGGACGGAAGGCGA
>JAJYNS010000089.1:7370-8834 GCA_021786195.1 Actinomycetes bacterium | reverse complement strand
GTCGAGCGGCACCTCGCCTTCGGCGCGGACCTGCTGAGCTACGAGGTGCTCGTCGCCATGGCGGGCCAGCCGCTCACCCGCCACCTCGTCGCCGAGCTGCGCCGCGAGGGCTAGGCGGGCGCGAAGGGCCGCAGGCCAGTGGCGGTCGTCCCGAGCCAGCTGCCCGCGGCGCGCCCGCCGCCACGTGCCGACGATCGGAGATCGCGCACGTGGCGGCGGGCGTAGAGGTCCGGGCTCGGGCGCTCAGTACAGCGACGCCAGCGTCGCCGCCGGCTCGAGGTAGACCGTCCTCAGGCTCCCGGTCGGGGTGAACTGCTCGACCTCGAAGGACGAGAACACGTTGTGGTACTGGTTGAAGTTCTCGTTGCCGCTCGCGCCCTGGTAGTTGATCTTGCGGTGCTTGTTGATGAGCGCGAGGCAGGTCGGGTACGTGTAGCACTTCGTGCCCGGCGGGTTCGACACCTTGGTCACGTCGGGCAGCCACACCTTCGGGGCCGTGGAGTGCGCGTAGTCCATCGCGAGCGAGGCGATCACGACCGCGTCGTACATGGCAGGGGACGCGGGAAGAGGCGTCCTCGTGTGCCAGACCGCCTGGTATGCGTTGAGGAATGCCGCGTTCGAGGGCGCGTACGCCGGAGGCGCGCCCATCCCGGTCATCCACTTCGCCGCGTCGGCGAGCCCGAAGGCCTTGGCGAGCTGGATCGACGCGCCGGTGTCGCCGGTGATGTAGGGGATGTTCATGTGCCCGAGCTGCACGACGTTCGCGAAGAACGTGCTCGCCGTCTGGGGGTCCATGTGGAAGAACGCGCACTGCGGCTTCGTGCCGCTGAAGAGCTTGGCGACGGTCGACAGGTACGAGCTCTGCGCCGCGACGATCGTCGCCCTCGCGACGATCTTGCCCCCGAGCTTGGTGAAGGCCTTGGTGACGGGACCGACCTCGGCCTGGGCGTTCGGCCCGGAGTCGTAGATCTCGATCGCGTTGCGGCAGCTCTTCACGTGGTAGGCGTAGTAGGCCTCGCCCGACAGCAGCTCTGAGTCCGACGGGAACACCCGGAAGACATAGGGGTAGCGCATGTAGTCGAGCTGGGTCGTGCCGCCCTCCATGAAGTCGACGACGTTGTCAGGCCCGAACTGGCGGACCACGCCCTCGATCTCGAGCGACGACGGCCCGAAGATCACCACGGGGTGATAGAGCAGCAGCGTCCGGAAGGCCGAGACCGCGTCCACGGGGTCGCCGGCGGTGTCCTCGAGGTGGGTCGAGTACTGCTCGCCCATGACACCCCCGCCGTGGTCGACGGCGTAGAGGCCGGCCTGCACGCCGTGGTCGAACCACGCGCCGACAAAGGCCTCCTTGCCGGTCATCGGCAGCAGGATCCCGGCGCTCACGGTCGCCGTCCCCGCACGCGCGACGCTCGCCCCTGCAGGCGCCGAGCTGAACGCTCCCGCCGCAGAGAGGACGAGCGT
>JAJYNS010000089.1:0-6816 GCA_021786195.1 Actinomycetes bacterium | reverse complement strand
GCAAGGTCCGGGAAGATGTCGAACACCTCGCTCTGACGCTGCGCGAGGTTCCGCCGGTTCACGAAGGCACCGAGCTCGAGGTTCTCCTCGACGCTCATCGCGGCGAAGACGTTCTCCACCTGGGGCACGTAGGCGATCCCGGAGCGGGCGATCTCGTGCGCCTGCAGGTGGCTGATGTCCTTCTCGTCGAGCAGCACGCGCCCGGCGCTGCGCTCGACGAGGCCGAAGATCGCCTTCATCGCCGTCGACTTGCCCGCACCGTTCGGACCGACGATCGCCACGACCTGGCCCACGCCAGCGCGCAGCGCGACGTCGGTCACGACGGGGACCCGGCCGTAGCCTGCGGTCAGGCCCTCAACCCTGAGCACGCACATCGACCAGACCCCCCGTGAGGTAGGCGGACACGACCTCGGGGTTCTCCCGGAGCTCGGCCATCGTCCCGGTCGCCAGCGTCCGACCGACGGCCATGACGATCACGTTGTCGCACATGTCCTCGACGACGTCGAGGTTGTGCTCGACCATCAAGAACGTCGTTCCCTCGCGTTCCCTCAGGGCGAGGATGTGCTCGGCGAGGCGGGTGATGAGCGCGGGGTTGATCCCGGCCATCGGCTCGTCCAAGACCAGCAGCTTCGGCCGGGCCATCACCGCACGGGCGAGCTCGAGGAGGCGCTTCTGGCCGCCGCTGAGGCTGCGAGCGTAGTCGTTGCGCTTCTCGTACAGGCCGAAGTCCGCGAGCACCTCGAGCGCTCGCTCGAGGTGGGCGCGCTCCTCCGCCCGATAGCGGCTCGGGCGGAACAGGACCGTCCACAGGTGCTCTCCGGTCTGGCCCTGGGGGGAGACCATGAGGTTCTCGAGGACCGTCATCGCCGGGTACTCACGGGAGATCTGGAAGGTCCGGATGAGGCCGTTGAGGGCGACGTCATGGCTCGGGCGCCCGGTGATGTCGCGACCGTCGAAGACGACGGAGCCCGCTTGCGGCTTCATCGCGCCGGCGACGACGTTGACGAGGGTCGTCTTGCCGGCGCCGTTCGGTCCGATGAGGGCCGTGACGGTGCCTCGCCCGACACCGAAGGTCGCGCCGGTGAGGGCGCGCACCCCCCCGAAGCTCCGCCTCAGGTCGTGCACGCTCAGGATCTCGTCGTCGGCGGCCACGCTCTGCAACCCCGTCAGCTGCCGCTCGTCGCCATCGCCGGGACCGACTTCGCCGCCTCGTCGAGAGCACCAGGGCGCAGCGGAATCTCGAAGAAGCGTGCCTTGCGCTCGGCGACGGCGCCTTGGGGGCGGAACCAGAGCGTCAGGATCACGAGGCCGCCGATGCACATGTTGCGGATCTCCGAGATGAGGCTCGGGTGCCCGGGGATGGCCGGGAGGAAGCGGGTCGCCTCGTTGAACAGCACGGCCACGAGGAAGGACCCGACCACCGCGCCGAGGTTGTTGCCCCTCCCGCCGACGATGAGCGCCGCCCAGACGACGAAGGTCTCGCTCGTGCCCCAGCCGGCCGGCGCGAGCGCGGTCACGAACCAGATCGTGAGGACCCCTCCGATGCCCACGAAGACGCAGCCGATCACCATGGCCGTCATGCGCACACGGAAGGTCCGCTTTCCGTACGCCTCGGCGACGTCGAGGTCCTCGCGGATCGCCCGCATCGCCCTGCCCAGCGGGGACCGGTAGATCCGCTCCGCGACGAACCAGCAGATCGCCATGATGACGCCCGCCAGCCCGAGGAAGAACAGCGTGTAGCTGTTGGGAGAGAGCTTCAGCACGCCGTTGAGCGGCTGGGGGACGCCGACGAGACCCTCGAACCCGTCGAACAGGCCGTTTGCGTTGCCGATGACGCCGTAGACGATCGAGCCGGCAGCAAGGGTGACTATCGCCAGGTAGTCGCTGCGCAAGCGACGCAACGCGATGAGGCCGAGCACGTAGCCCGCGGCGCCGGCAGCAGCCGCGCCGATCACCAGGGCGACCGGCCAGGGCAGCGACAGCCCGAGGACGTAGTAGATGTCGCTTCCCGGCTGCTCGGGGCCGAGCGAGGCCACCCCGGCCATGTAGCCGCCGATCGCCATGAAGGTGATGACGGTGAAGTCGAGGATCCCCGTGTAGCCGAACTGGATGTTCAACCCGAAGGCAAAGATGTTGTAGATGAAGAAGTACACGCCTAGCGTGGCGACGTAGCCGAGGATGACGCCCATCTTTGGACCTAGGCCTTCCCGAGCGTGGGGATGATCCCCTGGGGTCGCAGCAGCAGCACGAGGACGAGCACGGCGAACGCGGCATCGAGGTCGTACGCCGACGAGATCACCATCCCCGCGAAGTTGACGACGAGGCCGATGATGACCGCGCCGATCATCGCCCCGTAGATCTGGCCGATGCCGCCGAGGATCACGGCGGCGAAGATGACGAACAGGAAGGTGTTGCCCGTGAACGCCTGGAACTCGACCGTGTTGAGCGCGAGCGTTATGCCGCCGAGGCCGGCGAGGCATCCGCTGATGAACCACGTCCAGCGGGTGACGCTACGCGTGTCGATCCCGGTCGCCCGAGCGAGCGGCGCGTTGTCCGACATGGCGCGCATCGCCCTGCCGAGGGTCGTCCTCGTGAGGAGGAGGTGGACGGCGACCATGGTGAGCACTGCGACCGCGACGACGCCGATCTGGGCGGCGGTGAAACTGAAGGGGCCGAGCGTGATGGGGCTTCCCGCCGCCACGTTGTACTGGTCGAAGCCGACTCCCCAGATCGCCTGCACGAGGTTCAGCAGGATGAGCGACAGCCCGAAGGTGACAATGAGCAGGAAGAAGCCGGACGTGCCGCGGCGGACGAACGGCTCGAGGATCAGCGTGTCCACGACCAGAGCGACGACGCCGGTTGCCAGCGTGCCGAACACCCCGGCGAGCACGATGGGCATGTGCAGGGCGCTCTGGGCGGTGTAGGTGAAGAACATGCCGAACGCGAGGAAGGCACCGTAGGCGAAGTTGACGTAGTTGGTCACTCCGAACTGCAGGCTGAGGCCGACCGCCGCGAGCGCGAGCACCGCGGAGGTCACGATGCCGAAACCGAGCGTCAGAAGAAACAAGCTCATACGGCCGCGCCCCCCTGTGCCGTGAGCGCCCCCCGTGCTGGTGCCACGATCCCCCTCGTGCCCCTCGTATCCCGGTTGCTCCCGGCAGGACCGTACGCGACGGCGCCTGCCGGGCCGGCGTTTCTCGCGAAAGCTGCGCATTCACGCAATTCGCTCGTTCTGCTCGTTCTGCTCACCGTGGGCCGTCGCCCAGGTCGCGCCCGCGCGACTGCGCTAGCAGGGCACCTCGTCAGGTAAGATCGCGCCGAGGTTGACGGCTGCTACGGGGGTGCGTCCTGTGGCCCACAGCGGGGCCGGTCCGACCGTGAGGTCGGCTGCCGACCAGGAGGCGCAGGGCAGGCCAGCCGCGCGAGAGGCGCGATGATACCGAGGCGCGGCCTGGCGCGCCGGGCGCTCCAGCTGCAGCTGTTGGTGCTGGCAAGCGCAGTCGCCTTGGGGCTTGCCGTGGTGGCCTGGCTGTCGACGCGTTCCTCCTCGGACGCGAGGCAGGCCGAGCAGCGCGCCCTCGTGCTCGCGGGATCGGTCGCCGCGTCTCGCTCCAGCATCGCGGCGGCCGCTCCTGGCAGGCTCGCTCGAGAGCTCGCTCGCGAGACCCGGGCGACCCCCGGGGCCTCCTTCGCACTTGCCAACCCCTACGGCGTCGTCGTCCGCTCCGCCGGGGCCCGGCTCCCTCCGCTCGGGCTCGATCCCGAGGTGTCCGCCACCAGGGTGGGCCGAACGTGGTCGGGGCTCGTCCGGCTCAACGACGGAGCCGAGATGGCAGTCGGCGCGGTCGCGCTGCGGTCGGCCGGCGGCGCGATCCTCGGCTCGCTGGTCGCCGGCCTCCCGCTGACCCACTCCGGAGCCGACGGCGTTCGGCTCGTCGCCACGGGGCTCGAGGCGCTCGCCGCGGCGCTCGCCGTCGGCGTGACGGGGTCGACGTTCGTGAGCCGATGGCTGCGCGCCCAGACCTTCGGCCTCGAGCTCGACGAGCTCACGAACCTGATACTCGAGCAGGAGGCGATGTTCCACGGGATCCGGGAGGCCGTGGTCGGCTTGGACGAGGAGGGCAACATCCAGTTCGCGAACGCCGAGGCCTGCCGGCTCCTGCACCTTCCGGCGCGCTTTCGCGGACGACCCGCGACGGTCCTCGTACCGCGTGGAAGGGTCCGGGACATCCTCACGGGTCGGGTCGAAGGGCGCGATCTCGTCGCCGTGCACGACGACCGGATACTCGTCATGAACCGCCGCCCGGTCGAGGTCGGCGAACGGCTCCTCGGCCACGTCGTCAGCCTTGTCGACCGGACGGAGTCCGAGGCCCTCTTGAGGGAGCTCGACGGGATGCTCGGCCTCACCGAGGCCCTCCGTGCACAGGCGCACGACTTCTCGAACCGGCTCCACACGATCGTCGGGCTCATCGAGCTCGGTGCGACGAGCGAGGCGGCTCGCTTCGCGATGGACCTGACCGTCAGCGACGCGCAGCTGGCGGAGCGTCTCTCGAGAGAGATCGGTCATCCGATGATCGTGGCCCTGCTCCTGGCAAAGAGCGCCGTCGCCGCGGAGCGGGGCGTGGAGCTCCGCCTCGCGCCGAGCACGCCCCTGCCGTGCGACCTGGCCGCGCCGAGCGACCTGCTCACCGTCGTCGGCAATCTCGTGGACAACGCTATCGAGGCAACCCAAGGTCGCGACCTCGCGTTCGTCGAGGTCCGGATCTCGACGACTCCCGACCTGCTCGAGATCGAGGTCGCCGACTCCGGACCTGGCGTCCCGCTCGAGGAGGTCTCGGCGATCTTCATCGACGGCTACACCACGAAGAGGGACTCCACCGGGGCGCGGCGCGGGCTCGGGCTCGCCCTGGTCAGCCAGCTCGTGCGGAGGCGAGGCGGCACGGTGTCGGTGACGAGGCGCTCGGGCGCGGTCTTCAGCGTCACGCTCCCGCTGCGCCAGGCGGAGGTCGGGCCCCCCCACGACAGCTCGGTGGTCGGGGGCGAGCCGGCGGTCGGTGCAAGGAGTTGATCGACGTCCTCGTCGTCGACGACGACTTCCGCGTCGCCGCGCTCCATAGGGCCTATGTCGAGCGGGTGCCGGGCTTCTGTGTCGTCGGCGAGGCGCACTCGGGTGCGGCCGCGCTGGAGGCTGCCGGGCGGCTCCGCCCCGACCTGGTCCTGCTCGACCTGTACCTCCCGGACGTGCCGGGGCTCGAGGTGCTGCGACGGCTCAGGGCCTCGACCGACCGTCGCGTCGACGTCATCGTCGTGACGGCGGCCCGTGACGCGTCGAGCGTCGAGGAGGCGTTGCGCAACGGCTCGCTCTACTACCTGGTCAAGCCGTTCGGCCCGGGAGCGCTGCGCGACCGGCTCGAGGCGTACGGCGAGATGCGCCGGAAGCTCGCGTGCCTCGGCGAGGCGAGCCAGGGCGAGGTCGACGAGATCTACGCCGCGCTTCGCACGAGCGCGGCCCGGACGCTCCCGAAGGGCCACTCGTCCCAGACCCTCGGCGTGATCGTCGAGACGTTGCGCAGCGCAGGGCGGGACCTGTCGGCCGAGGAGGTCGCCGCCCGTGCCGGCGTCAGCCGCGCGACCGCCCAGCGCTACCTCGCCCACCTGTCCCGCATCGGCAGGGTGGAGCTGGTGCTCCGGTACGGCCTTGGACGACCCGAGCACCGGTACCGCTGGCCCTGAGCGCCGGGGGCGCTCGCCGGACGGACCGCCGGTTGCGGCCCGCCCGGCGATGCCTTGCCGGGCCGGCTCTTCTCAGGAGCCGAGCGGCACGACCTGGAAGCCCGTACCGCCGAACTGGGACCCGAGGCCGTCACCGACCGCCGTACCCGCAGCCGTAGTGGGCAGGGCATCCTTCACGAACAGGTAGAGCGGGTGGCCGTCCCAGGTGACCTGGTGGCTCCCGTCGGGCCGGACGACGATCCCGAGGCCGTGAGGGTCGAGGCCTCCGGTCGCCTGGGGCCTGCCCGTCGTCAGCACCGGCGGCCAGATCACGCTGCAGATGTTGCCCGAGACGACGTTGGCGGGGGTGCAGCTGCTCTGGTGGCCGGAGTCGGCGCTGAAGGTGTAGACGGGGAACTGCCGTGGCTCCAGAGCGAGCGACGACGAGTTGTTGCCCAGCATGGTCACCGAGAGGATCGACTCCGTACTGCTCCCGGAGGAGGTCTCGACGGTCGCCGAGAGCGGTGAGAGCACCGCCGTGCCGGGTGCGGCGAGCCCCCGGGCGGGCGAGACCAGGTACCAGACGCCGGGCGGCTGGGTGAAGCTGTCGAAGAGGTCCTCGCCGCTCGTCTGGCCGGGAGCCTTGTCCGCGAAGAACCGGTAGAGCGGCTTCCCGTCGTAGGTGACCTGCTGCACGGTCTCGCCCGGCAGGACGTCCGTGCGGCTCACCGTCCCGAGCAGGGTCGGGTTCACGCCCGGTCCTGCCACGGGCGGGCCGTCGGTGAGCAGGGCCGGCCAGACGTCGATGTCGCACTTGAAGCCGGATGGTCCCGTGTCCGTGCAGGCGTAGGTGCTCGTCTGGGGCTGGTCGCTCGTCAGGTAGTAGAGGGAGCAGCCGGAGCTCAGCCCCGACCCCACCACGAGCACCCGCCCGTAGGCGCTGGACGCTGCCGAGACGACGGCGGGCCCGCTCGGCGTGGCCGCGGGGGCGGCGCACGACGTGCCCGGCGCGGGCGGCGGTCCGCCGGCGGGCCGAGCGGAGCCACCGGCCGATGCCGCTGCGGCGGAGCCCCCCGCGCCGACCAGCAGGCCGATCATGGCGAC
>JAJYNS010000071.1:7656-9018 GCA_021786195.1 Actinomycetes bacterium | reverse complement strand
GTCAGAGGACCCGGAACCCCTCCTCGCCCGCCGGCTCCTCCTCGCGCCACTCCAGGGCGTCGACTCTGGCCTGGGGCGGGCCGACCCGGAACCAGTCGGTGAGCTCGGCGACGGCCCGGGCGGGCCCCTCGATCACGGCCTCGACCGTCCCGTCGGCCCGGTTGCGCACCCACCCCGCGACGCCGAGGCGCACCGCCTCACGCCGAGCGCTGTCGCGGAACCACACGCCCTGGACCCGGCCCGAGACTCGGACGCGCCGTCGCAGGGTCGAGGGAGGAGCCGGCTCGGGGCTCGGGGAGGCCGGGCCCGGCCCGGCCGGGGCCGCCCCGGGGTCGGCCGAGGTCACAGCAGCAGGCCGGCCGGGGACTCGAGCGCCGCTTTCAGGTCGGCCAGGTAGCCCGCGCCGGTCGCGCCGTCGAGCACCCGGTGGTCGATCGAGAGCGTCAGCTGCATCGTTGTGCGGGCACAGACGACGCCGTCGCGCACCACCGCCTGGGGCAGGGCCGCGCCGACGGCGAGGATCGCCGCCTGGGGCGGGTTGATGATCGCGCTGAACTGCTCTATGCCGTACATCCCGAGGTTGCTCACGGTGAACGTGCCGCCGGAGAGCTCGTCGGGCGAGAGGCGACGGGCTCGGGCCCGCTCCGCGAGCTCCCTCGCCCGCCGGGCCAGCTCGCGCACCGAGATGCGGTCGGCGTCCCGGACGACCGGGACGAGCAGGCCCTCGGGCACCGCGACCGCGATGCCCACGTGGACGCCCCGGTGGCGCAGGATCCTGTCGCCGCCCCAGGAGGCGTTGACCTCCGGGTGCCGGCGCAGGGTCAGGGCACAGGCCCTGACGACGAGGTCGGTGACGGTGAGCTTCTCGCCCTCGGGCGCGAGCACCTCGTTGAGCTGGGAGCGGAGCCGCAACAGCTCCTCCGCGTCGACGCCCAGCGTCAGGTTGAAGTGCGGCGCCCGGGCGCTCTCGGTGAGCCGCTCGGCGGTGATCCGCCTCAGGGTCCCGAGCGCCACCTCCTCGTCGGCGACATCCCCTGCGCCTTCGGCCGGGGAGGCGGGGCTCGGCGGAAAGGCGGGGCTCGGCGGGGAGGCGGGGCTCGGCCTCGCCCCGCCCGGCCCTGCTCGCCCTGGCCCGGCGCCTGCGGCCAGGCGCTCGACGTCGGCGCGCACGATCCTGCCGCCCGGGCCACTCCCGACGACGGCGCTCAGGTCGATCCCGGCTCGCCGGGCGATGGCTCGGGCGAGGGGAGAGCTCGGAGGGCGCCTGCCGGGGCCGACCGGCTCTGCGCCAGGCGCCCCCTGCCCCCGCGCGCCGGGCGCCGCGCCGTCGGCCGGGGCGGCGGGAGCCGGCGGGGCCGGGGC
>JAJYNS010000071.1:0-7583 GCA_021786195.1 Actinomycetes bacterium | reverse complement strand
GGGGCGGGCGGCGCTCCTTCGCCCGACCCGACCAGGGCGACCACCGAGCCGATCGGTGCCGACTCGCCCTCGGGGAGCAGGATCTGCTCGAGCACGCCGGCCTCGTAGGCCTCGAGGTCCATCGTCGCCTTGTCGGTCTCGATCTCTGCGAGCACGTCGCCCCGCGCGACCGAGTCCCCGGGCTGCTTCAGCCACCGGGCGATCGTGCCCTCCTCCATCGTGTCGGAGAGGCGGGGCATGCGGATCTCGGCCATCTCGGCTCCGCCTACCGGTCGAACGCCGTGGCGTCGAGGATCTCGCCGATCACCTTGGTGAGCGCGGCGACGTCGGGGAGCACGGCGTTCTCGAGCGGCTTGGCATAGGGGACGGGCACCTCGGCGGCCGCGACCCGCCTCACCGGCGCGTCGAGGAAGTCGAAGGCCCCTTCCTGGATCGTCGCCGCGACCTCGGCCCCGATGCCGTAGCTCAGCCAGTCGTCCTCCAGCACGACGGCTCGGGAGGTCTTGCGGGCCGAGGCGACGACCGTGCGGCGGTCGAGCGGCCTGAGGCTGCGGAGGTCGACCACCTCGGCGGAGATGCCGTCCCGCTCGAGGTTCTGGGCGACCGCGAGGGCGACCATAACCGCCCGGGAGTAGGCGACGATGGTGAGGTCCTCGCCGGGCCTCGCGATCTCGGCCCGGCCGATCTCGACGACGTGCTCGCCGTCGGGCACCTCGCCCTTCGTGCTGTACAGGCCGAGGTTCTCGATGACAAGGACCGGGTCGTCGTCGCGGATCGCGGCCGTGAGCAGCCCCTTGGCGTCGGCGGGCGTCGAGGGCACGACGACCTTCAGGCCCGGGATGTGCGCGTAGAAGACCTCGATGTTCTGAGAGTGGCTCGCGCCGAGCTGCTGGCCGCCGCCACCGGGGGTGCGGATCACCATCGGGACCGAGACCTGCCCCCCGAACATCGCCCGGATCTTCGCCGCGTGGTTGACGATCTGGTCGATGGCGAGGAGGCTGAAGTTGATCGTCATGATCTCGACGACGGGGCGCAGCCCGAGCATCGCCGCCCCGATCGCGGCGCCGACGAAGCCCTCCTCGGAGATCGGCGTGTCGCGCACCCGCTCGGGGCCGAACTCGGCGAGCAGGCCGGCGGTGATCTTGTAGGAGCCTTCGAAACGGCCGATCTCCTCGCCGATGAGCAGCACCGACTCGTCTCGCCGCATCTCGGCGGCGAGCGTGTCGTGGAGCGCCTGGCGGTAGGTGACGACGGTCACTGCAGCTCACACCCCCCGGCGAGGCTCGTCGAGCTCGCCCGGGGCGAACAGTGGGTCGCCCGGCAGCGCCCTCGGCGCGTTGGCGACGGGCGTGGCGTAGACGTTGGTGAACAGGCGGCCGGGGTCGGGGTCGGGGCTCTCCTCGGCAAAGGCGACCGCGTCGTCGACGGCGGCAGCGACCTCCGCCTCGATCGCCTCGGCCGTGGCCTCGTCGAGCAGGCCCGCGGCGAGGAGGCGGCCCCGCAGCGCCGGCAGGGGGTCGGCGAGCCGGGCCGCCTCGACCTCCTCAGGCGTGCGGTAGCGGGCGGGGTCGACCACGGAGTGCCCCCTCAGCCGCTCGCTCACGGTCTCGAGCAGCATCGGCTGGCGCTCGCTCCTCGCCCGCTCCAGTGCCGCCCGCGCCGAGTCGCGCACGGCGAGCACGTCGTCGCCGTCGACCCGGGAGCCGGGGATGCGGTACGCGGCGCCTCGCCGGTAGAGCTCGGGCTCCGCCGACGCCGCCTCGACCGTCGTGCCCATGCCGAGGCCGTTGTTGACGATGACGTAGACGATCGGCAGGCGCCAGACCCCGGCGAGGTTGAGGCTCTCGTGGAACGCCCCGATGTTCGTCGTCCCGTCGCCCATCAGGCACATCACGGCCGGGCTGTCCGGCCCCGGCGGCGTGCGCAGCGCGAGGGCGAGGGCCGCCCCGGTCGCCGGGGGGAGCTGCCCGCCGACGATGCCGTAGCCGCCCATGAGGTTGACCGAGGCGTCGAATATGTGCATCGAGCCGCCCCAGCCTCCCGAGACGCCGTCCCGCTTGCCGAACAGCTCCGCCATCACCCGGCCCGGCGGCACCCCTCGGGCGATCGCGTAGCCGTGCTCACGGTAGGTGGCGAACAGGTAGTCACGGCGCTCCAGGGCGGCGACGAGGCCGACGACGGTCGCCTCCTCGCCGAGGTTGAGGTGGCAGTAGCCGCCGATGCGCGCCCGCTGGTACATCTCCGAGGCCCGCAGCTCGAAGGTGCGGATCAGGGACATCTGGCGGAAGAAGTCGACGAGCTCCGGCGCCTCGGCCGTCCCCGGCCGGCGCGCCGGGGACCGGCCCGGCGACCTCCCAGCCGGAGCGGCCCGGCCCCCGGCGGCCCTCCCCGCCGGTCGCCCGGCGGCCGCACCTGCCGCAGCCCTGCGGCGCGACGGCCCCGACCGGGGGGTCGAGCCCGCCGGGCGTGCCCGGCCCGGGACGCCGGGGAGCGGAACCTCGGTCATGCCATCCTCGCCGTTCACGCTCACAACGCTACGGCACCGACGCCGGCGCCGGGCGCGCCCCCGGGACGCCGGGACCGGCCGGGCGGGCTCGGCGCGGTAGCGTTGCCAAGGTGACTGGGACCGAGCAGAAGAGCGAGTTCGACGTCGTCGTTCTCGGCGGGGGCACGGGTGGCTACTCCGTGGCGCTTCGAGCCCGGGGCCTCGGCCTCGAGGTGGCCTTGGTCGAGCGGGACGTGATCGGCGGGACCTGCCTGCACCGCGGCTGCATCCCGAGCAAGGCGCTCCTGCACGCGGCCGAGATCATGGACTCCATCGAGGAGGGCGGCCGCCGGTGGGGGATCTCGACGAAGCTGAAGGGCGTCGACTCCTCGACCCTCGCGGCGACCCGGGACGACATCGTCGAGCGCAACTACAAGGGGCTCGTCGAGCACCTGCGGCACGACGGCGTCGAGCTGTTCCACGGCACCGGCCGGCTCACCTCCCCCCGCACGGTCGCCGTGGTGCCGGCGGACGGCGCGGCCGGGGGAGGCGAGGTGCAGCTCAGCGCCCGCCGGGGCGTCGTCGTCGCCACGGGCAGCACGCCCCGGTCGCTGCCGGGCCTGGAGCCGGACGGCGAGACCATCGTCACCTCGGACGAGGCGACTCGCGCCAAGCGCCTCCCCGAGTCGGTGCTCATCGTGGGCGCCGGGGCGATCGGCCTGGAGTTCGCCACGCTCTACCGGGCCTTCGGGGCCGAGGTCACCGTGGTGGAGGCGCTCGACAGCCCGCTGCCGGGCGAGGACCCGGACATCAGCCAGGAGATCGGCAGGGCGCTCCGCCGCAAGGGCATCGCTCTCCACCTCGCGAGCCAGGTCGCCGACGTCGAGCGGGACGGCGGGGGCGCGGTGGCGCTCGTGCGCGGCAAGGAGGGCGAGCAGCGGGTCAAGGCCCAGATGGTGCTCGTCGCCGTCGGCCGGGCGCCGGTCGCCGACGGGATCGGGCTCGAGGAGCTCGGGGTGCGGCGAGAGCGCGGCTACGTCGTCCCTCAGGACTGGGGGCGCCTCGAGACGAACGTCCCGGGCGTGCACGTCGTCGGCGACCTGCTGCCTCCACCCTCGCTGGCCCTCGCCCACGCCTCCTTCGCCGAGGGGATGCTCGTCGCCGAGCTCCTCGCGGGCCGCGCGCCGGCGCCGATCGACTACGCCAACGTGCCCCGGGCCACCTACTCTCTCCCGGAGGCGGCGAGCGTCGGCCTCTCCGAGCCGGAGGCTCGTGCCCGGGGGGTCGACGTCGTCGTCAACCGGCTGCCGCTCATGGCGATCGCCAAGGGCTTCATCTACGGGCAGGGCGGCATGGTGAAGGTCGTCGCCGAGCGAGGCGGCCCGGTCCTCGGCGTCCATCTCGTCGGCCCCCACGTCACCGAGCTCATCGCGGAGGGGATGCTGATGACCGCCTGGGAGGCGCTGCCCTCGGAGGTCGCCGAGTGGATACATCCCCACCCCTCGCTGTCCGAGGCCGTCGGAGAGACGCTCCTCACCCTCGCCGACCGCCGGCTCCACCAGCAGTCGCGCTGAGCGCCGCCTCCTCTGGCAGCCCACTGGGGCACCTGGCGGCAGCCCCCCGGCGGAGCCGCCAAAATGGAGAGGTGGTACGTGAGCGCTTCAGGCGGGGCCGGGACAGGCTGTGGCGACGGATCCTGTCGATCGGGGCCGTGCGCCGCTGGTACGCGCGCCGGCTGGTCAAGTACATCGACAAGTCCAAGGAGAAGCGGCGCGGCCTGAGCGGGGACCTCGCCAAGGTCGACGGGATGACCCGGGCGATGCCGAAGGCCGAGCGCCTGAAGACCATCGAGAAGATGCTCGAGCCCGTCGAGGAGGAGCGGCTCAGCCGGGAGCTGCGGCGGGCGGCCGCCCGCCAGGGACGGGCGAGCGGGCACGGCACCGCGTCGAAGCGGAGGCCCGGGATGCCGCCGACCCGTGTCGTCTACCAGCGGGGCAAGCGTCCTCGCTGAGCCCGGGCACGATGGACGGCGACGAGGCGCTCGTCGAGCACGGCTACCTCCAGCACCTGAGCGACGCCGACCTGCGCCTGCTCTCGGCAGGGCTTCCCGGGCTGTCGTCCTCGGTCGACCCTCGCGCCGCAATCCTCGGCCACCGGGGCGGGATCGTGCACCTGCTCGGGCGCAAGGAGGCCTTCGACCTCGTCTTCGCCCCGGGCGACGACGCCCGCGAGCTGTCGGCGGCCTCGCCCTTCCTGGTCTTCGCCCTCGCCGTCGAGCGGGCCCGAGAGGAGCTGGCGACGGCGAGCTACGTGGAGGAGTGGCTCGGCCCTCGGCGCCGCATGCCCGTGTTCGACGTGGCCCCCTTGCGCGAGCTGCTCGGGGACGCCGCCCATCGGCTGTTCCTCGCCGAGCTCCTGGCCTCCTACACGAAGGTGTCGAGCGGCAGCTTCCTCGTCGCGACCCGGCGAGGGCTGAGGCGCCAGCGCTTCTCCGAGCTCGACCCGGTGCGCCTGGCGGGGTTGCTCGAGGTCGTCCCGGAGCAGGAGCACCCCGGTGTCTACCGCCGGCTCGGCGACCTGGCGCTGTTCCTCACGGGAGTGTTCCCCGATTACACCGCCGCTCACGGCCTGTCGGCGATCGAGGAGGGCCGGCTGCTGCGCTCGGCTCGGGTCGGACGGCGGGGCGAGGGCCACGCCATCCCCGGCTTCGGCGACTCGAGCGCCGTCGAGCTGCTCGAGGACCTCGGCCGGCGCTGGTACCGGCTGGCCTACGAGCTCGTCCCGCCGCCGGCCCCGCGCTCGCTCAGGGTCGTCCGGGAGCTCGCCGAGCGCTTCGACGTCGCGAGGCGGGTGCTCAACGTGCTGACCGACCGGTTCCTCTTCCCCTACCGCTCGCGCTTCTTCGACGCCGCGGGCGCGTAGGCGCCAGCGGCGGCACCGTTCAGGCGCGCCGCCTCAGCCAGATCGCCCCGCCGGGATTCTCGGCCATCTCGGGCAGCTCGGCGGCGACGACCTCGGGATGCACGCTCGCCAGCCAGTGGTTCCAGAGGACGATCTCCCAGGAGTCGTTGAAGAGCAGGAAGGCGTGCAGCAGGTAGGCCTCGTTCCAGGCCCGGCCCTCCTCCACCCAGTGGCGCAGGTACTCGAAGGGCCAGAAGACGTCGTGGACGTGGACGACGACGCCCGGCGAGAGCGCCGGCAGGACCCGGGTCACGAGATGCTGGACGTCGCTCCCGGTCTTCAGCACGTGCGAGGAGTCGACGAACAGGACGTCCCCCGCCTCGAGCGCCCGCCAGCGCTCCATCGGGACGTCCTGCACCGGGAGCGAGAGGACCTCGACCGGGTCACCCGGACGGAGCACCTCGGCGAGCAGCTCGGGATGGGGCTCGATCGCCGTGAGCGCCATCGCGCCGTCCAGGTAGGCCTCGTTCGTGTCCAGGGCGAGGGCGGTGCTCCAGCCGCTGCCGACCTCGACGTAGCGCCTCGGCCGGAGCAGGCGGAGCATCGACTGCAGCATCATCGCGTCGCCGGGCCCGTAGTTCGGGTTGTCGGTGCCGTAGCGGGTGGCGCCTCCCCCGAGGACCGGCAGGGGCGACCGCCGGGCCAGCGAGGCGAGCTCCCGGTAGGTGGCGATCTGCTCCTCGGCGCGGAGCGAGACCCCGGGGAGCTCGGCCGCCGGGTCGAACAGGCTCGCCGCCCGTCGCTCGATCTCCTCGAGGTCGGGGACCGGCGAGTAGAAGTGGCCCGGAGGCGCCCAGGTGACGAAGGGGAGCGCCGAGGGCGCGACCTCGATCGCCACCGACCCCGCCGAGGCGGCGGGCTCCGGTCCGAGGCCCCCGGCCGGCTCGGCGGCGCGCTCGCCCGGCTCCGGCACCTGACCGGCCGTCGGGCCCGGCTGCCCGCCCGGCGAGGCGGCCGGGGCGGCCCTCCCCCCTCCCGCGGCGAGGTGGGCCGGCGCAGCCGCCCTCGCGACCTGGAAGCCGGCGAAGCTCTGCGCCACCGGCATGAGCTCGAGGACGTTGACGTTCACGTGCTCCGGAAGGGAGGTGACGAAGAAGACGGCCTCCGCGACGTCCTCCGCGGACAGCGGCTGCATCCCCTCGTAGACGGCGGCCGCCCGCTCGCCGTCGCCCCGGAAGCGCACCTTCGAGAACTCCGTCTCGCTCATCCCCGGCTCGATGCAGCTCACCCGGACGCCGGTCCCGTGCAGGTCGCTTCTCAACGCCAGGCTGAACTGGTGGACGAAGGCCTTCGTCGCCCCGTAGACGTTGCCGCCGGGGTAGGGGTAGGTGCCGGCGACCGAGCCGATGTTGACGACGTGGCCCCTCCCCGCGGCGATCATGCCCGGCAGCACCGCCCGGGTGCAGTGCACGAGGCCGCGGCAGTTCGTGTCGATCATCTCGTCCCAGTCCTCGAGCAGGGCGGCCTGGGCCGGCTCGAGGCCCTTGGCCAGGCCGGCGCTGTTCACGAGCACCTCGACCGGGGAGCACGCCTCGGGGAGCGACGCGATCGCCCGCCTCACCGCCTCTTGGTCCCGCACGTCCAGCACCAGCGGGAGGACCGAGCCGCCGAGCTCCGCCGCGAGCGCCTCGAGCCGCTCGGCCCGCCGGGCCGCGGCGACCACCCGGTCGCCGGCGAGCGCGAAGCGCCGCACCGCCGCGGCGCCGAACCCACTGCTCGCGCCGGTCACGAGCACCGTCCGAACGCCCCTGCCCGCCCCGGCCACGCCGTGATACTACGGAGCCGTGACCACCCATCCGCTCCTCTCGCCCCTCGCCGGCCTGGTCGGCCGCTGGAGCGGCCGAGGCGAGGGCAGCTACCCGACCATCGACCCCTTCGAGTACGAGGAGACCCTCTCCTTCACCGACTCCGGCAGGCCCTTCCTCGCCTACTCCCAGCGCACCTCGGACCCGCTCGACCAGCGCCCGCTGCACACCGAGGTCGGCTACCTGCGGGTGCCTGCACCCGGGCGCGCCGAGCTCGTCGTCGCCCAGGCGACGGGGATCGTCGAGGTCTGCGAGGGGACGACCGCCGGGGGGCGCATCGACCTCGTCTCGACCGTCGTCGCCAAGACCTCGACGGCGCTCGGCGTGACGGC
>JAJYNS010000054.1:16024-42495 GCA_021786195.1 Actinomycetes bacterium | reverse complement strand
CGGCGATCGCCCGCCTCGCCTCGGGCTCCTCGATCGTCCTCCGCCGCCCGCACAGCCGCAGGGAGAGCGCGTTGAGCGTCCGGATCCTGAGCGAGGGCAGGTCCACGAGCCGCGAGCGCATCTCCTCGGCGGCGCGCACGTTGTAGGCCACGAGGGCCATCGCGCCGGGCGGGACTCGCCAACCGGCCTGCAGGAGGCGAGCCCGCTCGGTGAGCACCCTCGTCTTGCCCGAACCGGCCGGGGCGATCACCCGTGCGCCGGCCAGCGGCTCACCGACGGCGGCGAGCTGGTCCGGCGCGAGCGGCACGCCCTGCGGCGCCGGGTCGCCGAGGGGCTCGAGCGAGCCGTGCTCGAGCGCGACTCGGTGCACCACCGCCAGCCCGGACCTGGCGGCCAGCGAGGCGTCGAGCGGCCCGCCGTCACAGATCGCCGGGCGCCCGTCGGGGAGGACCACGTCAGCCCGGCCCGACGGGTCCAACCGGGCACCCAGCGCCACCGCCATCTCCGCCCAGCGGTAGCGGGGCGTCCCGCCTCGGGCGTCCGCCGAGTTCGCCCACACGGCGTGGTGCAGCCTCTCTCCGACGAGGTCGAGGTCGGGCCCCCACTCCCAGGGCTGGGCGCCGGTGATCGACTCGCCGGGCGGCTCGTCCGGCCGGTCGAGACCGAGGCCGGGCTCCAGCTCGAGGACCACCGACCTCCGGGCCCGCCAGGCAGCGCTCAGGGCGTCCGCGGTGCGCGAGTCGACCTTCGCCACGCGCAGCCGTTCGCGCCCGGCCCAGGCCGGTGGCGCCGGCTGGCCGGGGCCGACCACGACGGAGCGGCCCTGGGGGAGGGTGTCGGCCACGCGGCCCATATTCCCTCCCCGGAGGGAGGCGGGCGACCTACCCCGCTCTCGCCGGGCGCTCGCGCCGCAGCACCAGCCGGCAGCCGCCGCGCTCGGCGTCCCTTGCGACCAGCCGCTCGACGCTCAGGCCGCCGAGGCCCTCGGCGAGGCCCTCGGCGAGGCCGAGATGGAGCTGGCAGACCGTCTCGGGGTCGCTCTTCGCCACCTCGGCGAAGGGGCAGCGGGCGAGCACGAAGTCAACCCGGGCGCCCCGCTCGACGCGCTCGGGTCGGAAGCCTCGGCCGACCATCTCCCCCTCGATGAGCTCCAGCGGCTCTGCCGTGCCCGAGACCTCGGCGGCACGGCGGTGACCGTGCTGGCGCCCGACCTGGCGCGCGCCGAGCCCACGCCGGACAGCCTCGCTGAGCAGGCCTGCGAGCCAGCTGTAGGCGCCGGGAGTGCCCCAGGTGCCCGCCACCTCGGGGTGAAGCCGATAGAGGAGGCGGGGGCGGCCCGGGCGCTCCCGCCGCTCGAGCGTCTCCACGACGAGCCCGGCCTGCTTCAGCACGGCGAGGTGCTGGCGGACCGCGTTGTGATTGAGCCCCACGAAGTCCGTCAGCTCCGCGACGCCGACGGACCGCCCGGCGTCGACGATGTAGCCGAAGATCCTGTAGCGCGTCGGATCCCCGAGCGCGTGCGCCTCCACCTGCACATCCGCCATGCGGCCCTCCGCCTCGCCCTGCATTGCATTTCTAGTCTATATGAGAATTACACGTCGCCGGGAACGGGGCCTCCAGCTCGGCGGGGCACGTCGAAGCGCGCCCTCGCCGCCTCCACGGCCTGGCGGCGCCAGCAGCTCGCGAGGTGGTCGTCGACGAGCCCGAGCGACTGCATCGCGGCGTAGACCGTCTTCGGGCCGACGAAGCGGAAGCCGAGCCGGCGCAGCTCCGCCGACAGCTGCGCCGACTCCGGCGTCTCGGACGGCACGTCCCCGGGCCGCTCGGGGGCCGGGCGGGCCTCCAGGCCCGACGCGGGCAGGTGGGACCAGACCAGATCGGCGAGCGAGCCTCCTCGCTCCTGCAGGCGCAGCGTCGCCCGGGCGTTGCCCACGGTCGCGAGGATCTTCCCCCTGTGGCGGACGATGCCGGCGTCGGCGAGGAGGCGGTCGACGTCGAGCTCGCCGAAGCGGGCGAGCTCGACGGGGTCGAACCGGGCGAACGCCCGCCGGAAGGCCTCCCGCTTGCGAAGGATCGTCAGCCAGGACAGGCCGCTCTGGAAACCCTCGAGGCAGAGCTTCTCGAGCACCCGCCGGTCCTCGGCGACGGGCATCCCCCACTCCTCGTCGTGGTAGCGGCGGTACTCCGGCGGCCCCGCCCCCCAAGGGCAGCGGGCCAGCCCGTCCTCTCCCACCACCGCGCTGCCCCCTCCGACCGGGAGGTCCCGGCCAGGGCCCGCCTCGGCGCTCAGGTCTCGACCCTCGGCCGGACGTGGGGCTCGACGACCAACCAGTCCCACATCCCGTCGATCTCGTGGCCGATGACGAGGCAGGCGATCCGGTAGCGGCCGGGACGGTTGGCGAGGAACGAGAAGCGCGCCGTCTGGCCGAAGCCGAGCCCGTGCCGGGCGTCGGGCACCGAGGCGCCGGGGAAGGCCAGCGGCGCGCCGTAGGGCGAGAGCGGCAGGTCCTCGACGACAGCGCAGGAGTGGGTGAGCTCGGTCGAGCGGTTGGTGCACGTCACGTCGACCCGCCAGCCGAGGGGCACGACGACGGTGAGCCTGCCCTGCGAGTAGCCGTCGAAATTGAAGCCCGCGTCGGCGCCGGTCTCGCCCGCGAGCAGCCGGAGCTCGACGCTGCGCCGGGCCGGCTCCGCGACGAGGACCCGGGCCGCTGGGAGCGGGCGGGCAGCGCGCGAGCACGCCGTGAGGACGAGCGCGACACCCGCGAGCACGGCGGCTCGACGGGCGGCTCGACCCTTCGGGGACGACACGTAACCGACCATAGCGACCGGTAGCATGAAGTTGCACTTGCAGACTTCCCTGTAGTTCACAGGAAATTCGTCGGAGAGCTCCCGTGCCGAAGCCCGTCGAGGGGACAAGCCGATACGTGCCCGGGATCGACGGGCTGCGCGCCGTCGCGGTCCTCGCCGTGATCGTCTACCACCTGAGCACGGGATGGCTGCCCGGGGGGCTGCTCGGCGTCGGCGTCTTCTTCGTCATCTCCGGCTACCTCATAACCGACCTCCTCGTGGCCGAGCGCCGGCGCTCGGGGAGGATCGCCCTCCGCCACTTCTGGGCGAGAAGGGCGCGAAGGCTGCTGCCGGCGCTGTTCCTCATGCTCTTCGTCGTCGTCGGCTGGGTCACCCTCGTCGACCCGGGCCGTCTCGCCGAGCTGAGGAGCGACCTCCCGGCGGCGCTCTTCTACTACTCGAACTGGTGGTACGTCTTCCACCACGTCTCGTACTTCGCCAAGTTCGGGCCGCCCTCGCCACTCGGCCACCTCTGGTCGCTCGCCGTGGAGGAGCAGTTCTACCTCGTCTGGCCCCTGCTGCTGATCGCGATCCTGCGCGTGTTCCGCTCCAATCGGGCCCGCATCACGGTCGTGCTCGCCGCGGCGTGCGCCTCGGCGGTCGAGATGGGCCTGCTGTACGCGCCGGGGTCCGACCCGACCCGGGTCTACGACGGCACCGACACCCGAGCCTTCGGCCTCCTGATCGGCGCCGCGCTCGCGCTCGCCTGGCCGCGCAGCCGGGTCGTGCACCCGATCGACAAGAGCGCCCGCCGCATCCTCGAGGTCGTCGGCGGCTCGGCACTCGCCGGCATCCTCGCGATGTACGCCCTCACCGGCGAGTACGACACCTTCCTCTACCGGGGAGGGATGGTGCTGCTCTCGGTGCTCACCGCCGTCGTCATCGCCGTCGTGGCCCATCCCGGCGCCCGGCTGCGCAACCTGCTCGGATGGGGCCCCCTGCGCTGGATCGGCGAGCGCTCCTACGGCATCTACCTCTGGCACTACCCGGTGATCGTCCTCACGACGCCCCTCTACGCCAGGACGAACGTCCTGCGCGTCGTGCTCCAGGTCGCCGCCAGCATCCTGCTCGCGGCGCTCTCCTGGCACTTCGTCGAGGAGCCGATCCGCCACGGCGCGCTCAGCCGCCTCGCCGCCAGGGTGCGCAGCCGGGAGTGGACGCTGCCGAAGCTGCCCCCGATCGGCTGGGCGGTCCTCGCCGCGGCGGCCGCCAACTGCGTCGTGGTCGCCGCCGGTCTCGCCGACCTCTTCCCCACCCCCGTCGCGGAGCCGGCCTCCCAGGTGACGACGGTCCTGCCCCCGACGAGCCTGCCGGCCGTCACGACGACCGTGCCGTCCTCGAGGGGGACCGGCAGCGGGCGCCCAGCGCGCATCTCCGTCCCGGCCCGAGGTCCGGTGCCGTATCCGATGAGCTCGAACCCGCCGAGGAGCGCAAGCTCCGGCGGCCCGGCCCCCACGCCCCCGACCGCCGCGCCCCCGCCCCCGGGCGACGAGGTGACGGCGATCGGGGACTCGCTGATGATCGACGCCACCCCCTACCTCGAGAAGCTGCTCCCCGGCATCGCGATCGACGGCAAGATCGGCCAGCAGCTCTGGCAGGTCCAGGACGCGATGCCGCAGCTGAAGGCCGAGGGGATGATCCGCAAGCGCGTCATCATCGAGCTCGGGACGAACGGCCCCTACACCCCTGCCCAGCTCGTCGCCCTGCTCCGCTCCCTCGGCCCGACCGAGCGGATCGTCCTCGTCAACACCCGCGTCCCCGACCCTTGGGAGCAGGAGGTCAACGAGACCATCGCCCAGGTCGCGAAGACCTTCCCTCACACGACGATGGTCAACTGGTACGCGCTGAGCGCTGACCACCTCGGCTGGTTCTACCCCGACGGCGTCCACCTCGACCCCGAGGGCGCGAGCTACTACGCCTCGCTGATGGCCAGGGCCGTCGAGTCCAACTGACCCGACCGCCGGACCGGCCCGGGGACCGGTGCGGCCCGGCCGGCCGCTGCCTCCTGCCCGGCGACCGGACCTCCAAGCTGCGGCCGGCCCGTCTCAGCCACCTCGCCTCGGTGCCAGCCTTGGCCGACCCGCCGCCACGGTCGCGTCGAGGAACGCCAGCACGTCGGCGCGCTCCGAGATCGACTTCGAGGTCGGCTTGCCGGCGCCATGGCCCGAGGAGGGCTCGACGCGCAGCAGCACCGGCGAGTCGCACCCCTGCGCGGCCTGGAGGGCGGCGGCGAACTTCAGCGAGTGCGCCGGCACCACCCGGTCGTCGTGGTCCCCGGTGAGCAGCATCGTCGGCGGGTAGCAGGTGCCCGGGACGACGTGGTGCAGGGGCGAGTAGCTGCGGGGCCACGGGTACTGCAGGGGGTCGTCCGGGTCGCCGAAGTCGCTCTTCCAGGCCCAGCCGATGGTGAACTTGTGGAACCGCAGGAGGTCGAGCACGCCGACCTCCGCGACCGCCGCGCCGAAGAGCTCCGGGTGCCGGGTGATGGACGCCCCGACCAGCAGGCCGCCGTTCGAGGCGCCGTTCGCGGCGACCCGCTCCCGCCGCGACCAGCCGGAGGTGACGAGGTGGCGAGCGCAGGCGCAGAAGTCGTCGAAGACGTTGGTCTTCGCGCCGAGGCGGCCTGCCTCGTACCAGGACCTGCCGTACTCGCCGCCACCTCGGAGCACCGCGACGGCGAGGAGCCCGCCGCGCTCCATCCAGGCCGCGTGGGCGACGGAGAACCACGGCGTCATGGGCACCTCGAAACCTCCGTAGCCGTGGAGCAGCACCGGCACGTCCCCGTCGGGCAGGACGTCGGAGCGTCGGGTGAGGAACAGCGGCACGGAGGTCCCGTCGTCGGAGGTCGCGAAGTCGAGCTCGGTGACGAGCCCGCCGGGCTCAACCCCGGCCGCCGAGGCGCGAAGCAGCGCCGTCTCGCCTGAGTCGAGGTCGTGCGACCAGATCGAGCCGGACTCGGCGAAGGAGGTGAACCCGAAGCGCACGACGCGGCTCCCGGCGCGCCCCTCCAGCCCCGCGAGCGAGCCGATGCCGGGGAGGGGGATCTCGCGCACGAAGCTCCCGTCGAGCTCGTGGACCCTGAGCAGAGAGTGGGCGTGGTGCAGGTAGTGGCAGACGAGCCTTCCTCCGCAGTGGCGGACCTCGAGCAGGACGTCCTCCCGCTCGGGAAGGACCTCTCGCCACCCGGCGCGCCCGGCCTCGGGCAGGGCGAGGTCGGTCACGACGACCCGCTGCCGCTCGGCGCCGTGGTCGGTCAAGAGGAACAGCTCGCTGCCTCGGCTCGCGACGACGGTGACTTTCGAGGCGAAGTCGCTCACGACCGACCGGAGCCCGAGCTCGGGCCGCTCGAGGTCGAGCACCTGGAGCTGGTTCTCGGGGAAGGTGCCTCGGCTGACGCTGACAACGAGGTAGCGCCCGTCGTCGGTGACCTCCGCGGTCGGCAGCCACTCCGGCTCCTCGGGCGCCTCGTAGACGATCTGGTCCTCCCGCTGCCCGCTCCCGATGCGGTGGAAGGCCACCTTCAGCGGGCCCGTGCGCCCGCTCCCCTCGGCACCGGCGCTCGGCGGGTCCATGGCCCCGTAGTAGAAGCCCGAGCCGTCCTTGCGCCATGCCGCTCCCGAGAACTTCGACCACTCGAGGAGGTCGGGCAGGTCGAGCTTCGACTCCACGTCTCTGACGTGCCAGGTCATCCAGTCCGAGCCGCCCTCGCTCGTCGCGTAGGCGACGAGCGAGGCGTCCTCGCATATCGCCAAGCCGCTCACCGCGACGGTCCCGTCGGCCGAGAGAGTGTTGGGGTCGAGCAGGACCTCGCCCTCGCCGAGGGGCACGTCCGAGACGAACAGCGCCGCCTGGTCCTGCAGGCCGGAGTTCCTGAACTGGAAGTACCGGCCGCCCCTCTCGACCGGCACCCCCCATCTCGGGTAGTCCCACAGCTCGGCGAGACGGGCTCGGATCTCCTCGCGGGCCGAGACGCCCGAGAGCGTCTCCTCGGTGAGCGCCTGCTGGGCCGCGACCCAGGCGACGGTCTCCGGGTCGTCGCCGTCCTCGAGCCAGCGGTAGGGGTCGGCCACGCGCTCGCCGTGGAGCACCTCGACGACCTCGCCGAGGCGCGCCGCCGGGTACGGCCCTGCCGCCCGGAGGCGGCCAGGGGGAGGGAATCGCTCGTCCACGAATGGCTCCGATGGGCTTGGGGCCGCCCCTGGCGGCGGGGCGGACGACGGGCTGGGCGGTCACGGCTGGGGGCCTGTGGGGGGCCCGGCGGAGCGTACCCGGCGGCCGGCCGGGTCCGGCCATTGCGTAGGCTCTCGCCGTGACCGCCGACGAGCCGACCTTCTCCGGGGGCACGCCCGCCCGGGCACAGGCCTACCGCCAGGTCCGCTACGAGCGGCCCGCCAGGGCGACCGTGGTCCATCTCGTCCGCCACGGCGAGTCCGCGGCCCGGGACCCGGCACGGCCCTTCCCCTTGCTCGACGGGCGAGGCGACCCGGAGCTCGCGCCCGAGGGCCGGACCCAGGCCGAGGCGCTGGGCGAACGGCTCGGCGACCTTGCGATCGACGCCGTCTACGTCACGCCCCTCAGGCGCACCGCCGAGACGGCGGCACCCCTCGCCGGCCGGCTCGGGCTCGAGCCGATCGTCGAGCCCGACCTCATCGAGGTGCACATGGGCGAATGGGAGGGAGGGCTCTACCGCCTGCGCATGGCGGCGCGCGACCCGATCGCCCGGCGGGTGTTCGAGCTCGAGCGCTGGGACGCCATCCCGGGCGCAGAGTCGAACGAGTCGTTGACCAAGCGCACGACGGCCGCCCTGGCCCGCATCGTCGCGGCGCACCCCGGCGGGACGGTCGTCGCCGTCTCCCACGCCGCCGCGATCGCGGCTGTGCTCGCCGAGATGACCGGGTCACGGCCGTTCGCGTTCGTCTCGGTCGACAACGCCTCGATCTCGACCCTCGTTGTCGACTCCGAGCGCTCGGTGCTCAGGCGCTTCAACGACACCGCCCACCTCGGGCGCGCCCTCGACGGCGCCCGGCGCCCGGGGACGGCGCCTCGGCCCTAGCCGAGCCGTTCACCGCCCGGCGCGCCCTCGGCGAACCCGCCGGCACTGCCAGCGGGCACCCGCCTCTCGGCTGTCGGGCCCTCGGTCCCCTCCGGGGCGTCGGGGCCGGCGCCTCCGGCCGTCGAGGGGTCCGCGAGCGGGAGCACGACAACGAAGGTGGCACCTCGGCCGGGGGCCGTCTCCACCCGCGCCCGGCCCCCGTGGGCCTCGGCGATCGACTTCACGATCGACAAACCGAGCCCTGTGCCGCCGCTCTCGCGCGAGCGTGAGGGGTCCGCCCGGTAGAAGCGCTCGAAGATCCGGGCCGCGTGCTCGGGCGAGAGGCCGGGGCCCTCGTCGCGGACGGCGAGGATGGCGGACGAGCCCTGGACGCCGACGCGCACCTCGACCGGGGTGCCCGCCGGCGTGTGGCGCAGCGCGTTCTGGACGAGGTTCGTCGCGACCTGGCGGAGGCGTTGCTCGTCGCCGGTGACGACGACCGGTCGGGCCGCGTCGAGCGTGATCTCACGGTCCGGGGCGAGCACCTGCGCGTCGGCGGCGGCGTCGGCGGCGAGCGCGGCGAGGTCGACCCGGGCGAGGTCGAGCGGCCGGCCCTGGTCGAGCCGGGCCAGGAGCAGCAGGTCGTCGACGAGCATGCCCATGCGGATCGACTCGTCTTCGATCCTGCGCATCGCGAGGGCGAGGTCGTCCGGGCGCGCCGAGGCCCCGCGGCGGAACAGCTCGGAGTAGCCTCGGATCGAGGTAACCGGCGTCCTCAGCTCGTGAGAGGCGTCTGCGAGGAACTGCCGCAGACGCCGCTCCGAGGCCTGCTGCTCGTCGAAGGCATGCTCGATCTGGCCGAGCATGGAGTTGAGGGAAGCACCGAGCCTGCCCACCTCGGTCCCGGGCTCGTCGCGCGCCACGCGGCGGGAGAGGTCGCCGGCGGCGATCGCCTCCGCAGTCCGCTCGATCTCGGCGAGGGGGCGCAGCCCGATCCGGACAACGAGGTAGCCGAGCCCGGCGAGGAGGACCAGCACGCCGAGCGAGGCGGCGAGCTCGACGAGCACGAGCCGGTTGAGCACGGCGTTCGAGTCGGCGAGGGGGATGCCCACGACCGCGACCGACGACGGCGTCGTGGGCAGCGACACCGAGATCAGCCGGTACTGGAAAGCCGAGTCGCCGACGGCACCCGCCGTGAGGTGTCGCGCGGCAAGCGTGCCGTACTGGGTGCTCACCTGCTCGTGGCTCTGCTCGGTCCAGCCGACGATGTCCGCCGGCACCCGCGGCCTCGGCGCGAGCGCGTCGTTCTCCTGGAAGGTCTGGGTGTAGATCTGGCCCCCCGCGAGGACGATCGCCCCGTAGGTGCCCCGAGGCGTGTCCTGGCGGAAGGCGAGCGACCCGGCGAAGCCCGGACCGAAGAACGCCGGGTTGCCGCTCAGCTGGCCGTAGACCTGGCGGAGGAAGGGGCGCAGAGAGATCGAGAGCTGCTGGTCGACCTGGCCGGTCAGGAAGGTCTGGACCTGGCCGTAGACGACGGTGGCGGCGGTCAGCAGGCCGATCGCCGTGAGCACGACGACGCCGAGGACGAGCCGGGCGCGAAGCGAGAGCTGCCGCCACGCCTGGCCTGCCCGGCGCGCCGCGGCGCGAAGCGCCCGGAGCGCCCGCACCCGGCCTCCGCTCAGGCGCTCACCGGAAGACGCATGCTGTAGCCGGCGCCCCGGAGCGTGTGGATGAGGGGCGGGCCGAGCGTGTCGATCTTCTTGCGAAGGTAGCTGATGTAGGTCTCGACGACGTTGGCGTCGCCCTCGAAATCGTACTCCCATACGTGGTCGAGGATCTGTGCCTTCGAGAGCACCCGCCTCGGGTTGAGCATGAGGTAGCGCAGGAGCTTGAACTCCGTCGGGGTGAGCTCGACGGGGGTGGAGCCCCGGAACACCTCCCTCGTCTCCTCGTCGAGCTCCAGGTCGGCGAAGACGAGCCTTGAGGAGGTCTCCGGGCCCTCCTGGACCCGGCGGAGCACGGCGCGCACCCGGGCGAGGAGCTCGGCCAGGGAGAAGGGCTTGGTCACGTAGTCGTCCCCGCCCAGGGTCAGCCCGCGGACCTTGTCCTCGGTCGCGTCGCGAGCCGTGAGGAACAGGATCGGGACTCGCCTCCCCTCCTGGCGCAGGCGCCGTGCGACCTCGAAGCCGTCGAGGTCCGGCAGCATGACGTCGAGCAGGACGAGGTGCGGCCGCTGCCGCACGACCTCCTCGAGCGCCTCCCTGCCGCTGCCTGCTGTGACAACCTCGAAGCCCTCGTAGCGCAGCGCGGTCGCGACGAGGTCGGTGATGTTCGGCTCGTCGTCGACGACAAGAACCCTGCTCGGCGCTTGGCTCACGCCACCATCATGGGGGGTCTTGCTGAGAGCCCGCTGTGAGATCCCTGGCGTGAGGCCCTGCGCCGGTCGAGGGGTGACGGGCAAGCCCGGGCCGGGCCGTCGACGTACCGGCCCGACCTGCCCGGCGCCCGACTGCCGGGGCGCAGCGAGCCTCAGACCCGCGCCATGTTGGCAAAGCGGGCGTAGTGGCTGACGAAGGCCAGCTTGGCCGCACCGGTCGGCCCGTTCCGGTGCTTGGCGATCAGGATCTCCGCCGAGCCCTGATCGGTCGAGTCGGGGTTGTAGACCTCGTCGCGGTAGATGAACATCACGACATCAGCGTCCTGCTCGATGGCGCCGCTCTCGCGGAGGTCCGCGAGCATCGGTCGCTTGTCGGCGCGGCTCTCGAGCGAGCGCGAGAGCTGGCTGAGCGCGAGAACGGGCAGCTCGAGCTCGCGGGCGAGGATCTTCAGGCCCCGGCTGATCTCGGATATCTCGACCTGGCGGTTCTCGGCGTTGCTCCGGCCGGTCATCAGCTGGAGGTAGTCGACAACCACGAGCCCGAGCCCTTCGCGCGCCTTCATCCGGCGCGCCTTGGCCCGGATGTCCATGACGGTGACGTTGGGGTTGTCGTCGATGAACAGCGGAGAGTTGCCAAGGCGCCCGATCGCGTTCCCGATCTTGGCCCAGTCGGCCTCGACGAGCCGACCGTTGCGCATCCGGGTCGCGTCCACTCGCGCCTCGGCGCAGAGGATGCGCTGTGCTACTTCGAGATGGCTCATCTCCAGCGAGAAGAACAGCGTCGGGATCCCCTGGAGCGCGGCGTGGCCGGCGATACCGAGCGCGAAGGCGGTCTTGCCCATCGAAGGGCGGGCGCCCACCACCACGAGGTTGGAGGGCTGGAGGCCGGCGAGCTTCTCGTCGAGCTCGTGGTACCCGGTCGGGACCCCCGTGATCGACTCGTCGCGGCCGTAGAGCTCCTCGAGCCGGTCGAGGCTCCGGCTCAACAGCTCGTGCAGCGGCGCCACGCTGTCGGAGCCACGGCGCTGGGCCACGTCGAACACGAGGGTCTCGGCCCGGTCCAGGGCCTCGGTGACGTCGGCGGGAAGGCCGTAGCCGATCTCGGCGATCTCCTGCGCGGCGCCGATCAGCCGCCGCAGGAGCGCGTGCTCCTCGACGATGCGCGCGTAGCGGGCCGCGCTCGAGATCGCCGGCGTGCTCGCCTGGAGGGCGACGAGCGTCGCCGTGCCACCGACCTCCTCGAGCAGCCCCGTCCGCCGCAGCTCCTCGGCGACGCTGACGGCGTCCGCCGGCTCGCCCCGGGCGTAGAGGGAGACGATCGACGAGAAGACGTGCCCGTGCGAGGGCCGGTAGAAGTCCGCCGCGCTGCACCGCTCGATCGCCACCGCCGTGGCGTCCTTGGAGACGAGCATCGCGCCGAGGAGCGACTCCTCGGCGTCGAGGTTGTGCGGGGGGACGCGCGCACCGGAGGAAGGCGCCTCGGCATGGCGCGTCCGGCGCCGGGACTCATCGAGCGGCTGGAGCATCGTGGCGCTCACCCTGCCGCCACCGAGCTATGGGAATCCAGGGGTGCTCCCTGGGGAATTGAGCCCCCGCGGCTGTGCACGAGCCGGGGATGACCGCGACCGCCCTGTGGGTAGACCGTGGGCCGCGCCCGGCCGCCCAGCTCGCATCGCCTCACGGGGCGATCCTGCCATCAGGCTGTGTCAGCCGCCCTCGGCTCGACGCGCCGGGGGCCGGGGGGCTACTTCGAGACGACCTCGATCGTCAGGTGGAACTGGACCTCGGGGTGGAGCCGGACGCCCACCTCGTGGGTGCCGAGCGACTTGAGCGGCTCGTGGTCGAGCAGCCTGTGCCGGTCGATCTCGACGCCCGCCTGCCGAGCGACCGCCTCGACGACGTCGCTCGAGGTCACCGACCCGAACAGGCGCCCGTCCCGCCCGGCTCGCGCCGGGATCGTGAACACCATCGGGACGAGCCGCTGGGCGATCGACTCGGCCGCCTCCCGCTCGCGAGCGTCCCGCAGGTCGCGCCCGCGGCGCATGGCCACCGCCTGGCTCGTCAGGCCCGGCGATGCGGGGATCGCCCTGCCGGTGGGGACGAGGAAGTTGCGGGCATGGCCATCGGCAACCTCGACGACGTCGCCACGCTTGCCCAGCCCGGAGAGGTCCCGCCTCAGCACGACCTTCACCGCACCGCCTCCGACCTCGCCGTGGCGGCAGCGGTCGCGCCCGTGTCCTCACCGGGTGTCACGTCGCCCTCCGCGCCCGCGGCCGCCTCCTCCTCGCTCGCGATGGCGCCCTGGGCCCGCTCGCTGGCGCGCGCGGCCCCCTCCCGCCCGGCGGCCTCTCGAGCCTCGCGACCGCCTGCCTCCCTCCCGCGGCTGGTGCGTGCCCCGGGCCGCTCGGTCGTCGTCCGCTGCGTGTAGGGGAGCAGCGCGAGCTCGCGAGAGGTCTTGATCGCCACGGCGACCGCCCGCTGGTGCTGGGCGCAGTTGCCCGAGACCCGCCGAGCCCGGATCTTGCCCCGGTCGGACATGAACTTCCTCAGCAGGCTCACGTCCTTGTAGTCGACGTAGGCGATGTTCTCCTTGCAGAAGACGCACACCTTCTTCTTCGTGCGCCGGGTGCTGTCCTTGGCGACGCGCCGGCTCGAGCGCTCGCGATCGTTGCTCCGTGCCATCTAGAAGGGCTCCTCGTCCTCTGCTGCGTACCCTGCGTCGACGCCCGAGCGGCTCGCCGAGCGCGCGGGTGGCGGGCTCGAGCCCTCGCCCGCCGGGCCGCGCCGCTCGTTCTTCACGACCTGGGCCGTCGCCCAGCGCAGGCTCGGACCGACCTCGTCGGCGACGACCTCGACGCGCGAGCGCTTCTCACCCTCGGGCGTCTCCCAGCTCCGCTGCTCCAGGCGCCCGGAGACGATCACCCTGGCGCCGCGGGTGACGCTCTCGCTCACGTTCTCGGCCATCTCCCTCCAGCAGACGACGTCGAAGAACGAGGTCGCCTCCTCCCACTCCTGGGTCTGGCGGTTCTGCCAGCGGCGGTTCACCGCGAGGCCGAAGGTCACCGTCGCCTGGCCGCTCGGCGTGAAGCGCAGCTCGGGATCGCGAGTGACGTTGCCGACGAGGGTCACCGTGTTGCCGTTGGACATCCTGCTGTCTCCGTTTCCCTTCAGCTCGGCAGCTGCCGAGCAGACCTCCGGGCTAGCCCGTCTTGGTCGCCGGGACCGCCTCCTCGCGCGTCGCGGGCCGCGCCGGTGCGCGCCCCGCTACCCGCTCGGGCTGGCGGATCACCCGGTGGCGAAGGACTGCGTCGGACAGGGCGAGCATCCTGTCGACCTCGGCCACGACGGCCGGCTCGGCGGCCACCTCCACGAAGACGTAGTAGCCCTCGCTGCGGTGGCGAAGCTCGTAGGCGAAGGGCCGGCGACCCCAACGGTCGACCCGTCCGGTCGTGCCGCCGGCGGCACGCACGTGCCCGGTGATCCGGTCGAGGACCTCGCGGATGACGCCCTCGTCGAGGGTGGAGTCGAAGATGACGGCTATCTCATATGGCCGCACGGCGGCAAGAACCTCCTCCGGACCCGGCGACACGAGCGCTCGGGGCCCCGGCACGCACCGGGGCAGGGGTCTATGACGGCGACATGGTAGCCGACGGCGCCAACCGCTCCACCGCCCTTCCCGCTACCGGCCCACGCCCGGCCGCTCGGGACCGGTGGCGGGGTTGGCGGCGGGTCAGCGGCGGAACGGCTTCGGGCGCCTCCTCGCGACACGGGCGTCGAACCGCCTGAGCAGGTGGTTCCAGCCACACTCGACGCAGACCTCGATGACGTAAAAGTCGACCTCGTCCCTGCTCCTCGCCATCGAGGCGAGCTCCGCCCGAGACGTGAGCGGCCGACCGCCGGCCGGAAGCCTCGGGCCGAAGGCGAACGAGACGTGCACGAGCTTTGCGACCTCGCAGATCGGGCAGGCGCTCTCGGTCACCCACCCGAGGTTGCGCGCGACCCGCAGGAGCTCCGGCTGGGCGTCGCAGACGTCCAGCTTGGAAAGCCGGCCCCGGCGGTACTCGCGCACGACGGAGTCTCTGGCAAGGCGGTACTCCACCTGGCCCAGCCCGGACGGCTCCGCTCCTCCTGCGGTGGACGGCGATCCCGTGCGCACCGCAAAAGGCTACCGGACCGCCCCGGAGTCCAGGCGTCCCGGCAGCCCGGCGCCGCGCCGAGCGGTCGAGCCGGTGCCGGCCGGACCCGCGCCGGCGAGGCCGCCTCATCTCGACATATCGGCCCGATACATCAACCTGCTATGGTCCGGTCGTGCTCGAGCTCGTGGTCCTCGGCCTGCTGATGCAGGGCCCCATGCACGGCTACGACCTGCGCAAGCGGATCCGCGAGGAGTTCGGCCCGCTGGCCAACCTGTCCTTCGGCTCCCTCTACCCCGCTCTCGGCCGGATGGAGCAGGCGGGCGCCATCGAGGTCCTCACCGGAGGCACGCCCGACCTGCCCCGGCCGTCGCCTACACCCGGCGAGGCGGGGACCGGCTCGCTCACCGGCGAGCGCGCCGCGCTCGTGGCGCGCCGGGCTTCCGCCGTCGCCACGGCGCTCGCCGGGCGTGGCACCAGAGCGCGGAAGGTCTACGCGATCACCGCCTCTGGCGAGCTGCTGTTCGCCCGCCTGCTCGACTCGCCCGACACGCCGCCGGGGCAGGAGGTTCGGGGCTTCTGGCTGCGGATCGCCTTCGCTCGGCATCTCACGCCCCAGGCGCGCCTCCGACTGCTCGAGCGGCAGCGGATGCATCTCCTGGCGCGCCTCGAGCGGGCCGACGACCACCTCGCTCGGCCGGCCCGCCAGCTCGACCGCTACGAGCGGGCGATCGCGGCGCACGTGCGGGAGACCCTGGCGAGCGACCTGGCCTGGACCGAGCGCCTGCTCGCCGACGAGCGCAACCTGGTCGCCCCGAAGGAGCCCGCCCCGCCGCCGGCGCTCGCCGGCCTCTCGGCGCTCGCGGCGGCGTCGAGGCGGCAGGGCGCGTCCGGCAGGTGGCCTGGGCCGGCCAACGCTGCGCCAGGGGCAGCG
The DNA here is from genome assembly GCA_021786195.1 of Actinomycetes bacterium. GTDB lineage: Bacteria > Actinomycetota > Acidimicrobiia > Acidimicrobiales > Bog-793 > JAKAOD01. The sequence goes on along the minus strand of JAJYNS010000054.1, from coordinate 27,169 downwards.
GAGGATCGACGCATGACGGCCGGCACCGCCGGCGAGACAGGAGGAGCGAGCTGATGACGAGCAAGGACAGTCGGATCAAGGTTGCGATCGCCGGCGTCGGCAACTGCGCCAGCGCGCTCGTCCAGGGCGTCTGGTACTACCGCCGGGCGGACCCGGCCGAGAGCGTCCCCGGCCTGATGCACGTCGCGCTCGGCGGCTACCGGGTCGGCGACATCGACTTCGTTGCCGCCTTCGACGTCGACCAGGCGAAGGTCGGCCTGGACCTCGGCAAGGCGATATTCGCCCCGACGAACAACACGATCCGCTTCGCCCCCGACGTCCCCGACCTCGGCGTCAGCGTGCAGCGCGGGCCGACGCTCGACGGGCTCGGCAGGTACTACCGGGAGGTCGTCGAGGAGTCCCCGGCGCCGCCGGTCGACGTCGCCGAGGCGCTGCGCCGCTCAGGCGCCGAGGTCCTCGTCGCCTACCTGCCCGTCGGCTCTGAGGCGGCCCAGAAGCACTACGCCGAGGCGGCGCTGGAGGCCCGAGTCGCCTTCGTCAACGCGATCCCGGTGTTCATCGCGAGCGACCCGGAGTGGGCGGAGCGCTTCGGCGCCGCCGGCGTGCCGATCATCGGCGACGACATCAAGAGCCAGGTGGGAGCGACGATCGTGCACCGGGTCCTCGCCCGGCTGTTCGAGGACCGCGGCAGCGTGCTCGACAGGACCTACCAGCTCAACGTCGGCGGCAACATGGACTTCAAGAACATGCTCGAGCGAGCCAGGCTCGAGTCGAAGAAGGTGTCCAAGACCCGGGCCGTCACGAGCCAGATCGACCACGGCATCGCTGCCGAGTCCGTGCACATCGGGCCCTCGGACCACGTCCCCTGGCTCGAGGACCGCAAGTGGGCCTACATCCGTCTCGAGGGGCGCAACTTCGGCGACGTGCCGCTCAACGTCGAGCTCAAGCTCGAGGTCTGGGACTCGCCGAACTCGGCGGGGGTGATCATCGACGCGATCCGCTGCGCCCGCATCGGGCTCGACCGCGGGCTCGCTGGCCCCCTCTACGGGCCCTCGGCGTACTTCATGAAGTCGCCCCCCCGCCAGTACCGGGACGAGGAGGCTCGTCGGATGGTGGAGGAGTTCGCCCGGGGCGACTGACCCCCGGACGCGCCCGGGCGTGGACGCCCGGGCGCTTGGCTACCCTCCGGAGGTGGTCCCCGAGCGGTTCCGACAGGTCCTCGACGAGGTGCGGCCGCTCGCCGAGCGCTTCTCGGCGGCGGGCAAGCGGCTGTACCTGGTCGGCGGCGTGGTCCGCGACGGTTTCGTCGGGCGCCCCGACGGCTCGCCGGTCGGGGCGGGATCGGACCTCGACCTCACGACCGACGCCCTCCCGGAGCAGGTCGAGCAGATCGTGCGCCCCTTCGCCGACGCGGTCTGGCTCCAGGGGAAGCGCTTCGGGACCATCGGCTGCTCGAAGGGCGGCCGGCGCTTCGAGATCACGACGCATCGCGCCGAGGCCTACTCCCCGGAGTCTCGAAAGCCCGAGGTCCGCTTCGGCGACGACGTGGTCACCGACCTCTCGAGGCGGGACTTCACCGTCAACGCGATGGCCCTGTCGGTCCCCTCCCTCGAGCTCGTCGACCCCTTCGGCGGCGTCGAGGACCTCGCCGCCCGCACGCTGCGCACGCCGCTCGACCCGGAGGTCTCCTTCGGCGACGACCCCTTGCGGATGCTGCGAGCCGCCAGGTTCATCGCCGGCTACGGCCTCACACCGGTCCCCGAGCTCGTCGCCGCAGTCGAGCGCATGGCCGATCGGCTCCACATCGTCTCGGCCGAGCGCGTCCGTGACGAGCTCGACCGGCTCATCGTCCTGCCGTCCCCGGAGGCCGGGCTGTGGTTCGTCGTGCGGACGGGCCTCGCCGCGGCCTTCCTGCCGGAGCTCCCCGCCCTGGCGCTGGAGCAGGACCCGGTGCACCGGCACAAGGACGTCCTCGCGCACACCATCGCCGTGGTCTCCAAGACGCCGCCTGACCGCCTGCTGCGGCTCGCCGCGCTCTTCCACGACGTCGGCAAGCCGAAGACTCGCTCGATCGGGCCCGAGGGCGTGAGCTTCCACCATCACGACGTCGTCGGGGCACGCCTCACCCGAGCACGGATGGAGGCGCTGCGCTACCCGGCGGCTGACGTCGAGACCGTCTCGCGCCTCGTCGAGCTCCACCTCCGCTTCCACACCTACGCGCTCGGCTGGACCGACTCCGCGGTCCGCCGCTACGCGCGCGACGCGGGCGAGCTGCTCTGGCGGCTCAACCAGCTCACCCGGGCGGACTGCACGACTCGCGACCGCCGCAGGGCGGCAGCCCTCGCCTCCCGCATGGACGAGCTCGAGGAACGCCTCGCCCGGCTGCGGGAGAAGGAGCAGCTCGACGCCATCCGGCCCGAGCTCGATGGGGTCGCCGTGATGGACCAGCTCGGCATCGGCCCGGGCCCCGAGGTCGGGCGCGCCCTCGCCTTCCTGCTCGAGATCCGCCTCGACGAGGGTCTCATCGGCGAGGAGGAGGCGCGTCGCCGGCTCGATCGCTGGTGGGCCGAGCGCCAGGAGGCCGGCGGGGACGGGGGGTGAAGCCGGGGCAGGTGAGACCGGGGGCGCGGCGGCGGTCGCCGCCGGGGTCAGCCCTCGAGGCTGCGCTCGTGGAGCTGCCAGGCGGCCTGGACGATAGCCCGGGGACGGCCGGCCGGTCCCGCGCCGAGCGAGCCGTCGAAGCCGCCGGTGCTCGGCTGCTCGGGCCGGTAGCTGGCCCCGGCGAGGGCGGCGACGGTCGCGCCTGCGCTCGCCGCGAGCGCTTCGAGGTCGTAGCCGCCCTCCAGGAAGAAGACCCTCCGGCCGGGCGGGACGATCCGGGCGACGCGCTCGGTGAGGTCGGCGAAGTCCCCCGCGGTCAGCCCGAGGTCCGTGAGCGGGTCGGCCCGGTGGCCGTCGAAGCCCGCCGAGACGAGCAGCCAGCTCGGGGAGAACCGCTCGGCTGCCGGCACGACCAGCTCGTCGAGCGCCAGGCGGTAGGCGTCACCAGAGGTGCCCGAGGGGAAGGGGACGTTGATCGTCGAGCCCTTCCCCCTGCCGGAGCCGACCTCCTCGAGCGCGCCGGTCCCGGGATAGAGCGGGTACTCGTGGAGGGAGACGAAGAGCACCTCGTCGGAGTCGTAGAACGCGGCCTGGGTGCCGTTGCCGTGGTGGGCGTCCCAGTCGACGACGAGGACACGCTCGCCGCGTGCGACGAGGGCTGCGGCGGTGATCGCGACGTTGTTCAGGAGGCAGAAGCCCATCGCCCGGCTGGGAAGGGCGTGGTGCCCGGGCGGGCGCAGCACGAGGAACGCCGAGTCGGCCTCGCCGCGGTCGAGGCGCTCGACGGCGTCGGGTCCCGCGCCGGCCGCCCTCAGCGCCGCGTCGAACGAGCCCGGCGAGACGTAGGTGTCGGCGTCCAGCGCGCCGCCGCCGATCAGGCTGCGCTCCTCCAGGTAGTACAGGTACGCGGGGTCGTGGACGCGCTCGAGCTCCTCCCGGGTCGCGGGACGCGGCTCGAAGGTGCGCACCACGCTCTCCAGCTCGGCGTCCTCGGAACCGGCGAGGGCGGTCGTGATGCCGGCGAGCACCGCCTCGACCCGCCCGGGTGACTCCGGATGCCCGAGCCCGGTCTCGTGCTCGTCGAACAGCTCGTGCGTCCCGACGACGACCTCCACGAGACGAAGGTACAGGTCCCGGCAAGCTGGCCGCGCGGCGCGCCGGTAGGCTCCGGCACTGTTCGGAGGACCGATCGGAGGACGAGACCGCCGTGTCGAACGCCTCGTGCCCCCGTCCCGGCGCCGGGTCCCGACGCTCCCGCACCCTCCGGGGAGCCGGCCCCAGCCAGCGCCGAGCGGCGCGCGCCCGCCGGTTGGCGGCGGCGCTCGCCCTCGGCTCGGTCCTCGCCGGCGCCTTCCTCGTCGGGCTGGCCCCGCCCGGGTCGGCCTCCCGCCGCCACCTGTCCACCCCGGCGACGAGGTCGGTGATCTCCCTCGTCGCCCAGACCTCCTGGGTGCAGGGCCGATCGGGGCTCTACCTCCGCCTCGAGGTGCGCTCGCCGCTCCCCGCCTCGCGCCTCGGCCTGAAGTTCGCGCTGTACTCCCGTCTCACCAGCCGCTACGCCTTCGACCAGTCCGTGAACGGCACGGAGCCACCGAGCGAGCTCCCCGTGGACACGCCGCCGACGATCCCGCTCGGCGCGCTCGGGCGCCGGCCCGGCACCGGCGGCGTGGCGGCGGCGGTGACCGTCCACTTCCCGGTCTCGACCGGTCAGGAGGTGTCCGGCGGGGCCCTCGCCCCGGCGAGCGCGTCCCCGACGCTCGGGCTCGACTGCGGCCTGACCTGCGACGGCGTCTACCCGCTCGAGGCGGCCCTCGTCGACACCGAGAGCGGCACGCCCCTGTCGACGATCACGACCAACCTCGTCTACACCGCGTACAGCGCGGGGACCCTCCCGCTCGGGGTGGCCCTGGTCCTGCCGGCCGGCACGTCCCCGGCGTTGCTCCCCGACGGAGCGCCGGAGCTCGGGAGGGCCCGGCTGACGCGCCTTGCCGACCTGCTCGAGCCGATCGCGGCCAACCCTCGAGCGAGGCTCACCCTCGACCTCGCCCCCCAGCTGCTCGAGGCGCTCCGGCGCGACGCCTCAAGCCAGAGCCAAGCCGACCTCGGCACCCTGGAGAGGCTCTTCGGGGCGCCGCCGGGCGGGGCGGCCCCGAGCCGCCACGAGATGCTCGGAGCGCCGTTCGCCGCCGTCGACCCCTCAGCGCTCGCGTCCGCGGGCGCGGGCGGGGAGCTGAGGCTCCAGCTCGCCCGAGGTGCGCAGGTGCTGGCGTCGGGGCTCGGGCTCGAGAGCACTCCCGAGCCCTACGTGGCGGGCTCGGGCCTGGACCCTCGGGCGGTCCGGCTCCTCGAGCGCGACGGCATCAACGAGCTCGTGCTGCCCTCCCCCGAGGTGACGACCCTGCCGGGGACGCCAGTCCCGACCTCCACGACGACCTCGCCCTTCCGCCTCGTGCTCGGCTCGCACGCCACGGGCAGCACCTCCCGGCTGGAGGCCTTCGCCTCGGACCCGGGGCTCGCGGCGCGCTTCAGCGCCGACTCGGCCGACCCGGTGCTCGCGGCCCACCAGCTCCTCGCCGAGCTCGCCGAGATCTACTTCGACGCCCCCTACGGCCGAGCCCGCCGAGCGGTGGTCGTCGACCCCGTCGGGTGGACGCCGAATGCCCCCTTCCTCTCCACCCTGCTCTCCGGGCTCTCCCGGAGCCCGGTGCTCGCGACGCTCACCCTGGCCCAGGCGTTCGAGGCGGTGCCCATCGGGGGGAACGGCGCGCCGGCCGTCCGGCGTCTCGTGCCCGCCCCCGGGGTGCGCGCGGCCCTCTCCGAGCGCGAGATCGCCTCGGCCAGGCGAGCGATCGCCGTCGTGCGCTCCGTGCTGCCCGACGACTCGGGCCTGATCTCCCGGCTCGGCGACGCCGTGCTCCTCGGCGAGTCCGCCACGCTCGGAAGGTCGGCCGCAGCCCGCTACGAGGGTGCCCCCCGCCGGGCCGAGGCCGCGCTCTCTCACCTTCTCAAGCCGCCGGCCGGGCGCACCGTCACGCTCACCTCCCGCACGGGGAAGATCCCGGTGAGCATCGTCTCCACGTCTCGCTTCCCGGTGCACGCCCTCGTCGAGCTGCGAGACCCGGCGCTCAGCTTCGGCGCCGCGGGCGGGCGACCCCGGCCGATCGTGCTCGTCGGCAAGACGACCGATCGCGACTACCAGGTGGCCGCCCGGGTTTCCGGGGACTCCCGCCTCGTCGTGCGCCTCCTCTCGCCCGTGGGGGGCAAGGTGCTGCTCGTCGCCTCGTTCAGCGTGCGCTCGACCTTCGTCTCGGCAGAGGCCATCGCCCTTTCCGTCGGTGCCCTTCTCGTGCTCGCCGCCTGGTGGCTGCGCTCGCTCCTGCGCCGCCGGCGCGCTGCTTCCCGCAAGATCGCAGCCGCCGGCGAGCCGCCCGCCGTGGCGTGAACCGGCGCCCGCTCTCCTTCCCCGCCCCGACGCCTCGCGCCGAAGGGCTGCACCACGGCCCGGCGCGGGCAGGGGCTCGGCCTCCGGCGAGCAGGCGGGCGCAGCTCGACCGCGCCTCGTTCGGGACCGCAGCGGGGACGTTGCTCTCACGGGTCACCGGGCTGCTGCGCCTCGTCGCGCTGGCCGCCGCGCTCGGGGGCGCCAGCCTCGCGAACGGCTTCAACCTTGCGAACAGCACGCCGAACATGGTCCACGACCTCGTGCTCGGCGGGATCCTGTCGGCGACGTTCATCCCCGTCTTCGTCGAGCGCCTCGCGGCCGCCCGGCCAAAAGAGGCGGCCGAGTCCATCTCGGCCGTCGTGACCTTGTCGCTCGTCGTGCTCGCGGCCGCCTCCCTCCTCCTCGCCGTCTTCGCGCCCGAGGTCATCGGCGCCTACACCTCCGGGGCGTCAGCGGCGAGCCCCGCGGCGCGGGCCGTCGCGACCGAGCTGCTCCGGTGGTTCGCACCCCAGGTCTTCTTCTACGGCCTGGTGAGCCTGGTCGAGGCGGTCCTCGCCACCCGGGACCGCTTCGCCGTCGTCGGCGTCGTCCCCGTGCTCAACAACCTCGTCGCCATCGCCGTGCTCGTCGCCTTCGCCCTCGCGGCACATCATCTCGCCGTCCAGGGAGCCGTCCCGATCTCCGCCGTCGAGCACGAGCAGGGGCTGGTCACCCTGCTCGGGCTCGGCACCACGCTGGGCGTCGCGGTCCAGGCGCTTGCCCTCCTGCCCTCCCTCGCGCGCTCAGGGGTGCGGCTCCGGCCAGTGTGGCGGCCGAGGGACCCGGCGATCAGGAGAATCGTGGCCCTGTCGGGCTGGACCTTCGGCTTCGTCGTGGCCAACCAGGTCGCGACCTTCATCGTGCTCGCGCTGGAGTACCACCTCGGAGGCGGCAGCGTCAGCGCCTACACCTACGCCTATCAGTTCTTCACCTTCCCCTTCGCCGTCGTCGCCGTCTCGGTGATGAACGTCGCGAGCCCCGACATGGCTCGGGCCTTCGCCTCGGGTCGCCTCTCGCTCCTCGGCCGGCGCTTCACCCGGGCGACCCGCCAGACCCTCGCGCTGGTCCTCCCGGCCGCGGTGGGCTATCTCGTCCTGGCCCGGGAGGCCATGGTCCTGCTCCTCCAGCACGGCGCCGAGAGCCACCACTACGCCGAGCTCACCGCTTCCGTGCTCGCCCTGTTCGCCCTCGGCCTCCCGGGGTTCTCCGTGTTCCTGCTCGAGGTCCGGGCCTTCCAGGCGATGCAGGACACCCGGACCGCCTTCGTCTGCTACGTCCTCGAGAACGCGACCAACATCCTGCTCGCCTTCGTCCTCTACAGCCCCCTAGGCGTGCGGGGGCTCGCGCTGTCCTACTCCGTCGCCTACACCGTCGCCGCAGTCGTCGGGCTCGCCGTGCTGCGGGAGCGGCTCGGGCCGATGGGTGGCACGGGGCTCCTGCTCGCCGCCGGCCGAGCCCTCGTGCTCAGCGTGGCGATGGCCTTTGCCGTCGCGCTCGTCTCAGCGCTGCTCGGGGCGGGCACGGGCCTCCTCGGCTGGGGGAAGCTGCTCGCGGAGATCCTCGTCGGCGGCCTCGTGTACCTCGGGGGCGCCGGCATCGCGGGGATGGTGCGCTCCCGCCTGCGGCGGCCCGCCGCGCCGCCCGGGCCGCCGGCCGGCGCCGGCTAGGGCTCCGGGCGGTTACGGTACCGGCGCCGGGAGCGACGGGGCAGGAGAAGGAAGGGGCATGCCCAGAACCAAGGTGGTCACCGACAGCGCCGCCGACCTGCCCGAGGAGCTCGTCGAGGCGCTCGACATCTCGGTCGTCGAGCTCGATGTGCGCATCGGCCCAGGCGCCGTGCCGGCACGCGGGCTCCCGGCAGCCGAGTTCTGGTCGAGGCTGGAGGCCTCCGGCTCGCTGGCGGAGACCTCCGCCCCGTCGCCGGGGGCCTTCCGGGAGGTCTTCTCCGACGCGGCGAGGTCCGGGGCCGGGGGGGTCGTGTGCGTCACGCTCTCCTCGGAGCTCTCTGCGACGCACCAGGCCGCGATGGCCGGCGCCGCGGAGGCCTCGGGGGACATCCCCGTCACCGTCATCGACTCGAGGACCGCGACGATGGGTGAGGGCTTCGTCGTCCTCGAGGCCGCCGAGGCGGCCGCCGCCGGCGCCGCCCCGGACGAGGTCGCGGCGGCGGCGCTGGCGTGCATCGAGAAGGTCCGCGTCCTCGGCACGCTCGAGTCGCTCGAGACCCTGAGGCGGGGAGGGCGTATCGGCTCTGCTCAGGCGTTCTTCGGCTCGCTGCTCTCGATCAAGCCGGTGATAGAGGTGCGAGGAGGTGTCGTCGTCGGGGAGTCGCGCCAGCGGACGAGGGGGAGGTCGATCCGCTACCTCGCCGAGAGGGTCGCCTCCCTCGGGGCGCACCGCCGGCTCGCCGTCGTCCACGCGGCGGCCGCCGACGTGGACGTCCTCGTCGCTGCGCTCGCCGAGGCGGGCGCGGGCGAACCCTCCAGCGTCGGCTACATCGGACCCGTCATCGGCGCCCACACCGGCCCCGGGACGCTCGGGGTCTGCGTCCAGCTCGCCTGAGCTTCTAACCTCGCGACCATGACCGGAGGCGAGCAGCGAGCAGCGCAGCACGACGACTGGGCCTCGCAGGCGACCCAACTCGTCGAGCGCTTCGTCGGAGCGGTGCGCGACCGGTCGGTCCGTCCGGTGCTCTTCGCCGTCCGGGCCCTCGTCGTCGGGTCGCTCGTGTCGCTGATCGTGGCCTTCATCCTCGTGGTCGTCGCCATCGGGGTGGTCCGGCTGCTCACCGCCGACGCCTTCGGCGGCCGGGTCTGGGCGAGCGATCTCGTCATCGGGGGAATCTTCAGCGCCGCCGGTGCGTTGCTCGTGAAGCTCGGAGGGATTCGGAGGAGTGAAGATGCCGACAGGCGCTCAGCGCACGGATGAGGCGGGGTCGCAGACGGCGGACCGCCCTGACGATGTCGCCGAGGTGCGCGACGTTGTCATCATCGGCTCGGGCCCCGCGGGGCTGACGGCCGCGATCTACACCGCCCGCGCCGACCTCAAGCCGCTCGTCCTCGAAGGAGAGCCCTCCTCGACGAGCGACCAGCCGGGCGGGCAGCTGATGTTGACGACGGAGGTGGAGAACTTCCCCGGCTTCGTCGACGGCGTCATGGGGCCGGAGCTCATGGCGAGCTTCCGGGCCCAGGCGGAGCGCTTCGGTGCCGAGATCCGCACGGTGAGGGCGACGCGCGTCGATCTCTCCTCGAGGCCCTTCGCCGTCTGGTACGGCGACCCCGACGGCGAGCCCCAGGTCCGGGCCCGGGCGCTCGTCGTCGCGACCGGGGCCCGCTCGCTCATGCTCGACGTGCCCGGCGAGGCGCGGCTGCTCGGGCACGGCCTCTCGACGTGCGCCACCTGCGACGGGTTCTTCTTCCGAGGCCGGCCGATCGCCGTCGTCGGGGGGGGCGACTCAGCGCTCGAGGAGGCGATCTTCCTCACCAAGTTCGCCTCGTCGGTGCTGATCGTGCACCGCCGCAAGCAGCTGAGGGCCTCGAAGATCATGCAGGACCGGGCGATGGCGAACCCGAAGATCTCCTTCCTGTGGGACTCCGTCGTGGAGGAGGTCCTGGGTGAGGACAGCGTCCGGGCGCTGTCGGTCCGCAACGTCGTGACCGGCGCCCTTAGCGAGGTCCCGGTCGAGGGCTGCTTCGTCGCGATCGGCCACGCGCCGAACACGTCGCTGTTCGCCGGCCAGCTCGAGACGGACGCCGCGGGGTACGTCACGACCTACGGTGGGACTCGAACGAGCGTCGACGGCGTGTTCGCGTGCGGCGACGTCCAGGACCACGTCTACCGCCAGGCCATCACGGCGGCAGGGTCGGGCTGCATGGCAGCGATCGACGTCGAGCGGTACCTCGAGTCCCAAGGGCACGCCTGAGCGGTCGGATCGAGGAGGAACGGGCCGGGCCGCTGCGGCCGGCGCGAGGCGCGGCCGGGGACGCCGGCCACGTGGAGAGACTAGGAGAACGAAGTTGCCCGACAGCACCCTCACCCTCACCGACGCCACCTTCGACGAGCAGGTCAAGCTGGCCACCACGCCGGTCCTCGTCGACTTCTGGGCCGAGTGGTGCGGGCCCTGCAAGATGATCGAGCCGATACTCGAGGAGATCGCGACCGAGAAGGCCGGCGTGCTCCAGGTGGCCCGGCTCAACGTCGACGACAACGTCAGGACCGCCCAGCGCTTCGAGGTGATGAGCATCCCCACGCTGATCCTCTTCAAGGACGGAGAGGCCCTGGCGCGCATCGTCGGCGCCAAGCCGAAGTCGGCGCTTCTCGCGCATATCGAGCCGCACCTCTGATCGGGCCCCGGCCCCGCCGCCGAGCCGCGGGCCGGCAGCGGGCCCCGGCGAAGCCGAGGTTGTGCTCGCGGCCTTCCTGCCGTCGTGGCCCGGCGACAGGGCGGCTCGTAGCATGTCGGCGTGACCGCCCCGGCTGCAGCTTCCGACCGGCACCGGCATGGCTGAGGCCACGGGTCCTTCGCTGCCGCTCTCGCTCGGGGACGAGGGCGACGCCGTCAGCGATCTGCAGGAGCGCCTCACCAAGCTCGGTCACCCCTGCTCAGGCGGTGTCTTCGACGACGAGACCCGCACCTGCGTCGTCGCGTTCCAGCTGGAGCGAGGCCTCCGGGCCGACGGCGTCGTCGGGCCCCAGAGCTGGGCGGCGATCGTCGAGGCGGGCTACCACCTGGGCGACCGACCCCTTTACCGGCGCCGGCCGATGCTGCGGGGCGACGACGTCGCCGAGCTCCAGCGCCGCCTGAGCCAGCTCGGCTTCGACCCCGGACGGATCGACGGCATCCTCGGCGACCAGACGGTGAACGCGCTGATGGACTTCCAGCGCAACGCCGGGCTCGTCCAAGACGGCGTCTGCGGGCGCCGCACGCTTGCCGAGCTGCGGCGGCTCTCCCTGCGCAACGAGGCCGCCGACCTCGTGAGCCCCCTAAGGGAGCAGCTCAACCTGGCGACGTCCGGCCCCGGTTCGCTCGCGGGGCGCAGGATCGCGGTCGGCGACGCCGGCGG